>NZ_CAJGZV010000001.1:2723211-3046423 GCF_904846065.1 Psychrobacter immobilis
CGCGGTCGATAAGTTATCCGCGACTTCATTTTCATTATTGCTGCCCAAAATAGCGGTCAAAACGGGATCCGTCATTACTTCATTCAATGTCGCCAATTTAGCATTGATAATGGCACGGCTTTGCTCTGCGGTAGCGGCTGGCAAATGACCTTTTGCCTTTCCTGTTAAGCCTAACGGTTGATCGATGGCATTAGACTTCATGGTCTCAACCAACGAGAGTAAAGAATTAAACCATTGATTCAACCCTTGATCGCTGTCAGCCGTTTTATCAATGGCTAATAGATTAGTGGCATTTTGCTGCCAGTTTTTCTCAATATCTTTTAGGCGCGTGCTCAAAGCACTGCTTGCACTAATAACATAAGCACATTGAGCAGCATCCAGACTGTCATTGGCATATAACGCTTCTTCTAATCCTGGCACCCCTTGCACGATGGCGCTCTCGTTAGCCAATTGCTCGGCAGTGAGCTTAGGATTGGCAGCGATTAGATCCGCAACGCCACTGTGTACCAGACCGCGCTCATCAGGATAGTAATTGATATATAAATTACTCATGCTGGCGGTCGCTGGACCAAAGTTAATCATCTCAGCGCCTGCCCATGCTCGTGCAAGCACTAGCCATTGATCGCGCAGTGCTTGCAGCTCATCACCGCTGACTGGTGCTTGCTGACAATGCTTTTGTGCCAAATCATGCAATAAATCACTCTGTTTTGCGGCATCCGCATAGGCTGGAATGACAATGTCATTTGCCACATGGGTCAAATAGGTCTTTTCAGTCTCGGCACTAATATCGACAGCGGTAATTTTATCTCCACTACTATCTTTTTCTGCTGCGCTTGTAGATGCCGCATTGTCTTGCGCAACTTTTTGGCTATCTACTTCTGGCGCTTTATTGTCATCAGCCGGTTTAACACAGCTGATCAGCAAGCCTGCGCTTAAGGCCGATAAGGCCATCGCTAAAGCATGGTTTATTTTCATAAATTTCTCAATATTATTATCAATAATGGTTTAAATTCTACTCTTTACAAGCTCTAGTCTCTAGTGTTTGATTGGGCGGATAACCTTATCAACACTTACTTTCTCAGTTATTACTCAGTCATTTAGCATAGATAAATGACCTTATCTCTATAATGACTGTAAGAACGCATTCAATTCAGAACGACCTTGTTTGTCGAGTTTGAGTACTTTTTGCTGTTGCTTCTGGGCTTCACCGCCGTGCCATAACACCGCTTCCATCAACGTACGGGCGCGACCATCATGCAAAAATGTCGCTTGTGGATCGACCGTTTGTGCCAGACCAATGCCCCATAAAGCAGGCGTACGCCATTCATAAGAATTGGCTAAAAACTCGACTTGGATATTTTTTGCGGGTAATTTTCCAGCAATCGTGCGATCGGCAAGATCATCACCCATGTCATGTAATAGCAAATCCGTATAAGGATAAATCACTTGTCCATGCTGCTCAAGATGGTCATCGTCGGTTTTTGGCAACTGATATCTTGGCGTATGGCAACTTTGGCAACCCATATCATAAAAGCGTTTTTTGCCCGCTAGCACTAGCGTATCGTCAGCATCACGCCGATGCGGTACTGCCAAATTGCGTGTATAAAACTCCACAAACTTAGCCACTTCATCATTGACTTCGACGGGCGGCTTGCCATTGCCTTGCTCATCAGCCCCAGTCGTCGCATTCATACAAGCCGTCTGTGTCGGCATACAGGATTCATGAGGACGTATATTTGAGGTCAAACCCATGTCTTCATTAAAAGCACTTTGGTTTTGAGTAATCAGCTTGGTTTGCCCAGCTTTCCAGCCAAAGCGTCCAAGAGCATGCTTGCCAGTCTGTGGATCCATGACCCAATTGAACTTGCCACTGATATCGCCATTCGTACTGTTTTTATTATCAACCGCTTGTTTTTTAATCGCTTCATCCGGTATTTGCTCAAGTAATCCAAGCCCAATCATCGGTAAAGCCACTCGCGGCGACACCATCAAATCATCATCAAATGCACCATAACCCGGTTTGGTTAAATTAAAGGTGGGCGCACGCAATGTTTCGATATGACCATCTGCAAAAGTAACAGGCTTATCTGTCCACTGCACCGCAATTCTGGCTTCAGCAGGCACACCTTGGATGCCTCGATCTTGTAGCTGACCACCATACATAGCATGAACGACTTTTTCGATAAGTGAGTTTTGCAGTTGCTGACGCTGCTCATCGGTGGTCGCTGGCATCGCAAGGCGAATAAGCAAGCTATCGGCATCGTCATCACTGGTCATAGGTGCATGACCGCGACCGTCCTTGACATGGCACGACTGACAGGCAGCAACATTGAACAATGCGCCCAGACCATCGCGGCTGTCAGTGCTGGCAGGGGCAATCACCCACGGCTGCCGAAAGAACGCATTACCAATAAAGAAATGCCCTTTTCGTGATGCCGTCAAGTTTGATGAAGGTTTAGAGTAACTCTCAGCGCTGCTAATACTGATTCCTGTATCACCACCTTGCTTGACCTCTTGCGGATCAAAGCTTGCCAATTGCTGCATTGGTATGCCAGCGAGCGTTTCGATGGTTTGGAGGCGTTCAGGTGTTAGCGTTGGGTTGTCAGCATTATTAATGGCAGATTTTTCGTTTTCAGAAATATCATCAGACACACTGTCCGTCGGCTGACAAGCACTAAGGGATAGCACACATAGAATACCAAGCGTTGGCTTTAACAGGGTGGTTTTGCTGACAAAAGACGCATAAAAAAAGGTAGGGGTTTTGGCTTTGAAAATATTTTTGGTGTTCATCGTGGTGTTCATAAAGAGTACCTTAGTTCTAATCTAGAACCATTAAAATCGCATGCTATAAAGTGTTTCACTTCTAGTCGATAAGGTACAGCGATGTACTGACCTATCAGGCTATTTTAATATGGTAAAAAAAACACGCTGCCAACGGTAGTCGACAACGTGTGTATTATACCTAAATTATTTTTCCATGAAAATAATTCTCATTAGCTTATAACGACTTGTCAGGCATTATCGATCAATGCTATGTCGGTCAATACTATGTCAATCACTGCTATGTCAATCACTGCTATGCTTGCTGTTAAGCAAGTAGATTAATGAGCAATTAAAACTGCGAACCTGCGTCAGCATCTAAATTGTCAATACCGACCGCTTTTGCCGCATTTTCGATACCAGCTGTCAGCTCTTGTAGGCTAGTGATACTATTTTCAATCCAGCTACGACGGGTATTTTGCTCTTCAGCTGAAATACCTTGTTTGCTTACTTGACCAGCGGTGGCAATCATTTGATCAACTTTGATGCCTTCTTTTTCACCTTTTTCAACAATCACATTAAAGGCGGCTTCTACCTTAGCAAAGTCAGTCGCCAATTTATCAGCCGCTTCTTTGTTGTTGGTATCGACGAGGTAGTTTTTAACACCATAACCACCAACGCTCTTACCAGCGACTGTCTTATAGTTGCCGTTAAAGACATTTTGGATACCACGGGCATTGTTGGCGTAGCTTAGATGGGTCAAATCACTGAAGCATTCATGCTCATCTTCAGTAGAGCCCGTTACAAACGCAACCTGTATACGCTCAGAAGCAAGCTCACCCAATGCTAAGCTGCCCATTTGATACATGATTTGGCGTAGACCATTATCGTATTTGCGAGCCATCAGGTCGCTACGTAAGGTATTCTCACTCTCAGGCTGCCACTCAGCTTCCATTGCAGTCAAATCATCAACCAATAATTGAGTCGCTGCTTTTAAGAATGCGCCACGACGCTCACATATACCAGCATCTTCATTGACCGTCTCACCACTGGTACATTGACCCGCTTCAGTTACATAGTCAGTCACTGGACGGTTGCCTGCACCTTCGCCAACACCGTTATTATCTTGTCCCCATAGCATAAACTCAATCGCATGGTAGCCGGTCGTCACATTCGCTTCACTGCCACCAATCTCATTCATTTCTGCTAACAGCTCAGGAGTGATAGTACTGGTATCTTGTTTGATACTACCGACCGTAATGCTATCGCTATTGATGATATTGTCTTGGCTATTGTATTCACCTTCATAGCCATCACTAACGTAATCAATCAGCGCCTCATCAAGTGGCCAAGCATTTACCTGTCCTTCCCAACCATCGATACTACCGAGGGCTCGTTTATCGTTGGCTGTCACAAAGCCTTCATCAAAACGGAAAATCTCAGTTTGCGAATACGGCTGGCGCGCGGCTTTATACGCCGCTTTTGCCGCATCAAGGTTTGCTTGGGTTGGTGTTGTCACATAGGTCTCTACTGCCGTTTGCAGGGCTTTAGCAGTATCTAGCGAATCTTTATAAGCCGCATGCGCCATGTTGGCATAGCTGATCATCAGTCTATCGGTATAAGCTTGATCAACCGCTGATAGTTTCGTCGTATCTGCAGCGGTTGTGTCTTGCACCGCTGTTTGCGTATCGGCGGTAGAGTCCGTTTCTTCCTTGGCTTGCTTGGTACAACCCGACACCATTAACAACCCTGCAAGCGCAGCAGCTAAAGTAGTTGGTAAAATCTTACGGCTCGTTACTGTGGTAATCGTCATACATATCCTCAAAAAGTATCGCAAAAGAAAAATGGGCTTTGAATAAAGAGCATTAGGGCATATCCTCATTTTAAATAATGCTGATAAAAATGACAGTCAAATGAGAAAAACAGCGCCCATAATATCAAGATATTGACCAGAAATTTGACAACATTAGACAAAATTTAGCTATTTTTAGTCCATCTATAAGGCAATCAAATGAACTGAGAACCTACCCTAGTATCGCCACAATAACAAAGCTTTGTAAATTATAGTGTTATTGATAATCATTATCAATATTTAATTAATATTAATATAACCATTTAGCTAACGATTGTTTTATAAATAAAAGTACCAAAAATATTTCAAATTGATTTAAAGCAAACGGAATCCTAATACCTAAAATCATTTTGAATTTGAAATCTAAATATCAGGCATAAAAAAAGGCCAGTTTATCACTGACCTTTTTCAACACTATAGTGACAGCTAAACCATCGTATGAATTAACGTACGTTGTTTGGCGCATTGATGGTTAATTCAACACGGCGGTTTTGCTGACGACCATACTCGGTACTGTTATCAGCAACTGGACGAGACTCACCATAAGCGACGACATTGATACGGCTAGAAGCCACACCGCGTGCGCTTAAATAGTTAGCTACTGCATAAGCACGATCGCGTGACAGTTTCATGTTATAAGCATCAGAACCTTTGCTATCAGTATGACCAGCAACCGTTATCGTGTTTTGATTATATTCATTTAGCGTTGATGCAAGCTTATCAAGCGTTGGTCTAAATGATGGGTTTAAAGACGCATCATCAAATGAGAACGTGATGTTGCCTGGCATTACTAGGTCAATATTACCGTTCGCATTTGGCGTAACGGTTACACCTGTACCAGCCATTTGCTGCTCAAGCTGCTTGGCTTGACGCTCCATGTAGTAACCAACACCAGCACCCAAAGCTGCGCCAATCGCGGCATCACGACCTGTGTTATCACCACCTGTTGCTTTTGAAATTGCGCCGCCGCCTAAAGCACCTGCCAATGTACCAATGGCAGTTTTGTTCAAGCGTTGTTGTCCAGTGTTTGGATCAGTAGCACAACCGCTAAGAGCTAGACCTGACGCTACTGCTGCAATCATTAATGTATTACGCATAATATTTCCTCTTAAGTTTAAAAAATTATAGACAAACAAAGTGTGCTTTTTATAAATATTTTCTGTTAATTCCATCTAAATGCTGAATATACACTCGTCATTATTATGGCAATTACAATCTAATCATGTGTAATATTTTGTCACACCTGTGTATGAGAAGTGCAGAATGATTTAATGAGGCTTTCACAATGATTGGATACGTTTGTGTTCTCACTTTTAACTACCCATTAGCGCAAGGTGTTATCACAAGTCACGTTTACACTCGTACACTCTGAACCGTTTCTGCTAAAATTGTGCAATAAAACTGGCAATGAATCATTTATATACTAATAAGACTGACCGAAAAGGATTTAGCATGCGATTGACATCCACTATTCGAAAAATACACGAACGCAACCCTAAATTAGGCAAAGCCGTTTCACTTGCGACAGCGACTGGGGTTATTGCAGCCAACAGCTTCGGTGGTAGTATTCCCTTATGGTTAATGGGTGTCGGCAAAGTCATCACTGGTGCTCCTATCGCAGACAAAGCGGTCATCAAAATCGCGACTTATTGGATAAGTAGCAACAGTGCCTTGATCGATGACATGTTGCCACGTAAAGATTGGCGCATCAGCTTACCCGATGACGTTCACATCAATGGCAAATATTTGCTGGTAAGTAATCATCAGTCTTGGGTCGATACCAGTATCGTGCAGTACATTAGTGAAAAACGCTTGCCATTGACACGGTTTTTTACCAAATTTGAACTGATTTACATTCCGATTGTGGGTCAAGCCTTTTACTTTTTAGACTTCCCAATGATGCGTCGGCATTCTAAAGAAGCCGTCGCTAAAAACCCTGCTCTACAAGGCAAAGACATCGAAGAAGCCAAACGCGCCTGTGCCCTGTTAAAAGACAAACCTTTTACTTTGTTAAATTACTTAGAAGGCACGCGTTTCACCAAAGCCAAACATGCAAAGCAACAGTCTCCTTATACTCATTTATTGAAGCCACGGGCAGGCGGCCTATCTTTAGCCATTAACGCGCTAGGCGAAGACATCGATGGCATACTAGATATGACCATCGTTTATCCTGATGGTGTGCCAAGTTATAGTGATTTGTGGAAAGGTAACATCAAGCGTTTGGGCGTCGATGTGCGTTATATTGAGATGCCTGATGCATTATTTAACGGTATTAAAAATGGTGGTTACGAAAATGATGACGCGGTAAAATCTCAAATGTTTGATTGGGTAGAGCAAATTTGGCAGCAAAAAGATCAGCGTATTACCGATATGTTGGCTGAGTTTGAAACAAACCCTAAAGCTCCGAATGCTTAGAGACATCGTTAATAGAGCAACGGCATACAACAGTGAATTACTTTAAGTCGTTTTAAAACTACGATTGAGCGCTGTTGTTTAAAATGCCGATTCGTAAATGCTGACTGTAAACCCCAACTCATAAATGATAATGCGTAATTATAATGAAAGATGGGTTGTTTTTTGGCTCTATTCATTGATAATGTGAATAGTCATGAGCCCATGACTTTTTGACCGTTAGTGACTTGATAGCCCTGTACTATTTGAGCCGCTTATTTTTCGTGCTATTTATCATTTATAAGGTTTGACTGTGCCCGCTTCCTCTTCTACTAGCCTGCCTCTAGACTCAGCGCCTGTATCCAATCAGCCGCCTAATAATACGCTGCCACCGCCAAACCGACCAACGCCAAATCGCTTAAAACTCACTTACGATATCGTGATGATTATTGCCATCAGTATCGATCTATTATTGATTAGTATTGATGCTATCTTGATGAGTAGCTTTAGTAGCAATGCCGCAGGATGGCTCAGTATTAGCGATGCTCTCAACTGGTATCAAAATACCTTACATGAGCCTTTACGTACCGCTGGTGGATTTTTCACCCTATTTTTGATCTTTGAGCTACTGCTACGTTGGGCGATTGCGATTAAACAAAACGTCTACTATCGCTGGTTCTTTTTTCCTTTTGTCCATTGGTATGAGGTATTGGGGTGCTTTCCGCAGCTGCGTGCCTTACGTTTATTCCGAGCGGTCATCATTGGGCGACGCTTATACCAGCTTGGTTACCAAGTGCTGCCGCAGCCATGGATCAATCGGATTAGGTTCTATATCGACTTATTATTAGAAGAGCTATCCGACCGCGTCATATTGACGACTATTCAAAACTTTCGGCAGCAACTGACCGATCCTAAAACGCATAAATCTTTTATTGAATCAACGATAACTCGTAATCGTAACGAGATTGAGGCAGCAGTGCTGTCGATACTGCGCACAGAGCTAGCACCAAAACTACAGGAGTTGACGGCAGCATCAGGTGGCGGCAGTATATTAGCCAGCGAGATGGGCAATGCTATTGAAGAGGGTTTGGCCAATACGCCTGAGCTGCGTCGCTACCTACGCATGATACCGATTGCCGGTAGCTTGATTGAATCACAGTTGCAACACGTCGGTCACAATATAGGCGAAAACGTTGTTTACGCACTGAATAAACGCCTTCTAGACCCTGAACGCCTCGATTCATTGATGGTAGCGATTGCCAACGGCATTGCCAGTATCGATACGGATAATACTGCGTTAGATACCTTGATTTCGAGTATCATTGATGACAGTTTGACAGAATTTGAAGCGCAGGTAAAAGTGCAGCAGTGGAAGCATCAAGAGATGCTTCATCTATAATCCATACTGCTAATAGCACGCCCTGCCTAAAAAACATTAGGCTTGGCAAGCAAATGAATGGTATGACTCGATAATAAAAACAACACCGTGAATACAGTGACAGAATTATCTCTTGAGGATTTATATATGACAGTTTCAGACAACGACAGCCAAGGCTCGAGCGCCGCGCCAGCATTACCAGCATTGGCATTTTATGGCAAGATGCTGACTTTTTCACGTTTGCAATTTAGCACAGATGATTTAGGTGCGATAGACGCCCAGCTTGCCACAACGCTTAGTAATAAATCTAGCAATATCCCTATCCTTATCGATAGCGAGGTTGAACAAGATCTCTCAGCATTGGTAGAGCTTTTATGGTCGTGGGGCTTACAGCCTATTGGCGTCGTGACTGGCACACTAGATGCGCAAGCCCGTGAACAGCGATTGGCCATCTTCCCTGCTGATGGCAAACGTATTGAGCGTATATTACCTAGCAAGAAAGCTGCAACTCAAGTAAGTAAAGCTCCCGATGATAAGCATACAGAATCAGCCAGTACCAATTCAACCAGTACCAATTCAGACATTAACGATGATACTGCAGACATCAGCGAGTCAAACACAGAAACAACGATAGCAAACGCCACAGCAGAGACACTGGTGAGCGCTGAGCATATTACCAGCCTAATTTACGATCAAATGCTACGCTCAGGACAAAGCCTGAATCACGTGGGCGGTGATTTAATTTTGACCAATAGTGTCAATAGCGGGGCGGAAGCGATTACCGATAACAGCTTGCACGTTTACGGTCGTGCCCAAGGGCGTTTGGTTGCTGGCGCTACCGGTGACAAAGATGCCCGTATTTTTTGTCAAGTTTTTAATCCTTCTTTGGTGTCAGTGGCGGGAACTTATTGCTTACGAGACAACTTACCTGAGCACGTGATTGACAAATCTGTACAAGTAAGATTTGTAGAAGGTGAAGGCTTAGTATTTACGGTAATGGATGACGCTTAAATCTTTTACCGTTAAGAGCAATAGATGCGTCCGTGATTTTTATAAATGTAGACAGGCTAAGCCGATTTTCATCATACATGACGCTTATCAAAAAACGTTTATTAGAAAATCTCAATAGTAGACGTTTAGACAGCGCACTTAATATTATAGTAAGTTTATTTAACAAAACTGTTCTATGATGAATCGCTAGCTCTGCCACTATCTACACTACTCGTCAGCGTCTATTTTATTATTCACAATAGGCAATATTGACCAGAAAATTCTAGGTAGCACCGCTTTGTGATCCATATATAAGCTGTTTTTCTGCTTTACTATGGACGTGCTATAAATTTTTGTTTATTTATGCTAGGCTACCTTCGCAGGTAGTGTATATATAGCATGTGAATAATGTGCAATTGCGCTATTTTTTTATATGAAAGATATCCCATTGATTCATAGGAGTGTGCCATTGTGGCGAAGATAGTTGTAATCACTTCAGGTAAAGGCGGTGTGGGCAAAACCACGACAAGTGCCTCTTTTGCCGCAGGTTTAGCATTGCGTGGCTATAAGACAGTCGTTATCGATTTTGATGTGGGTCTACGTAATCTAGACTTAATCATGGGTTGTGAAAACCGAATTGTTTATGATTTTGTTGATGTCATCACTGGTAGCGCACGCTTGTCGCAAGCACTGGTCAAAGACAAACAGCTTGAAAACTTGTATATCCTACCCGCCAGTCAAACGCGTGATAAAGACGCCCTGACAGACGAAGGGGTGGCAGAGGTTATGTCTGAGCTGTCTAAACAGTTCGACTATATTATCTGTGATTCACCAGCTGGTATTGAGCGCGGTGCACAACTCGCCATGTATCATGCTGATGAAGCGATCATCGTCACCAACCCTGAGATTTCCTCAGTGCGTGACTCAGACCGTATTATCGGTATCTTGCAAAGCCAGACCAAAAAGGTTGAAGAAAACCAAGGCTCTGTACGTGAGCATTTGATTATTACTCGTTATAATGCTGAGCGTGCAGCAGCCAACGAGATGATGGACATTGATACCATTTCAAATGATATCCTAAAAGTTCCGTTACTTGGGGTTGTTCCTGAAAGTCACTCAGTGCTTGAAGCATCTAACCATGGTGAGCCTGTCATTCATTATACCGATTCAGTTGCTGGTCAATGTTATGATGACATCGTCGCCCGCTTCTTAGGTGAAGAACGCCCACTACGTCATATTGACGTGAAGAAAAAGAGTCTATTACAGCGCTGGTTTGGAGGTCAATGATGACGAAGAAAAAAGGATTTTGGAGTAGCCTATTTGGTACTGACGACAGTGGTAGCGCAGGTAGCGCTAATATGGCTACTGAGCGTCTTAAGGTTATCGTTGCGAGCGAAAATCGCTTAAACAACCGCTTAACAGCTGATCGTATCGAAAAAATGAAACGTGAGATTTTAGAAGTGGTCAACAAATATGTTAATGGCGTACAGATTGATGATGTGAATATCAATCATCGTTCTGAGGACAGCCTAGACGTATTAGAGATGAATATCAGTCTACCTGAACACAAAAAATAAGCGCTGTCTTAGAAAAACAAAAAAGCCCTAAGTATCATAACTTAGGGCTTTTTTATATGGCATGAAATAGTAGGTTTACCTATAGCAGCCTACGATTATTTTGATACCATTATTTTATACGCGCTATCAAATTGTCTTTTTTGACAAACTGATGATATAGAGCAGCACCGATATGAATAAGTGTAAAGGCAATAATGGTCGGCCAAATAATATCAGTATGCAGGTCATTATAAAAGCGTGCCAACCCTCTATCTGGTGTGACAAATACAGGGATTTGAAACAAGCCAAAAATATCGACGGGGCGTCCACCATAAACGGACATCAGCAAACCAGCTATTGGCATTGCAATTAATAAGGCATATAAGCCAAAATGCGACAGTTTAGAGGCTAATAACTGCCACTTTGGCATCGGTACAGGTGGCGGCGCCTTAATAAATACACGATTAAGCACCCGTGCTATCATCCAACATAACAAACTAATACCAAACGCTTTATGCAACCCAATATAAAGATTGTTATCCAAATTATCGTACAACAGAATCATTATCCACGTAACCAACAGTAAAACGGCACTGATCCAGTGAAATATCCGGCTGCTGACTGGCCACTTTGACACATTTGAATTGCTACTATTCATGAGCTGTCCTATTACCCTCATCACTAATTATCTATCATCAATGTTGTAGACAAAACAACCACTCATTCAACGATTAGCAATCATCAAAGTAATTGGGTAACCCTATTTCTCTGATAGTAGAAATAAACCCTGATATAAGCGAGAAGCTAACTGTCTAAATCGACCAATTGATGCGCAATTTTGTCTAAGTCGGGCACCAAATAAGCCTTATCATCAATCATAACCGTTTGGAAAAGATAGGATAGCATAACGTTTTCATCAAAAGGTAGGGCTGTTTTGTCGCTGTCTATATTATCGGCATGCTTAGGGCTGTTAAATTGCTCAGGAACGTCGATATCTTTGACCTCAGAAATACGCACTTGTCGCTGGTGCAGCTCGCCTGCCGTTTGTAAAGCTAAGCGATGATCGGTAGTATTGCCCTCTAATACAATCATGGTATTTGGCATTTTATCTTGTGGTAGCAGATGACATACCACTACCTTTTGCTGCTGCCATTCATAGGTTGCCGTGCGCTCATTATAATCATCCACACTCAAAATCAGGCTGCTTGGAATAAGCCAGTCAGGTTGGTCGAATGCTGGCACAATAGTGACATCAAGCATACCGTTATTCGTGGTCAGTAAACTCACTGCCTCAAACGAATGTTTCAAAATTTGTTTCATACATCGCTCACAATCAGTTAATGCAAAGAGGCTACTACTAATCTTTCATCAATATAGTCTGTTAGTTTTTGTGCTAAATCGGCTGGACTGCCAATAAAACCACAATACCCTGAATCAATAATCGCCTGAGGTTGACTTGGGCAAGCGCTTAAGCTGGGATCTTGCACCCACAATTGACTGTTGTTTTCTTGAATGAGATCCAGATACTGCGAACCATCATTACCCATGCCAGAAAATATAATATTGATAAGCTCGCTACCATAAACGTCGCTGGTGTTTTTGAGAATCTGACCAATCGCGGGCTTATACTCACCCTCCCAAGCTTGCTCTAGCAATATGACTCGACCGGTAGAGTCACAAACAATTTGCTTATCAATAGGAGCTATAAGACACTGTCCTGCTCTTAAACGCTGCGAAGAAGTAATTACCTGACAATGCCAGTCATTATGGCGATTCAGGATGCGTGGCAGTGTGCCAATCATCGTTTTATTAAAATGGTGCGCCAGCAAAATACACACTGGTAGCGTCGCCGACAAGTTATCCAAAAATTCTTTTATAGCACTCGGCCCGCCCATAGAAGCACCCAAAAATACTACGTAGCGCCAGTCTGCATCAGCATTATCAGGTTTGTGCACGGGTGCATCCATTAAAACGGGTAATGCCAGCATATGTGCCAGCTTACGCTTTAATTTGCGCTGCCATTTGGCATATTGCGGCGCTTCATTCAGATAAGGTGCTTGACTAAAACCCACCAACACCGCAGCAGGTTTAGATGCCGTGGTCGCGGCTACCACACTGTCGTCGTAATCACTATCTATTAGCCAGATGTCAATCGAGGTATCAGAGCGCCCCTGTTTTTCTTGCAGTTGCGCCCGTGACATACAGCCAACAAGGCTAAAACCACAACTGCGTACAGTATCTGAAAAGGCCATACGCTGATGATGGTCTTCTGCCACTACCATCACCTTAATATCATCCTTGTTTTTTCCTCTTAGCGCCAAAACACGTGCATTATCCTTCATAAGTTAAGCTGACCTTTTGACCCAGTATGTGCTGGATTTTATTAAGTAGCTCTTGTTCTTGGAATGGCTTACCCATGTAATCGTTCACGCCAATCTCTAGTGCACGCTCACGATGCTTTTCACCTGTACGTGATGTGATCATGATGATTGGGATATGTTGTAAGCGCTTGCTGTGTCTCACTTGAGTAGCCACCTCGAAACCATCCATACGTGGCATCTCAATGTCGAGCAATATCATGTCTGGTATCATGTCTTGTAATATCTCAATCGCATCGATACCATCTTTTGCCACCGCCACAGTAAACCCTTGGCGCTCTAAGAAACGTGACGTCACTTTACGTACGGTAACAGAGTCATCAACCACTAAAATAGTAGACTTAAACTCTAAACGACTTCGTTTAGCATCAGCAGATTGTGAGATATTTTTGACCAACTGCGCATTACGCATCAAAGCAATCAAGTCTAAGATAAGCATTACTGAACCATCGCCCATGATAGTCGCTGCTGAAATACCTGGTAGATTCGATAATTGTTGTCCTAGAGGTTTGACCACGACTTCAATACGTGACCCTGCAATCTGATCAACCTGCAATGCAATATTCTGTCCGCTACGATTCTTAATGATAATAAGTGGCAAACTGGTATTGGTATTAACGACCAGCTCATTCAGTTCATTGCCTGACAAAATCTCATTTAAATAACGCACTCGATAATCAACATCTTCAAAGTTCAACGTTGCATCACCTGACTGATAATAGTCATAAAGCTTCTCTGGATTAATCCGTACCACACGCTCAATCTGTACCAAAGGTATCGCATAATAGCGATCCGCGGCACGCACAACCAATGCATCAGATACCGCAACCGTCAGTGGTAAACGCATCGTAAAGCGTGAGCCTTTACCCAGCTCTGAGACAACCGATACAGCACCACCTAATTGACGAATCTCGCTGATGACCACGTCCATGCCCACGCCACGTCCAGAAATCTGCGTTACTTGCTTACTGGTACTCAATCCAGCATGGAAAATATACTGCATGATATCAAGATCAGTTAGGCTATTATCATTTGCATCAATCAAGCCTTGAGAAATGGCTTTGTTACGAACGGCTTCTACATCGATGCCGCGACCGTCATCTATTAACTGAATAACAATCTCACTACCTTCTCGATTTACCTCAAGAGTAATACGCCCACTACGCTCTTTACCTGCTTTTAAACGCGTTGAGGTATTTTCGATACCATGATCGACAGCGTTACGGAGCATATGTTCAAGCGGTGAAGTAATACGCTCTAGAATGGTTCTATCCATCTCATCATCGGCATTGATGATCGTTAATTCGACAGATTTATTCAGCTCATTGGCAGTTTGTCGTACGATACGCTCAAGACGTGGCGTTAAGCGCGTAAACGGCACCATACGTGAATTCATAAGCCCATCTTGTAACTCGGTCTGTGTACGAGACAGCTGTAATAAAAGGCTTTCACTGTCTCGTGTTTTTTCTAATAAAGTATGATTAATATCAATCAAATCTGAGGCTGACTCTGTCAAAGATTTGGATAACTGATTTAAAGAAGAATATTGATCCATCTCTAGAGGGTCAAACCCTTCGTGATTAATCAGCTCATCGTCTATCTGCGACAAGATCTGCGCCTCAAGCTCGATTTCCATTCGGCGTAACTGATCAGCCAAGCGCTGTACCGTAATACCCATATCTTCGATACTATTGGTCAAGCTACTCATGCCCATATCGATACGAGCACGGTTGATGGCTGACTCACCAGACAGGTTAATCATATGCTCGATCAAACCACCTGAGATACGAATCATCTCATTATTATTGGCACTTTGATCTTCCTCACCCGTACTGCTGAGCATAGAAGGCATCTCACTAATATCTTTTGCCAGATACTGTGAGTCTTGCTGTTCTCTAGCAATAAAGAGCGCTTCATGCTGCGATTGTAGGGATTCTTTAGGAATTTGCTTTAGGCTGTCAGGATTTTTACTAAATTGCTGCAATGCCTCAATCAATAGCGCAGGCGTCGGTGGATTGACATGTTGTCTAAGGATAGAGATCGCATCAGCAAGCCAGTCATGACTGGCAACCAGCAACTCCAATACTTTTTTGGTAGCAGGACGACGATTATCTACAAAATCTGTATAAACCGATTCCATTTCATGAGCCAGATCAGCGATACCAGCTGCGGTGACCATTCGTGCGCCACCTTTGATAGTATGCAAATCACGCTGCAATGCCTGTAATGCTGTCGTATTATTGGTATCTTTTAAGAACAGTTGCAGATACTTATTACGATTGGTGAGCTCTTCAGCCTCTTCTAAAAACACCGACAATATATCAGGATCTGGCAAACCATTCGCCCATGACTGTTTAATCATCATGTCTAGGCTCAAGGTATCCGATACGTCAGCGCTGAGGTGAGCGTTGTTAGCCACCCTACTTTGTGCTTCAGGTTCGAAGTGGGTTTTCGGAATAGGTATGATTAGCTCTACCATTTCTGGCAAGGCTTGGTCTTTTACAAACTGTTGTAACTGCTCTATCAGCGCTGAGGCAAAAAATGATTTTTTATGATTTACGATATGCAGTACTTGCAACGACATTGTGTCTTGCACTATTTGCATTATTTCAAGCCATTGTGCTGTCGGTATTCTTCTATTTTCTACGAATGCTTCATAGACACTTTCAGCTTCATGGGTCAGATCTCCAATACTACGAATACCTGCCATTCGCGCACCACCTTTGATAGTGTGCAGATGGCGCTGTAAAACTTTTAGTGCATTTATATTGCTGATATCAGCACGCCACTTATTAAAACTCTCATCCAGCGCGGCATCGAGCTCTTGAGCTTCTTCTAAAAATATCTCTAATAGCTCAGCATCAGTATCAATAGATTCAAGTTGTAGCTCAGGTGCTGCAACGGCTCTCACGACAAAGATACCCTCATCACCATTGCTATCATCGTCTTGGTAAATACGTTGTAGATCTTCAATAACTTGTTGGTCAATCTTCAATGACGTGCTACCAGCCAATGCGTCGAACAAACCAACCAATTGAGCATGACCAGCGTGTAAAACCGCTTGGGTATCGATATTTCTTGCTGTATCAATATTATCTTTCAAATAGGCATAAGCGTGACCCAACTCATTAAGAATAAAAGTGAATTTTGGAAACGCTTCTGCTTTATTGGCTAAGTAAGCTATTTGCGATATTTGCTGCGATATATAGCCCTGAACATGTGCTGTCTCAGAGTGATTAAGTGCGTCATCTAATTCCCACTCAGCATCCAATAGTTCATCAATATTATTGTCTAACAACTGCTCTATCGTTGGTTTGTTATCAGCCGTGACCTTACCATCACTAATGACGTATTGCTCACCAAGCATGGCTTGCAATGAGGCTATGTCTTGCTGACTTTGTGCATCTTCGATCGATATATTTTGCGGCTGAACGTTTTGCTTGTAGTTGTTTAAATAACCGTCCATTAGCGTAGCAGACTTCGCCAATGCTTCTAGATGTTGAGCATTCATGGCAGTATCTTGCTGCTGCAGTAGCTCTAAGCTATGCTCTATCGTTGCGCTAACCTCGCTGATCGCTGCTAAAGCACTAGAACCTGAAGCCCCTCGCAAGGTATGGAATGCGCGTACAATCTCATCCGTTACTTCAATATAAGGCTGATCTTGATGCTCATCAACGAATTGGTCAATATCTTGCAACAGTCCTTCTGCTTCGTCGATAAAAATCTCACAAAACATTTTTTCTTCTTCGCTTTGCGGTGCTAAATAAATAGGCGCTTCTGCTATCATTTCATTGACAGAATTAATCGTCTGCAGCGTGGTATCTATCGCTGCATTAAGATTATCTTGGGTAGGGCTATGCTCATCAATAGCAGGCGACAGTACTGACGCTTGGATGGTCTCATCCTCAGAACTATTTGATGCTTGCTCATACAAGGCAGAATAGCTAAATTCGTCCCCTTGCTGTTTGCTGTAGGCATTGGCGCATGCGATCCATAAAGGCACCATCACTGGATAGTTTTGGCTGTCATTTTCAAATACTGTTAGCATCGCAGGATAGGCAGCTAGCACATCAGCAATAAGCTGACGCATATCTGCTGAGACAGTCACACTATGATCCAAAATGCGATTAAGCATATTTTCTATAGCCCAAGCCAGCTCAGCCGTATAATTTGCACCGACCATACGACCGGAACCTTTTAAGGTATGGAACCCACGACGAATATCCACCAATCCGCTTAAGTCAGCTGGCAATAATCGCCAATCTTCATATAAAGGTACAATCTCAGCCAATACTTCATCAGCTTCTTCTAAAAATATCTCTTTAATATCAGGATCGGCATCATGAGCATCTGCCGCTAGCTGCTCGGTTTCTTGCATAAAGGGTTTTAGTATCGCTGGAATATCAATGGCAGATAAGGAAGCAACAGCAGTGCTCTTTGTACTATCAGCAGTTGTCTCGCTTGACTCATTGCTCATGTCGAGAGCACTTAGCAATTCAGCATCATCATCAAATGGTTGAGATAGTGCTGAGTCTGAATCAGCAGTGACAGCATCTAATATGGTCAGCCCAGCATTGATAGGTTGCTGTGTCATGAGGTTATGGCTTTGTAGAATAGTGACAGCAGGATCAAAGCTTGGAGATTGCTGCGCTTCAAAATCTATCACTAATGCTGGTAGCTGTTTTGCCGTATCCATCACCAGATTTACGACGTCATCTGTAACAGGCAGCGTTTTATCTAACAGACGATTGAGCAGATTTTCGATTGACCATGCCATCTCGCTGATGCTAAAAGCCCCAACCATACGTCCTGAGCCTTTTAAGGTATGGAACCCTCTACGCACTTCAGTGAGTGGGGTTAAATCCTTTGAATCTTGCTGCCAGATAGGTAGAAAGTCTTCTAAATCAGCAATGACTTCCGTCACCTCTTCGATAAAGATGTCACGAATCTCTGCGTCCATCTCAAAATTATCAGGCTTAACTTGCTCACGAGCACGCGTTAATGCTTCACTCTCCGTACTATCACCATCAGCCGTATCTTGCCCTACCACACGCTCATTATCTACATCAGTCAAAGCTTGGTTAGCAACATCATTTTGACTATTAGCAGGAGCAATCTCGCCACTATCATCGTAACGCAATACGTTGGTCGCTACGGATTTTTGGGTAAGGAAAGTGTCGCTAATCGTCTCTGGCGATGCAATATAATGAGTCAGAAGTTGGGCGGCAGTCGCAGTATACTCATTTGCCCGCATTAATAGCTGCGGGTCAAAAACCTGCTGCGCAAGGTAGTCAAGCAACAATTCAATAGACGTTAGTCCTTCAGCCAATGCCTGAGTCACATCCCAACTGAGTACGTCAATCTCATGAATGGTCAATTGTGTAAATATACTTGCCATATCATTCATGGTTTGACGAATTGATGGCAATCCCATGTCGGCAAAAGCATCGCCAATATCGGTAAAATCAGCAGCAATGGGCAGTAAGTCAGTGTCTTGACGCTGTACATATTCATGGAAGCTTTGTTTGACATCTTCTACCGCGATGCGCAGCTCACGTAAACTTCCACCAACAGAAGCCGTCGCAGGACTTTCTTCCGACTGCGTGTCAATATCTTCAAACGTTGCAGACAATGTCGTAAAAGAAGCGGCATCCCCTATCTTGAGAGATATCGTCTGTTCAGTATGATAGATAGCGTTATATAGCTCTTGAAGCTGACGCTCAATCTGCCATTGTTCTTGTGTAAATCCTGTTTCTGATGATAGAGCCTGCTCTATGTCTGTAACGATTGCATGTATTTGCGACACGTAATAAGTCCAACCTCGACCTTCGAGTTGACTTTGTATTTTCTGTAAAGGAACGAGAAGCGTGTCTGGCTTATCCAAAGTAAAGATAAGTGTCTCAAGCTCACTGAGTATACGTGGTAAAAAACGTGATCCCGTTGACGACGTTTGCGACAAATCATTTAGGAGTGACTGAGTACGCTTGCTACTTTGAGCAAGGCTATTTAGTTCGATATACACCCTTATGATTAAGCTTCGAATAACGCTTGACGACAACTCAGCTTGCTGAGTGCGAGACTCTATTACTTGATCCAGCTGACTTAGCAATGACGCATAATGCTCAGGTAATGGGGTATCATTATGAGCAAGGTCATTTAGCAACAGTTCCGTTAAGTACCAAAGGCGTTGTAAGTCATCATGTTGAGTGGTCTGCCATAAGTATTGGCTGACTCTTTCTAGTGTAGTCAATAAGGACGGTTGATTGGTATTGGCACTCAATAACGCTTGTACTTGCTGTCGCCAAACCAGTAATAATTGTTGATAGTGATAATCAGCTAAATGCGTCGCCGTTCTATTCGCCGGCATCATCACTTCGATGCTATTAATACCATCGATAATATGATCATCGATAGCATGATTATTTAGATTCTTATGCTGAGTATTCGCCAAGCTGACCGAGATATCTGGCGCTACCCCCAGTTTCGCTAGTGCTTGAGTAAGCTCGTCAGCAGCATTATCAATTAAAACGGTGTTGTGATTACCCATACCTGCGTATTGATTCAACTCACGCTGTAGCAAGCGATGAGAAAACTGACCAATGCGGCGGTCGTTAGCAGAAATACGATCGCGACTGCTAAGGTCTGCCAGCAAGCTCAGTTTATTGGCAAGATCTGCTAACAAATTAAGGCGAATCATCGTTAGCGCGCCGCCAACCTGATGATAATGTTGCACCATCTGCTCGTAATCAGTGCTATCAGCGTCTAACTGCCAGCCATCAGATATCTGTGATAATTGCTGATTAAACAGTGGTAATAACCACTCAAGCGTCACTATGTCATTGGGCTGGTTTTTCATAGGGTTATCCTAACTTGTCTAGGCACTAATCTAGACATTAATTTTTTGCCACACATTAACCTGTGGGTGCGCAATACGGCGCATATTTGAAGGACGCCAAAACAACGCCTCACCTGGAGCCAATATAATATATCCACCTAACACACACTGCTCTGATAGCCTTGCCAAAATATCACGCTGATCAAACTTGCGAAAATATAGCAGCATATTTTGACAGATAATGACATGCTGAAGGTGCGAAGTGCATGGTTTTTGCTCAATAATATTGTGTAAAGCGAAGCTAACATAGCGTCGTAATGTTGGCGCAATCTGCCAGTCGGTCTGAGTGCCAGTCATCGCCTTTTTTGCGGTAGACACCTTATAAAAATGCGATTGACTGATATCACACTTAGCTCGCAATGGCTGAACGAACTGCTGGCACAGGTCTGGAATTAACGACTGCTGCCGCTTATCATACTGCCCTAATCGTGCTTTCGTAATGGCTTGTTGGCTAACATCCGTACCCAATATCGTATAATTAATCAATTGTTCAGAAGCCAAGCTCATCGCCAATGACCATGTTTCTTGTCCACTGGCACAACCAACACTCCAAATGCGAAATAAATCATTAGCATCATTGTTGTGACCACGATCAGTACTAGTAGCAGTAAGCTGCTGGCGCTGATGCTGTAATGCACACTTTGTGACAAAATCGATAGAAGGCATATGGCGAAAAAAACGACTTTCGTGAATCAGTACTTTATCCAATAACTGCTGGCGTATTTCATCGTTTTTTGGTAGTTGACACCACAGCTTTTCAACTGTCAATCCATGTGATAATGCCGTGTGTTCAATCGCATTTATCAACCATTGCAGCTGGACATTGGGTAGAACGAAACCAATCTCTTGTTCTATATATCTCTGCCACTGCTGCACATCAAAACTGTCTGCCTGCAGCAAACCCTTAATCAACGAGGGCTTGATTGCTTTGATAGAATTGCTGTCTGGTTGAGTAAAATTATTCACGTCACCTGCTATAGTCACTGCTGCAAATCATCGTATCTGCACAGCATATTATTAACACATTAATTTAAAGACGGTCAGTGGTCTAACACCTACTTGACGTTAACACTTGTCATTACACACTTGCTGATAACGCTTCTTCGGTGTCCAACATCTCGTTTTCTAGTAGCTCATCATCGTTCGACACTTTAAAACCAGTGACTGACTCTTGCAATGCTGCAGCCATTTCGCTCAGCTCACCAATAGAGCGCGCGGTTGCCATTGTGCCAGAAGAGGTCTGTGAGGTAATATCTTGAATAATATTCATCGTATGGGAGATGTGACCAGCAGATTCTGCCTGCTGCAAAGCGGCGTTTGAGATGTTTTGAATCAAGTCAGCCAAGGTATTAGAAACGCTCTGCACTTCTTCTAGGGCTTCACCAGCATCTTTTGCCAAACGTGCACCGCGCACAACTTCAGAGGTCGTCGATTCCATTGACATAACTGCTTCGTTGGTATCTGCCTGAATGGTTTTCACCAAGGTTTCAATCTGCTTGGTAGCGTTAGCTGAACGCTCAGCAAGACGTTGGACTTCATCAGCAACGACCGCAAAGCCTCGACCAGCCTCACCTGCCATCGATGCCTGAATAGCAGCATTCAATGCCAAAACGTTGGTCTGATCAGCAATATCATTAATCAAACCAACGATATCACCAATTTCTTGCGAAGACTCACCAAGACGCTTAATACGTTTTGAGGTCTCTTGAATCTGATCACGAATCACGTTCATACCTTCAATAGAGCGCTGTACAACTTCCGCTCCATTATGAGAGATGGCTACTGAGCGCTGAGCAACGGTCGCTGATTCTGAAGCGTTGTTCGAAACTTGGTCAATCGATACTGTCATCTCATTAATAGCTGCTGATACACCAGCAATTTCTTGTGCTTGGTGCTCAGATGCTTCAGCAAGTTCGACTGCATTCATCTGTGTTTGGTCTGAAGACTGCGAAACGCGGTCAGCCGTGTTGTTAATAACCAAAACCAATTGACGTAATTGGTCAATCGCAAAGTTCACTGAGTCAGCAATTGCCCCAGTAAAATCTTCTGATACGGTGGCATTAACCGTCAAATCACCTTCTGCTAAATCACCCAATTCATCAAGTAAACGTAGAATAGCAATCTGGTTACGTTCGTTTTCTTCTTGAATTTGACGCGCTCGCTCAGATTCCGCTTCTGCTTCCTGACGACGACGCAAGGTTTCTTTTTCAATGAGTAGACGCTCTGATCCCCCACGCTGCTTCAGTAACTGATACAGAGCAAAGAGGATGCCTAATACCCCTACGACAAATATAATCGCTGGTAAAGTAACGGATTGATTAAAATCAGCCAAGTACTGACTTACTGACGATAACGAATTGACCAGCCAAATCAGGCAGGCCACACTTATTAGCACAAAAAACCCTAACAATAACTTCCACTTGCTATTAGCGTCCTTGCCATCTGTTGTATTGGTCGTACCAGCTACAGGTTTCTTTATAACATCACTCATCGTACGTATTCCTTTCAAACAATCATCAAAGTCTCATCGTGACTGACTTTGACAATCTTATTGTTATAAAAACAACAGTGATTAGCAAAGCCTGTATGAATACTGACACCCAACCGTATCATGTCATTCGCTATTATTTCGTCATCGTTATAGCAGCCAGATAGCTGTTATCGACTGCTATATTGCAGCATCGGTATACTGCAGGTCTTGTGCGAGCAGGCTTGGCATAAAAACATACCAATCTTGCTCATTTTTAAAGAACTTACCGTGATTATAAGGAGCAAAGGGCGAATTAGGCTCTATAGCTTCGGCACGGTATTGATCATGCGTAAATTGTTCAATCCCAATAACTTGATCTACTAACAGTCCTGAAAAGAGATTGTCATGTTCAATGACAATGACTTTGCGTTGGCTCATTTGCGTTAAACGACTAGGAACCTGTAGAAACTGAGACAAATCGGTGATTGGCAATAGGCGTCCGCGAATATTGGCGATGCCTAGCATCCAAGGCTTCACTAGAGGCAAGCTGGTATACTCTGGCATGGCCAATACTTCTGATACTTGACCCATCGGTGCAACTAACCGCTGTCCGCCGATCTCGAATACCACACCTTGCCAGTCATACTCTTGTCCACCGCGGCGACCACTTTTGCGCGCGCGTGCCAAGTCTGCTAAACGCAGAAGCTCAATAAACCCTCTGGAAGCCACAATCTACTCCATTACTTTACGAATGATATTAACCAATCCATTTTCGTCAACGGGCTTTGCCATGTACTCTTTAGCGCCTTGGCGTTTTCCCCAAACTCGATCGGTTTCCTGATTTTTGGTACTGATCATAATTACTGGAATATGCGCGGTGGTTTTGCCTCGAGTAATTTTGCGAGTGGCCTGAAAACCGTTCATCTCAGGCATAACCACGTCCATTAAAATGACATCTGGTAAGTGATCAATGGCCATCTGGCAACCTTGCTCACCATTTATGGCCTCTAATACTTTAAAATTATGTCTGGCAAGCATGTCGCGAAATTTTGCGAGTGGCCTGAAAACCGTTCATCTCAGGCATAACCACGTCCATTAAAATGACATCTGGTAAGTGATCAATGGCCATCTGGCAACCTTGCTCACCATTTATGGCCTCTAATACTTTAAAATTATGTCTGGCAAGCATGTCGCGAAATTTCGCCATCTCAGATGGTGAGTCGTCAATGACTAAAACTGTAGTCATAGGAATTTCCTTTATTTTCGAAAGTATCCATAAGGATATGTTGTTATATTATTGAGACAATCCGACTGAAAGTAGCACGCCAACCATGAATGGCAGGGCAACTCTCTTAACAGTTTCGATTAAATATTGAGCCGTTATTAGTAATATTTTATCAATACTAAACCTCTTAACCGTAATGCCCAGCCTAATTTATCTGACTCTATATAAAGCATAGCTATGCATAAATCATACCAACTTGTAAGACAATATTTAATGATATGTCTACAAGTGGACTTATTTATATTAGCGGTACTGATTAATTGCCTCGAACAGCTCATCTTTACTAAATGGCTTGGTCAGATACTCATCTGAACCCACGATACGACCACGCGCTTTGTCAAATAAGCCATCTTTAGACGACAACATAATCACAGGTTTGCTGGCATAATCAGGGTTGTTTTTTATTAGTGCACAAGTCTGATAGCCATCCAAACGCGGCATCATGATGTCGACAAAAATAATATCTGGATTGTTATCGACAATTTTTGCTAAAGCATCAAAACCATCAATGGCGGTCACAACTTCGCAACCCGCTTTTTGTAATAAAGTCTCTGCGGTACGGCGAATGGTCTTTGAATCATCAATCACCATTACTTTTAAACCATCAAAATTATTTTCCATTATCAGTGTCCTATAAACGACTATTTATTCTTAATACCATCCATCAATGCAAAAATTTAACGGTTATTTCAACTTGTCATATCATTCATTATTGGACTGATATGAGACGCTAAATTTGCATTACCATATGTTATGACAGTCGACATATCATCTGCCAGTATCTGCCTGTCAAACAGAGCATCAACATGGGCTACTATACGCACTTTCTAATTAATAAGCTTACTAAATTGCGCCAAATCTATGGCTTTCTAGACGACTTATTTTGCTTTTATTATCGTCCACTGCAACCGTATTTGGTCTAAAACAAGGTAAAGTACCTTTTATTACTGATGACCTTGACGATAAAAGAGGTAAGCCCGAAGTAGAATAACCATCAACCTTATGATATTTCTGCATTATATAGAAACGATGGGCACATTGCTGAATAATTTTATTTTGTGATAAAAATGTATCATTGTATTTTGTTATGTTTGTTTTAGCACAGTTATCAACTAATTTCCAGTTATGAGTGAGCCAATATTCGAACTGGTCAGTAATATAAAAATATGTTCAGACTAGCTGTCACTCCTACCTTAGCTAATGACTGGATTTAGTAGCCTTAATGTCAGCGGTTTATTAAGTCTTTTGCGCTTATTTCACCCAGTGGCAATTCACTATATAATAAAACGATGACTACTATGGTGACTGCTATGACGGCTTCTAAATTTTTTAAAAATAGCACCTATCTACTGAGTGCTTTTCTTCTTGCTGCCTGTCAGCCATCACCGCCTACCAATGAGCCTGTGACTGCAGAAAACAGTGAGACTGTAGATACCCCTATTGTCATTACCGACGATAGTGTGACCATGACGCCAGATCATATATTGAGCATAAAACCTTCACGTTATCAGCCTAGCCTTGGTTTACAAGGTAAGATCGAACCTATCAAACAGACTAAGCTTATCGCTGCATACCCCATTAACGTCGAAGAAATACTGGTTACTGAGGGTCAATGGGTAGAAAAAGATATGCCGCTGCTTATCGTTCGACGCGTGCAATCAGAAAGCAAAACAGCAGATGCATCTAACCCGGTCAAGGAACAATCTTCGGCATCGAACAGCATTGTCCCAGATTCTGAGATGACGAACGATGCGGTTGATGTAAAGCAAACACACTCACAAAAAACGGACGCTAGCTCAAAACCCAATCAGCCTACAGCAGAAAATGGTGCAACAACCACTAAAAACGACCCAATTGCTCACAAAGAAGAGGCAACAGCAAACGCCACAGTGGGCGCTCCTAAAAACGCAGTCGGCAATCCTAAAAACAATGACCAAACCAGCGCTAATAGCACGGCAAGCTCAAAACCGCAGCAGAGTCAGTATAATTTGGTCACTGTGCGTGCCAGTTTTTCTGGCCGTGTAAAAAACTTATATGCCAAAGCAGGTCAAAGACTAGAGGCGCGCACGCCTTTATTACAGCTTAGCGATGAAACTAAATTACACTTTATCGCGACCCTACCTATTCAAGCAGAACCACAACTTTCGGTTGGTCAGACTGTCAATTTTACAGCTGAAGGTATGTCGGAACAGTTCACAGGACAAGTCAGTAAACTGACCGCGACCAGCCAGCCGAAAAAGCTGTTGGTCTATGTTAACGTCATTGACAATGAAGCAAGTCGAGACAAGTTATTGCCAGATATGAAAGTCACGGGGCGGGTTAATTATGGTCAAATAGATGTGGGCACTATCGTACCTAAGCGGGCGTTGCACGATGTTGACTTGACAGAATTACAAACGTCACCATATAAGCCTCTGTCACCGTTAACTGCTAACGTGTGGATTATTGGACAGGATCAGCGCCTGACACGCCAGCCTATTGAAGTAGTCGAATATGACCCTATCACAAAGCAGTATTTAATTGCAGGTATTAGCAACGACAGTTTGATTTGTTTGGCTGATTTACCGGCTGATGCTAAAGGTAAAAAAGTCAATGTCTCATAGCTATGCATGCCGACAGTTACATTGTGTAGAAACATTAACAAAGCCTCTCTTGTTTTGTAACTGCGTAATTAGGCAATATGGCCGTATGATATATAGCATTAACCGAGTATTCTGAATCATTGGTATTAAATGACTCGATATCTTGAGAGTTTGAGAAATCTTAGAAAGTTTGAGAACCTAGAGGCTTAATCGTTTAACTGTTTAAGATCCTAAAATCAGCGATGTATTTATCGTGATACAAAATATCAAAACAGATGAGACGTTTGGCCAACCATAACAACAACTAGAGGATAACCCATGAGCAAGCAGATTTTATTAATCGAAGATGATCCTGATCTAGCTGAGTTAATCAGCGATTACCTGACCATGAATTATTATGACGTCCATCATGCAGGGCTTGGTCAAGAAGGGCTTGATTTATTGGATGCTAAAGAGCGTGACATTGATTTGGTCGTGCTTGATTTAATGCTGCCTGATATGGATGGTATGCAAGTTTGTCAAAAAATTCGCGGCAATAAAAACAACATGACCAATAAAGTGCCAATTATCATGTTGACAGCGAAAGGCGATACCACCGATCGCGTGCTAGGTCTTGAGATGGGTGCTGACGATTATATATCTAAGCCTTTTGAGCCACGCGAGCTTCTCGCTCGAATCCGTGCTGTTATTCGCCGTCATGAGCAGCCCAATCAAGCAGATAGCCAGTCTGATAGCTTGACCTTTGGTCGTTTGAGCGTCTTTCCTGATAGCCATGAAGTGACCATCGATGATGAGCCTGTTCGTTTAACGACGCATCAGTTTCAATTATTGCATTACTTTGCCACCCATTCTGGTAAAGTATTGAATCGCGAGCAACTGTGGCAAGCCATGCCCAACGATGACAGCTCAGATAATATTGATCGCGCCATTGATGTGCATATCTCGCGCTTGCGTGCTTTAATTGAAGATAACCCACGCCAGCCAAAACGTATTATTACGGTACGCGGTGTTGGTTATCAATTTGCCACTGATCAGGTTTGATCACAAAAGCGGCAAATTAATCGATACAAACCATACTTTTGATTTGTTTATGCAAATTAGAAGTATGAGTCGATATAAACGGCTGATAGTAGAGATAGTTTAATGCAGCAGTTGGGATTTCGTTCGGTATTTGCCAAGTTATTTGCCAGTGTCATGCTGGCACTTATTTTATTTGCAGTGGCGATGGTGCTGTTGACGCAACTTGTGCACGATAAAGATGCAAGTATTCGATCAGAAGTATTGGCCACTCAGATTTTAGGACAAATAGACCCTTTCTTGCATGAGCTGAATATCTCTGTTAGCGAGGACAATCGCTTGCAAGCGCGCTTTATGCTAGCAGTGGTCAAAAAGAGCTTTGATATCTTTGATGAGTCATTACAGGCAAAGATGGGCTTGTATGACAGCGAAGGTCGATTGCTAATGCAAACGGATAACAGCGATTTGCCGTTGGAGTTGCCCGCACCGCCCTCTTTATTTTCACGCGTTTTTCCCTCTCTCGCAGATACCTCCCCTACCAAGCAAGCTCAGGTTTATAGCAGCACCGGCTATACGCTTTTGTATGAATCACGCTTACCGCCTAAAAAACCAGTACTCTCTTCTGCGCTGAATTTATTTACTGGCACACTACTACTGTTACTTATTATGGCAGGTGTCCTATGGTGGATTGCTCGTACCATCACTTGGCGCATCAATCAGATGAGCCAGCAGATGGCGCAACTGGGTGATGGTGATTTTACCGTACGGGTGAATGCTCGTGGTAACGATGAGATCGCCTCACTAGCGCGTGGATTTAATCAAGCAGCACAAAAAATCGAACACCTTATCGATGCCAATAACCTGCTCTTAGCACATGCTTCTCATGAGCTACGTACCCCCATTACTCGTATTCGCTTACAGATTGAGATGATGGATATGCTCGCAGGGGCGCTACCATCTGATACCAAAGCAAAGTTTGATAAACGTGCGCAAGCGATTAACCGCGATTTGTCAGGGCTTAATGATTTGGTAGAGAGTATCTTATTGGTGAGTCGTTTAGACGCCGGTCATGCCTTGCAGCAAGTTGAAAGTTTAGATTTATATGATTTAGTGAATCAAGAACGTCAACATTATCCTGAAGCGACGCTCATTGGTGAACATATTGTGATCGATGGTCAATCATCGATGTTGACCCATTTGATTCGCAACTTGTTAACCAATGCCATGCTACACGGCAAGCCGCCCGTGACGGTACTATTGTATGGTGTGCAAACTATTGATGAAGCAGATACCATACCTGATTACCTGCTACAAACGATACTCTGCAGTAGCTTTGCCGATTATAATAGCTCTGATTTTGACTCCTATCACGAACCAATCGAGGTTAATGAAGACAATACGCGTAATCATATTGCGCATAGTCATACACACTCAAACGATTCTTCTCATAGTACTGGTAAAGTTAAATCTGAAGCAACGGATGCTATTATCGTGTTGCCAGCACCACCGATATATAGAAACGGAGAAAATATTGCGGTTGAGCATGATCTCAATTCTGATACCGATGCCGATGTGAATATAGAGACTAAAATCGATAAGGCTGATATTAATAATATCAACGGAGACATTGACTCTATTGAGACCTGTGCGACAACAGAATCTACTGATGCGAATAGTGTTCAAACTGACGCAAGTACTTCGGCAAACTCAGTCAACAGTAACGATACCGTTGGAAGCACCAGCGCATCCTCATTGATTGCTAATTATCATAACTTTACCAATGATTTGACTGACAAAATTAAAAAGGTGGTTTGGAAAGCAGTTCCTGACACTGAAGAGCCGTCTGCAGTTATCAATGACGCTAAGAGTACTGCCTTGA
Source organism: Psychrobacter immobilis (assembly GCF_904846065.1). Lineage (NCBI taxonomy): Bacteria > Pseudomonadati > Pseudomonadota > Gammaproteobacteria > Moraxellales > Moraxellaceae > Psychrobacter > Psychrobacter immobilis. The sequence goes on from NZ_CAJGZV010000001.1 coordinate 2,752,645, forward strand.
ATGATACAGCTGCCAAATCCAAAGGCGCCATAACAAATAAAGGGGGCAATACACGCGACAAGGGTGATGCTCAAAATAACACTCAAAATCCTACAGAAGTACTCAGTACACCGCGCAAAGAAGGCTTGTTTGCCAAGCATCTAAAAAAAGCCAAGACCGATCCTGTACGTCCATTACCGAAATATGCAGTATTAGCAGTGATTGATGAAGGCACGGGTATTCCAGAAGACAAACGTGAAGAAGTATTTAGTCCATTTGTGCGGTTGCAACAAAAAAATAAAGGTTCTGGACTAGGCTTATCGCTAGTATCACAAATCGTTACCGCCCATCAAGGGCGCATCATTACTGATACGTTGAATGGACATACCAGGTTTTTAGTTGTCATACCAGTCAAGCACGACCCACATTATCACCAACATGACTAGGGCGTTTCTTCAATTCAATCTAGTAACCTTTAAATGGGCTAAATTTTGCCAAACATCGTCAAATAGCTTATCAATATCTAGATATTATTTGTGCTACTTTCCTTGTTTAACGGCGATTTATCTCATTTTTATCACCATTTTTAAAATAAGGACACAACCTAGTCAGCGATGCTATAGTAGATTCAATTTAAAAGTAGTACAGGGCAACTGAGTGTAGATGTATATTTAATACTTCAAGCGAGGTTAACGCAGTAATACTTTTATAGTGGAACGACTATATAAGGTGCTATGAACAGACACTTCATTCTACTCGATCATCGTGACTCATATTCTACAAAACCCCTCTTAATAATAGCTATTAATCATAAGCCTATCACGGATGTTCATATCCAAAGTGCTCGATAATATGCTATATTAGCGCCCCTTATTATAGGGTTATTAACGGTTGTTTCTTAATTGGCTTCTTACATTGTTAAAGAGGCCCGACAGCGCGTTTGTGACTATTAAAAAAATTATTGAATTTTGAGCCCTCCATGAATGACATGATTGTCTTAAACAATGTGACCAAGAGTTTTTTAAGCGACCGATCAATCAAAGACAAAGATGGCAAACCACATTGGTTTACTGCCGTTGAACCGACCTCGTTATCTGTCCAGCAAGGCGAAATCTTCGGCCTAATGGGATACTCGGGTGCCGGTAAGTCTACTTTGCTACGCCTAATCAATATGCTTGAGCGTCCAGATGCTGGTCAAGTCATCGTCGATGGCACTGACTTGACCACTTTGTCTGCCAGTGAATTGCGTATCGCTCGGCATAATATTGGTATGATTTTTCAGCAATTTAATCTGATGTCCAATCGTACTGTTTTTGACAACGTGGCCTTTAATTTAACCGTTTCAGGATATCCGAGCCGCGACATTCATAAAAGAGTCATGGATTGCCTAGAGATTGTTGATCTAACAGACCGCGCTGGTCACTACCCTGCGCAGCTGTCAGGCGGACAAAAACAGCGTGTCGGTATTGCCCGAGCGATTGCCCCCAGTCCTAAAGTATTATTGGCTGATGAGCCAACCAGTGCGCTTGATCCTGCGACGACCCGCAGCTTGTTGACTTGTCTACGCGATATCAACGAACAACTTGGCGTCACCATTGTGATTGTGACTCATGAGATGAGTGTCATCCGTAGGCTGTGTGATCGCGCCGCATTACTGCACCAAGGTCAACTCTTGGAAGTTGCGGATGTGAGAGACGGTCTGATTCAAGCGACCACCCCGATTGGCAAAGGCTTAGTGCACGAAGACTAATGAGGCAGGAGAAATAAATATGTTAACTGGTAGTGAATTATCCGCCTCGATAGACAAGCTGTTTGCCCTGCGCAAAGAGATTGTGAACGCGTTTATTGATACATTTATTATGCTTGGCATCTCAACGACGGTGGCCATTGTCATCGGTGGGTTGTTTGGCGTATTTTTGTTTTTATCCAGTGATCGACAGTTTTTGCAAAACAAAACATTGTATGGTCTGCTTGGTGGCATCACCAACTTTATGCGCGCCTTTCCATTTGTCATTTTGATGATTGCCATGAGCCCATTTACGAAAGCTATCGTTGGCACAGGTATTGGACCGATTGCGGCCTCATTGGTACTCGCCATTGCAGGTTCGTTTTATTTTGCCCGTTTGGTCGAGCAAAACTTACGCGAAGTGCCACGCGGCATCATTGAGGCGACCGAATCTATGGGCGCACGTCCACTGACCATTATTAAAGTTTTACTCAATGAAGCACGCTCAGGACTGGTATTGTCCGTGACGATTCTCTGTATCAGCCTGCTCTCTTATTCAGCAGCGGCGGGTATGATTGGCGGCGGTGGTCTGGGGGATTTAGCCATTCGTTATGGCTACTATCGTTATCAAACGGAGGTAATGATTTTTATCGTTATTGTCCTATCAATAATGGTTGTATCCATTCAAGCATCAGGTAATTGGTTGGCTAACCGTTTGGATAAACGATAGAAAAAAGACTTAGACAAAGCCAGTTAACGCTAATATGAATAATACTCAGGGTTTAATGCCGATTCATCCTAAGCAAAATGCTTGACTTTGTTACTGAGACCCTTTAATTTTGATACTAACTTAACAGTCGTTAACTTAGCAGCATTACTATCCCTAATGTTGCTTTTTTAATGGCCAGCGTTTGCCCTCCATCCCATCCCTCTTATTAAGGAAGCTCCATGAAATTAACAGATATCAGCCGTCAGTTAGCGACTGCATTTGCTGCCGTTGGCGTATCAAGCCTAGTCTTGGTTGGTTGCAACAACTCATCAGCACCAGAAGCAACTAAAGAGCCTGTTACTGAAGGCTCAACAGCAGAGACTGCCGCTAGCGATATCGATCCTGAGCATACCAAAATCGTCATCGGTACCACCGAAGGTGACTTCGCTGATATGGTGCGTAACCAAGTGAAAAGCTCACTGGAAGCGCAAGGTTACGAAGTTGAGCTGATTGCTTTTACTGACTATGTACGCCCAAACCTTGCCTTGGCTGAAGGTGATTTGGACATCAACATCTTCCAGCATAAGCCTTATCTTGATACCTTCAAAAAAGAAAACAATCTTGATCTGGTAGAAGTTTTCCAAGTACCTACTGCCCCACTTGGCATTTACTCAGGTAAAAAGACCACGCTTGATGATGTTTATAAAGGCATGAGAGTCTCTGCACCAAATGATCCAAGTAACTTTGCTCGTGCGCTGGTAATGATGGATGATCTTGGCTGGATCACGCTAAAAGACAATATTGACCCACTAACGGCATCAAAAACTGACATCGCTGATAACAGCAAATACGACATTGAAATCATTGAGCTAGAAGCCGCTCAATTGCCACGTGCTCGTGATGAAGTCGACTTTGCCGTCATTAATGGCAACTATGCCACGGATGCTGGTATCAAGCTGACTGAAGCGCTATTTCAAGAGCCTAGCTTTGCTTATGTCAACTGGTCAGCCATCAAATCAGCAGATGCTGGCAAAAAATGGGTCGAAGATGTGACCAATGCATATAACTCAGAAGCCTTTAAAAAGTATGCTCATGAAACTTTCCCTGGTTATAAGTACCCAAAAATCTGGGGCTCTGATCACAGTGCGCACACGGATACCGCAACAAAACCTGCACCTGTAGAAGCTGCTGCTCAATAAGCTCATAAGCCAAAAACACTTAAATCCAAAACACTTAAATATCGTCTTCGTCCCGATTGTAAACGCCCATTGCTAGATAGTGATGGGCGTTTTTTATGGACTCGATTTTACGATTTTTATTTTTTAACCGCGCGCTGCTGTCTATCAGTTACTAAAAATGACGTTACAGCCTGTTTGTCCTTTGTAGGAAAGCGTCACGTGCCCTTTTACTTGCTGCCAATTTTTTCTATAGTGGGTAGGTCAAATAGAGAGGGTGATCAGAATATTGATGATTCGATGCTCTATCAATAAATACATAAATAACAAGGATAATAAGATGCGTGCTAAAACTTATAATATTCGTACCGCTGGACAAGCAAATATTCCTGTACTAGGGCTTGGTACATGGCAATCGACCGGTCAAGATTGTGTTGATGTCGTCAGTCAAGCGTTGAAAATGGGTTACGAGCACATCGATACCGCTCAAGCTTATGGTAATGAAAAAGAAGTGGGTCAAGGTATCAAACAATCAGGGGTATCTCGGGATAAGTTCTTTTTGACCACAAAGATTTTTCCTGATGATATGAAGTTTGAGCCTGAGAAATTGATTGCAGCCGCCAAACGCTCTTTAGCAGATTTAGATACTGATTATGTTGATTTGCTACTATTGCACTGGCCAGATGACCGTGTTCCTTTATCTGAAACCATTCCTGCCTTGTGCGAACTACAAAAACAAGGTTTGACGCGCCATATCGGCGTCTCTAACTTTAATATTGCCAATATCATTGAAGCTGAGAAATATGCTGATGTGCCGATTGTGGTCAATCAGGTTGAGTTTCATCCGTTCATCAAGCAAAAAACCTTGCAGACTTTTTTGAACAATCACCACATTCTACTCGAAGCTTATTCACCACTTGCACGCGGGGATGTATTCGATAATGAGATTATTAAAGAAATCGCTGACAAACATAATGTCACGCCAGCACAGATATCATTGGCTTGGATTCTGGCAGACAAGCATCGTATTGCTATCCCAAAGACTGCTAACCCTGATCATTTACAAGGCAACTTAGACGCTATAAAAGTACAATTAAGTGCGGATGATATTGAGAAAATCAGCAGCTTAGCGCGTGCTGATGGGCGCAAAATTAAGCATCCAGATTACTCGCCTGAATGGGACGACTAAGTTCTCGTAAAAAACCACCAAAACTTATTAATACCAAAATTCATGTAAAAAAAGAGCCGCTAATAATATATTAGCGGCTCTTTTACTATGGTATGGACTATATAACTACTACTGTAAGGTATCCGTCTCATGCACCTTTTCAGCAGGATTATATTGCTCAGAAGGAGGCACTACACCGCTACGGTTGTTTTCTTTCATTGATTTGGCCACTTCTGGCGGCATGTAGTTTTCATCATGCTTCGCCAAGACTTCTCCAGCGACAAAAGTGTCACCCTGCATCTTACCTGTGGCGACGACACCTGAGTTTTCAGCAAATAAATCTGGCAAAATACCTTGATAAGTCACTGGTACTGTCGATTGAAAGTCCGTAATGGCAAACTCAACGTTTAGTGGATTGTCTTCTGCGCGCTGGACACTACCCGCAACGACCATACCGCCTGCTCGAATACGCTTATCTTGTGGTGCTTCACCTTGTGCAATCGCGGTAGCATCAAAGTAGTAATCGGTCTGTTGCCCAATGGCATAAAGAACCAATACCACGGCTATCGCCGCTCCTGCAAGCGTAAACATAACCCACATCAGTTTTTTGCGACGAACTGCGTTCATACCACTACCTCATTGATGAGTCACTGTTTTATAAACTATAGTCAATGCCATACAAATGTATAAAACAGAAAAATTTGAAGAAACTACCATTAGAAAAACGTTCTAAAAATGTCTTTCTAATCGTACTCTTCTAATAGCTATATGGTAGCATTTTTCGGACAAATCAATAAGCCCTATAACCTCTGTGGCAGTCACCTCTTTATCAGGTGCTAAGTTGCAGATTGAGTGGCTAAAAATTAACGGCTAACGCTAGATAGGACGAACCTACTGGCTAATGAGGCTGCTTGGTGACAGGCATGGTTGTTTTAGCAGTACGCTGTGCTTGCCGCGCTTGCTGAATGGTCAACTGCTTGATTAAAGCCTGTCGTTGTCTACGACTATAAATAACAAACGCCAGCATCATGCCAACGGTAATAGCCCAGCATGACCAAACGAACACGCCATGCTTACCCATGGCAAGAAATTCAGATACGCTATAAAAGTAAGGCTGCATAATATTTTCCTAGCCGTGATTTTTTTTGGCGACAGTCATTAACGTCACTTAGCTTGCCCGCGAATATATTCTTTGACCCACGCTTTGCCTTGATCACGATACAAGATAAGGGTATTGGTACGATAAATAGCTAACGTCGCGACCAACAAATAACTACCAATAATCATCAGTAATAATGGCATCCACATATCTGCAGACATTTTGGGCGCAGCGGTTAAGGTAAAGGTCGAGCCTTGATGCAAGGTGTTCCACCACTGTACCGAATACTTGATAATAGGTAAGTTTACTGCGCCAACAATAGACAAAATGGCAGCGGCTTTACCACGATTGGCGGTATGCTCAAACGCGGCAAATAACGCCATCACGCCCGCATACAGAAATGCCAAAATGAGCATAGAGGTCAAACGTGCATCCCAAACCCAGTAAGTACCCCAAGTGGGTTTTGCCCAAATAGAGCCCGTGATTAAGCTAATCACACAGAGCAAGAATCCTAGCGGAGCAAGCGCCTGCGCCACTAAACTAGCCGTTTTTATTTTCCAAACCAAAAAAATGACCCCGAGCACTGCTAAGGCAAAATAGATGGAAATAGCGATACTGGCAGCGGGTACGTGAATAAAGATAATGCGGTAGCTATTACCCTGCAGATAATCAGGCGGCGCAAAAGCGAGACCCCAGACACTACCGATCAACAGGCAAATACTGGCTAATATCGCCAGCCACTTGACCCAAGGCGAAAAAATGCGAAAAAACTGCTTGGTACCCACAGTGGTCAAAAAGCCTTGCCAGATGCGCTGCCACAGGCTAGGAGATGAGACGTTATTCAGGTTGGGCATGGGAATAAACCTATTGGCACAGCGTATTGGTTGTAACCGATATAGCGCATCATAGGCGCGACTACCTGCTAACCTGCTGGCGTTAAACACTGGATAGAATCTACAAGTGATTGTTTGCTTAGTTAACTGACTATTATAGCAAAATTGCCAGTTTTCAACATGCTGTTAATACAAAGGTTTTTTATAGGGGTTTTTATTACAAACTCTCAATACAGAGAGTTGTACACAACTTATGTCGTTTTTAATTCAACCACGCCATTTTTAACGTCATGGCAATCACCCATGGCATCACCAAAACCGAGATAATACTACCTGCTAATAATAAAGCCAGTATAGGTAAACCATTGAGACCAGTGGCAAATAAATCAACCGCTCCTGTGGCAAAAATCAACACTGGTAACTGCATCGGTAAGGCAATCAAAGGTACCAGCACCGCACCATTCTTTAATGATAGCGTTAAGCTACTCGCGACCGCTGACAGCATCAAGAGCATCGGACTGCCCGTCACAATAGAAGCCATCAATATCCACGCCTCAAACCAACTAAGCTGAAACAAAGGCACGGCAAGTAAACTAAGCGCTGCCACAATACCACTACTAAAAATCCAATGGATAACCAAACGAATCAATACCCATAAGGGCAATGATGCTTTGGCAACGACCAATTGCGCCAACGTGCCATTATCAAGGGCAGGCTTAAACAAGCCATCGACACCCATGACCAGTGACAATAGAGCGGCAATCCAAACCGCCGACACGCCAAGGCGTTGCAATAGCGCAGGCTCGCTACCCACTGCTAGCGGAAATAAGGTGATAATGACCAAAAACAGCACTAGCGGATAAAGCCACTGCACGGCACCCTGTTGTTTGACTTGCCACTCGCGCCGCCATAACTGCATAAAGCTGATACCGCGCACCGCAGCTAAGTCAGTATTTGAGCTTTTATTCACTGTTTGTACTGGACCGTCTATTTCTATCATTTATTTGCTCTTCTACGGATGCTTGGGACACTTATACTGAGAGTATGCAAACTAGTATTCAAACCATATAATCGGACAAATCGAGCACTTGATTGGCAACACCAACGGCCTGATGACTGGTCATTAATATAGCGCCGCCAGCATTGGCAAAATCGCGCAATCTGTCTTCCATTCGCGCTACCATATCGACATCAAGGGCAGTAAAAGGCTCATCAAGTAGCCATAATGGTGTCACCTCAGGGGTCAATAAATATAACCGTGCAAGGGTAATACGGCGGGTTTGCCCAGCAGATAAATGGCTTGAGCTAATCGTCTCAAAGCCTTGTAGTCCAACCCAAGCCAAGGCGTCATCAATATCAGTAACGCTTGGGCCAATCCCATATAAATTCAGCAGAAAGGTCAGATTTTGTGCGACCGTCAGATTTGGATGTATACCCAACTGGTGCGACACGTACAAAGGCTGAATAGGTAAATTCGCTGCTCCTTGATAATAAACCTCACCGCTTAACACTGGCAATAACCCAGCCAGCTGCATTAGCAAAGTCGTCTTACCAGTACCATTGGCACCAATTAAATGGCAAATACTACCAGCTGCCAGATTGAGTACAACCCCTTCACATAGAGGGATTTCGCCGCGCTGAACGGTCAGCTCATCAAGCGCAAGTAAGGCGGTATTCAGAGCTGTCATCAGAATCTCTCATTATTTATTAAGCAGCAGTCAACATTCATCACAAACACAGATGACGTTCATGGCATAATACTTTATGCTTACCCCAACCACACAGTATAACAAATTGTCGATTATTATGACCTCAAAACCTATGCAGACTTCAAAAGATAACCAAAATTTAGATATGCCAGCGCTAACCATAGATGGCTTAATCGAGGCACAAGTTGCGTTTATGCAGCAATGGTTGCGCACGCAAGCTGAACCGCTGTCTATGCAGGCATGGCAATGGTTTGCTGCACAGCCATTGAATAAATATGTCAGTGCCGATGATTTGCAACAGCTGATTAATGACTGGCTACTCAATCAACCGATGACTGATGTGATACGTAAAGATATTCGCGATATCTTGCATACGATTATTTATCATCCAGTCAATGATAACGTGCCGTTGTCTGAGCTGGTGGATGACACTCAAGTTGAAACCCTTGCCAATTATGTTGGTAGCCACGATCAGCAACGCAATATCTTGATTCATACCCTGGTCGGCAACGAGACTTTTGCCGATTTGCTAACCCAAACGCTATATCATGCCATTAATGACTTTATGGAAACCACGCTGGATAAAGCAGGCGCTGCTGGTAAACTGATGAAATTTGGGCGCAGCTCTTTTGAAAAAGCGACCAATAGAAACCTTGATGAAAAACTGCAGGCGTATTTGCATCGTAATATTAAAGATTTAGCACGCCGCGCAGAAGCCAATGCGCAAGAGCATTTATCAAATGACGAAGTCGCGCGATTATTAATCACTGGTTGGGCACGAATCAAAGACCAGCCTGTCAGTCATCTACAGACTTATCTGCGTGATGAGCCTGACAACAGTAGTATCGATCATATCGAAGCCAGCATTCAGCAAAGCTATAACCGCCTGCGCCAGTCGCCTTACTTACACAGCCTTGTGGCAGCGAGCATCGATACTTGGTATGGTAATCATCAGTCAGATACTATTGCGACGGTAATTTCGAGTCTTCATATTGATGAGCAAGCCATGACTCAATTGAGTACAGCGCTATTACCTGTGGTGCACGATGCCATTGAAAGCGAGTGGTTGACGGCACATACTCGTGAAATGTTACAAGCGTTTTATGAGCAACCGAATATCAAAAAAGGCTTAGCATTTAATACCTAGTCGTTTACTGTCTTGATGTATTTGTCTCAGTTTCCCATCTCATTCATTTATTTGACAGCACCATACTTATGAGTCAACGTAATACACTCAGCTTGTGGCAAAAACTCAAACAGTTACTGACTGGTTCAGCAGCGCAGGCTGATGAAGTTGATATGATACAAACAGAGCCTCATGACATGTATAGTAGTGATACATATAGTAGTGATACAGATGATGAGGATACTAGTGACGCTCATGATAATACCGAAATCAATTCCGAATCTGATGTCAAAAACACAAGCGAATATTCAGAAACTGACGCCTTTAACTCGAGTGCCAGTCAACACGAAGCTAGCGACACGCCCATTATCGATTTTCTGAAACAGTACTTTAATGATAAGCAATGGCACTATACTCACTATCGACCCAAAAGCAGTGGCAACAAAAACAATGACCGTCAGCAATCGCATCACTTATCGCTTAGAATGCGCAATAAAAGTCTCGATTGCGGCTATTTGTTTCGCGTGCAAGAAAACAACAAGCTGCTGGCAGTCTATGGAATTTTGCCATTTTTAATACCAGAAAGTCATCAAAGCGCGGCGATGCTACTGATTACTCAAATAAATTATGACTTGCTAATCGGCAATCTAGAAATGGATGTCAATGATGGCGAGATACGCTACAAACACGCTATCGATGTCGAAGCGGTAGGCATCGGTAATGATGCTATCGAGCATTTATTACAAAGTGTCATCGCGATGACCACGGTCGCGAATGAGATATTTAGTGATTTGATCGATAATCAAAACCCTGCGGAAGACTTACCGACATTGCTGACCGAGCTACGTCACCAATCAGATTCTAGAACCTTCTTTTTGCCAACGCAATTTGTGCAGTAATGAACTGACTACCATAGCTATCCATAGCTTTTACAATGTCTCATCAGCACCTTACTTTCAAAGCGCTTAAACCTATTTATCCTTAACATACTTTTCAAAAAAGACATCCTCTAACACTATGCTAAAAATTGCTTACTCTGATATTTTTCGATATTCTGTGCCGGAAAAACACCGCTTTCCTATGCAAAAATACACCATGATTCCCGAGCGGCTATTGGCTGAAGGCACTATCAGTACCGACAACTTTTTTGCCCCTGCACGTTTGAGCGAAGATGAGATTTTGACCACGCATACTGCGGACTACTGGTATCAGCTGAAAACCCAAACGCTACCACGAAAGGAAGCGCGAGCCATTGGCTTTGAAATGACGCCAGAGCTGGTAGAGCGTGGGCGTTATATTGCTCATGCCACTTATGAATGTGCATTATATGCGCAGCAATATGGCGCGGCGATGAATGTCGCAGGTGGCACGCATCATGCGTTTGCTGATCATGGCGAAGGGTTTTGCGTGTTTAATGACGTTTGTATCGCGAGTAATTTATTATTAAATCGTGGACAGGCGCAAAAGATTTTAGTGGTCGATTTAGACGTCCATCAGGGCAATGGCAATGCCAGTATTATGGCAGGTGAGCCGCGTGTTTTTGTGTTTAGCATGCATGGCGCAAAGAACTATCCATTTCGAAAGCAAGTATCAGATTTGGATATTGAGCTAGACAATGATACTGGCGATGTGGAATATTTGCAGTTACTAGAGGCGACATTACCACGTTTGATTAGCGACGTTGCGCCCGATATAATTTTCTATCAATCCGCCGTCGATGTGCTGGCAACTGATAAATTAGGAAAGTTAGGGCTGACGATAGAGGGCTGTAAGGCACGTGATGAATATGTATTACGCCAAGCAAAAGCCGCTAAAATTCCTATCGCTATCGTGATGGGTGGTGGCTATTCAGAAGATATCGACGATGTGGTTGAGGCGCACTGTAATACCTTTCGTTTGACGCAACAGATATTTTTTAATGAAATAACAAAATAACGCGCACATAAAATAGCATCTAAACAGCCAGCTGCCTCGCGAGCTATCTTATAAAAATGCCATAACTCCCTGCCAGCCGACACGAATACCAAGCACGGTAAGTATCAATAAAATAAGCTGACGAAAGCGCGCTTGGGGCAAATAGCGACGCAAGCGGATGCCAACTAAAAGCGCAGCAATCGATAGTACACTAAGCAAAGTAATCAGCTGCCATTCACCACTGCTGAGCGCCATAATAGGCTCACGTAATACGATAATTTGGGCGATTTTACCCAAAAAATAGCACATGTTGCCGACTTTGGCGATAGTGTTTTTATCATCGCTGGCAGACAGTAGATACATCATCAATATGGTCGACATGGCATTGGTCGAGCCGCCAATCACCCCTGCACTAAAGCCAACGATGATTAACACAGGCTTGGTAGCAGGTAGACGGAGTTGCTTACCAAGCAAGCTGCTTATGACATAAAAACCAATAACCGCTGCCAATAGTAATAAAATATAGGCGCTATCGACCCATAGTAAGAGCTTCGCGCCTAGAATACTACCGAGTAAGCTGGTCAATGCCAGTAACCAATAGCGCCTGCCATAATAGATAAAATTTTGCCAGATCGTACGGTCGCCACCCGCGAGCCAAGTCATGGCATTAAGCAATAATGACGGAAAAATGACCAACACAATAGCATGTGGTAACGGATAGATACTAGCAAGCGCAGTGGTCGTCACCAACGTCACACCTAACCCACTAATACCGTGTAGCAACGATGCCAGCGCAAAGATTACCATCAATAACAACGTCTGAGTGCTATCACTATCCATCATATTAGCCATAAACATTAAGACCTAATATCTGGATTAATAGTGACATAACTAGGCATTGTGACCATTGTGGCGTTGCCATATTGTCTCACCAATGATGCCAGCCAACTGCTCTGCAATCTTATCTTTGCTCGCCTTCTCAAGTGTGACGCTATCGTGCTCATAACGCTCTGAGAAAAATACCTGCATGGCATTGTCATCGCTGGCAAAACCAATGTCTGCTCGGGAAACATCATTACAAGCGATCAAATCTAAATCTTTAGACACCAGTTTGCCACGAGCATAGCGCTCGATATCTTGCGTTTCTGCCGCAAAACCGACGACAAACAGCGCTGGATGCGCAAGCGAAATCGTCGCTAAGATATCAGGATTTTTGACCAAACTCAGCGTCATAGCATCTTGGGTTTTTTTAATTTTTTGCGGGGCAGCTTCTTCAGTACGATAATCAGCGACAGCCGCAGTGGCAATAAAGATATCCGCCATTACATTTTGATTCTCGCTATGAGCATGATGCTGCTTATCATCAATTTCATGGCTGTGGTTATGACTGTGGCTATGATCATCGCCGCAATCACACTCGCCATGATTTTCATGTTGATGGCTATGGTCGTGATCGTGAGAATGGTCGTGCTCATCTTCAGGCACATACTGTAGCGCACTGTGCGTACCATCCACGCACTGCTGGGCTGCTATCAGCATCTCTTTAGCCGACAATACATCAATGCGCGTGACATTCAGCGGTGTGGGCAGTGCCACTTTGCCACCCGCAATCAAGATAACGTCTGCACCAGCAGCCACGCACGCACGTGCTAATGCAAAGCCCATCTTGCCAGTAGAGTGATTGGACAAGTAACGCACCGGATCGATAGCTTCTACCGTCGGTCCTGCAGTAATTACCACTCGTTTACCTGCCAATAATTGCGGCGTGGTTTGCATGGCGTTAAATAATAACACCTCTGCCAATAGCTGCTCAGGTTCAGGCAAACGCCCTGCTCCCACATCACCGCAGGCTTGCTCACCGCTAGCAGGCGCAATAATTTGATAATTCATATCACGCAGCGTTTGCACATTTAAATTCACCGCAGGGTGCGCCCACATCTGCTGATTCATGGCTGGCGCAATGATGACTGGTGCCGCCGTTGCCAGACACACTGTGGTTAGTAAGTCATCTGCCATGCCCATCGCGAGACGCGCAAGCGTATTGGCAGAGGCTGGCGCAATGATGATTAAGTCCGCCCATTTCGCTAATTCGATATGCCCCATCCCCGCTTCTGCTTTTTCATCGAGTAATGAGATATGCACCTCATTGCCAGTCAAAGCTTGCAGGGTCAGTGGCGTAATAAAAGCTTGTGCCCCTGTGGTCATAATGACACGCACCTCAAAGCCTGCCTTGATTAATAGGCGGGCAAAGATAGCAGATTTATAAGCGGCGATACCGCCAGTGATAGCAAGCACAATATTGGACATAAGCATGGCATCAATAAAAAGTTGAAAGATAAAATTGCGCTTATAGTAACAATTATGAGATAAGTTGGGTAAGAATTTCCGTATTTACTCAATATATCTGGCAGCAATCCATTCTCAAGGAGTGACAATGGCGATTAAAGACTGGCATGAAGATGATAGACCACGTGAAAAACTACTAAAATTTGGGGCAGCGCATTTATCTGATGCCGAGATATTAGCGATATTTCTGCGCACAGGTACGCAGTCACAGTCAGCTATCGAGCTGGCGCGTCATTTGATCGAGCAATTTGGTAGCTTGGCAGAATTATTGGCAGCGCCGCAAGGGACTGTACTGGCTTGTCATGGTATTGGTCCTGCCAAATACGCGCAGATATTGGCCTCACTTGAGATGGGTACGCGTTATTTGGACAGTCAGCTTAAAACTGGTCACGCACTTGGGCGCTCGCAAATGGTCAAAGACTATATCAGTACTCAGCTGCGCGGGGAGCATCGCGAAGTCTTTGCGGTACTTTGCTTAGACAATGCGTTAAATCTCATTAATTTTGAGATACTGTTTACTGGCGGCATCTCCTCTTGCTCCGTCTGTATCAAACACGTTCTGCGTCATGCCTTGAGTCACGCCGCCAGCCAACTCATCGTCGCACACAATCATCCGCATACCGATGCGACCCCTTCAACGGCAGACAATTTATTAACTTACGAGCTAAAGAAAGCCTGCGATTTAATCGATTTATCCTTGGTAGACCACATCATTGTTGGACGCAATGAGACATTATCTTATGCAGAAAGCGGCTTAGCGCCTTTTGGATAACTGATTACGACTGTTATTTTTGCTTATATGAGAAAATCTTGATACATATAATCGACACAGCGTAGCATTTTAGCTATTGATAGTTATCGGCAACTGTTTCATATTGATGGCTAAATTTGTCTTTTATTTGTCTGTCACTGGTTAGGTAGTTATCAAAGCCACTTTTGTAAAATGCTCAACAAATTAAAATTGATCATAAAATATGCTACAAAATCCATAACGGCTCATTGGTTTAATTTGGTCACCAGACCCTTAAACATCAGCAAAAATAACAACAAGATTTATTCAAATACTTTAATACACACACATTTTTCGCGCTTTTGGTTTAGCGTTATAAAAGGAGATAGTCATGGCAATTGGCTTATTTATTTTGGCAATCATTATTCAATTAGCCATGGTTTTGGCCATCTTTTTATTGTCCCTATCACGAGTTACAGGCAGTATCGTTGCCCTAGTTACCGTCCTTGTCACCGCCTTTATCAGTCCTTGGTCGCTCATTTTGGGCATACCAATCGCTTTACTTTGCATCGTTTTGCTCGTCGCCCCTATTCGTCAGTCACTGATTACCAGACCTGTTTACAAAACTTTGGGCGGGGCAATGCCGAGCATGAGCGATACCGAGCGCGAAGCACTCGATGCGGGTACCAGCTGGTGGGAAAAAGAGCTGTTTATGGGCAATCCCGACTGGGACACTTTTGCTCAATATCCCTATCCAGAGCTGTCGGCAGAAGAGCAAAGCTTTATTGATAATGAAGTAGAAGTACTATGCGCCATGCTTGATGAATGGAAAATTCAGCATGAAGACAAAGAGCTGTCGCCTGAAGCGTGGCAATTTATCAAAGCCAATGGATTTTTAGGCTTAATCATTCCAAAAGAGTTTGGCGGTTTAGATTTTAGCTCTTATGCACAAAGCCGTATCATGAGTAAAATCGCTTCGCGCTCGCCGACCGCTGCGGTTACCTGTATGGTGCCAAACTCGCTCGGCCCTGGTGAGCTGTTGATGCATTATGGTACGGACGAACAAAAACAGCGTTGGCTACCCGGTCTTGCCAAAGGTGACGAGGTACCTTGCTTTGGTTTGACGGGCCCAGAAGCAGGCTCCGATGCTGGTGCGATTCCAGATACAGGGGTGGTTTGTTATGGTACGCACGAGGGCGAGCAAGTGCTCGGTTTGCGTATGAACTTTTCTAAGCGCTGGATTACCCTCGCACCTATCGCCACGGTCGTGGGTTTAGCATTCAAGATGCACGATCCTGAAGGTTTGCTTGGCAATCCTGATAAGACCGATTACGGTATCACTTGTGCGCTCGTGCCTGCCAGCCATAAAGGCGTTATCATAGGACCACGCCATAATCCAATTGGCTCGCCATTTATGAATGGTACAGTCGATGGTAAAGACGTCTTTATTCCACTAGATTACATCATCGGCGGCGTCGAAAATGCAGGTCGCGGTTGGCGTATGCTGATGGAGTGCTTGGGCGTTGGTCGCGGCATCTCTTTACCAGCTTTATCAACCTCAGCCAGTGAAATGACATATCTGTCTGTCGGTGCTTTTGCCAAAGTACGCGAACAGTTTAAAATCTCTGTTGGCAAGTTTGAAGGCGTCCAAGACGCCACCAGCCGCATGGCCAGTAACACTTATATGCTAGAGGCATTTCGTCACCTCGTCACCTGCGGTCTGAACCAAGGCGGCACACCATCAGTGATGACGGCAATGGCAAAATACTATGCGACTGAAACCATGCGCAGTGTGGTCAATGACGGTATGGATGTGGTTGGTGGTCGCGCGGTACAGATGGGTCCACGTAACTTTTTGGCCACACCTTATCAGGCAATTCCAGTATCTATCACGGTTGAAGGCGCAAATATCTTGACGCGCTCACTCATGATATTTGGTCAAGGTGCGATGCGTTGCCATCCTTATCTCTTTGATGAGCTGCAATTGCTGCAAAGCGAAGATAAAGAAAGCGCACTCAAACAGTTCGACACGCTATTTTTTAAACATTTGGGTTATACCTTTAATCGCGGCGCAAAGGCATTTGTCGCAGGTTATGTCGGTGGCAGTAATCATGCGCCAAGCTTTGCGGACAGCTTTACTCGTCCATACTACAAACACATCAACCGCCTGAGCGCAAGCTTTGCCTTAACGGCTGATATGGCGTTAGGGTTGCTCGCTGGTGACTTAAAACGTAAAGAGATGCTGTCTGGACGCTTAGCTGATATTCATAGCCATTTATTCATTAGTACTGCTATTTTGCAGTTTTATGAGCATGGTACTAAATCAGCGTCCGAACGCTTGCATGCTGAGGTTGCCTTACAAAATAGCTTATATACCATTCAAGAAGCTTTTGAAGCCTTTTTTGCAAACTTCCCTAATCGTATGGCGGCCAGTTTGGTCAGTTTTGTGACTTTCCCCAGCGGCTCTATCTTTACGCCGCCAAGCGATGAGCTCAAACGCAAGTTGGGCGATGCTTTTATGGATGACTTTGAAGCCAACCCGTTCCGTGATTATCTCAAAACCATGGTCTATTATAATACTGAAGCCGATGATGTCACTGGACGTATGGAACACGCTTATCAAACGTTACTTAGCATCGAGCCATTATGGCAGAGGTTTAAAAAGGCTGAACACAAGGACAGTTTTGAAGGGCTTACTTTTGAGGATCATGTGGTATATGCCAGCCAAAACGGCGATATTACCGAAGAAGAAGCTGAAGTGCTTATTCAGTACAACGCCATACGCTTTGACTCATTATTGACTGACGTGTTTGATAAACGCTTATTGCATGCCCAAGAGCGCACCAATCCACACAGCCTTGATAATGCTGTACAGCAACTGACGGACTATGCACAACTGAAAAATGACGCGCAAGCCAGAAAGGGCATTGCGACAAACATGACAGCTGAAAATGATATCGACTCTAATGATTTGGGTACGCCCGTCAGTACAGACAAACCAACTGGCGATGCCAACCCCAATCATGGTTATGAGAGTGACGGTGATGTAGAAATGGTCAAAGAGCAAGATACCATTGAGGAGGTACGTGCACAGACCGACTTTGATGAGTCTGAGCCTGAGGTGGAAGCACTAGATCATCGCCACCGTGATGCAGAGTCACACTTAAGCGAACGCATGAGTAACAACCATCGTCTGAATCAACATAATGCTGACGACCTAGAGCGTTCTGAAATATCTGAAGATGCAGAAAATGTGAAGGATAATATAGACAAACCTGCCGCTACTGATCCTAAATGGCAGGATGGTCTACGCCGTGATGAAAGTGACAAAGTCTAAAATCAAAAGCTTTGATAATTCTTGAAATGACAAGCTTTGAAACAATAGGCTTTGAAATAGCAAGCTTTGAAATAGCAAGGCACAAAATAATCAGGCTTAAAATATTTAAAAAACAATAGGTGTTAAGGCTGCTAGAAGCCTTGCACGATACATTCTGATCATTCACTTAGAAAAGACTGCCCCATTTGAGCAGTCTTTTTTTAGTTATAAATCGCCATTTTTAACCATTAAGGCGTGTTTGATGATTCAACCATGGCAATGACAGAGACTGCTTTTTAGGCAGCTCAACATTAAAAATAGTCAGTTTAGTCATTCTAAGCGTCTACTGTTAACAATGAAATGGTAAAAAAAACAGCCCTGTCTCCCTCTATTAATATTGGAAATAATACTAAATTCTCCCAGCTCCATATAAAAAATATGTTATAAAACTAATTAAGGCATGAACATGATCGTCATTTTATGCTTTGTCTGAAACAGTTTTGGCGATCAGTAGTGATTATTTTTGAATGTTCAACACGCGCTAATATTGGTCAATATGCCTTGTCATTTACCTACTTTACTCGCGAAAAATTCGGCGCAGACAACTTAACTATTGATTTATATTACCTTAGTCATAAAAAAACGTTGCAGTATCCTTAACAATTATTTTATATTGTGCCCCGAAAACGTGACACTAAGTGGAAGTTGAAAGAATTTAATAGACGTAGCAAGAGCGGTGATAATAATGGCAACAATCACATTGATGTGAGCAGCCTATCTATTCGCTACTGGGGCACGTACACAAAGGATATAAGTTATGTGGAAAAATATGGGACTGACCGGCAAGATTATTGTCGCTATGGTACTCGGTATCATACTGGGATTGTTTATAAACTATTCAGGACTGAACGCTGAAGGCGGTTTCATTCATACGTACATTACCAATGGCTTCCTCGCCATTGTCGGCAAGCTATTTGTCAACTCGTTAAAAATGCTAGTCGTGCCTTTGGTGTTGATCTCACTGATTTGCGGTGTTTGCGGTATTGGGGATATTCGTTTGCTTGGTCGCATCGGCACCAAGACATTTCTTATTTATATGATGACAACAGCTCTGGCTATCGCAACAGCGATTGGGCTTGGCGTGCTATTTGGTATCGGTAAAGGCATGAATATCGAAACCGAAGCGGCATTTGAAGCAGCATCAGCACCGCCACTGCTTGATGTGTTCTCTAATATTATCCCATCAAACCCCATCAGCGCGATGGCAAATGGTGATATGTTATCGATTATTTTCTTTGCTATTTTGATCGGTGTTAGTATCTTGATGGTGGGTAAACCTGCCAAAGGCTTAGTGCAGAGCTTAGAATTAATCAATGAAGTCATCTTAAAAATGGTGACCATCATTATGAATCTTGCACCTTATGGTGTATTTGCGCTATTGACCAAAGCAATGGCAGAGCTGGGTTTAGACTTGATTTGGTCACTGCTGGGTTATGTGGCGGTATTGGTCGGCTCATTGGCATTCCATTTCTTTGTCACTATGATGATTGTACTCAAAGTCTCTTCAGGCTTATCCATCAAAACCTTTTTGGCAAAAATGCGTGAAGTTCAGATTTTTGCTTTTAGTACGTCAAGCTCGAACGCGACGATTCCCATTACCTTGCGTACGGTCACCAAGCGCATGGGCGTTAATAACTCAGTTGCTTCGTTTACGGTGCCTTTTGGTGCGACCATCAACATGGATGGTACCGCCATCATGCAAGGTACTGCGACCATCTTCATTGCCAATATCTATGGTATTGACTTGGGCGTGACTGAGTATCTAACTGTCATTCTAATGTCCGTTTTGGCTTCCGTCGGTACTGCTGGTGTACCGGGTGTTGGTCTGATTATGCTATCAATGGTATTTGCCCAAGTCGGTCTACCTATCGAAGGCATCGGTCTTATCTTAGGCGTGGATCGTATCCTCGATATGTTACGTACCGCAGTGAACGTCGGTGGCGATGCTGCTGTGACGGCTATTGTGGCAAAATCAGAAGGCAAAATGGATTTGGCTATTTATAACGATCCTAACGCTGGTGCAAAAGACGTGTTTGATGGTCACATTGATGAAGACAATGAGCGTGAATTCTCTGAAGTCTTTAGTGATGGGATCATGGGCAGTGAGTACGATGATATCGATCGTCGCCGCTAGGCATTGAATAGATTTTGATAATTTATTCACGATACATAAAAAACCTCAGTCATATTGGCTGAGGTTTTTTTGCTTTACTAAACACATTTACTTAATGAAAAGCAATCAACCAAAAACGTATTTGGTTACCATCGCCAAGCATACCACTACAATCATTGGACGAATCAGCTTACTACCGCCCTTGACCACCATATGAGAGCCAAAATACGCGCCTATCGTTTGTCCTACCATCATGGCAAGCCCTACTTTCCACAACACATTACCGCCCAAAATAAAGAATATTAACGAACCAATATTGGTCGATAAATTCAATACCTTTGCCGCCCCTGTCGCTTCGATAATTTGCCGACCACGCAACGCCACGTTGCCGAGCGCAAAAAACATCCCTGTGCCTGGTCCAATATAGCCATCATAAAAACCAATTAATGGTGCAACCACTTTTTGCCATTTGCCTTCTGAGATACGCGGCGCAGCTTCTACTTCGCCAAGTCGAGGCGCAAACAAGGTATAAATCCCGATAGCCGCAATCAAAAACGGAATCAGTGTCTCAAGCAGATCCGGCGGCGACATCTGTACAGCGATAGTGCCGAGAACAGAACCGATAAAAGCGCCAACGATAGCTACTTTGATACGTTGCGGTTTGACCACCCCTTTTCTAATCATCGTAATAGAGGCTGCTAGCGCACCTGAGGCGGCTTGTAGCTTATTGGTACCAAGCGTTAGCACTGGTGGGATATTGGCAAGTAACATGGCAGGGATGGTCAATAAACCGCCACCACCAGCGATAGCATCAATAAAGCCTGCCAACGCTGCCACAGCGGTAAGCATTAATATAACCTCTAACGAAAGCGATAAGTCCATGACGCTGACCTGTAAATTTTATGATGGAAAATGAGGAAGTTCTAAAAACTGGCTTTAAGAACGGGCTTTAAGAACAGGAAATAAAATATTAGTAGCAATGTTGCTACCAACTTTGCTATTCATTAGCTGATAGTACTGCTGATATGTATTAAAGCTGTGACAGAACATCACAAAATGCCAATCATTATAAAGATAAAACGCTAAAAAAAGCCAAAAACGTAAAAAAGTCTGCTAGATTTGTCTAACGGCTTAATAAATATCTAAAATAAGCAGCGATTGATTAAAAGTATGTAACGACTTATAAGGCTTTTGTCTGCTCTATCGACTTTATAATATCGCTATTATTAATGTGACAAGCGGCACTTATAACTTTTGGTTGACGTATTTTGTTGTCTATATCAATAAGAGTATGAGAAACTGTTGCTGTCTATCATGTCTTTATGAGTCGTGTCATAGATATTTGAGGTTATTGGATTAATTTGTAATTCGTGTTTAGCAAATGAGGATGATATGGCAATACGCAGGATTAAAGCATTTTTTGAATTTGAGGCAGCGGGCGGTATCGTCCTAGCATTGGCTGCCATTGCTGCAATGATTATTGCCAACTCCCCTCTTAATGTGTGGTATGAGGGCTTTATTCACGCACCCGTTGCCATTCAAATCGGTGAGTTTGCTATTGCTAAAGACGCTCATCACTGGATCAATGACGGTTTGATGGCGATTTTCTTTTTTTTAGTGGGACTTGAGCTAAAGCGTGAAGTGTTGATCGGTGAGCTGTCTAACGTTAAGCAAATCATCCTGCCAGCTGGTGCGGCGCTCGGTGGCATGATTATGCCAGCGATTGTCTATCTACTCTTTAACTATAACGAGCCTGAGTTTTGGAAAGGATGGGCGATTCCAGCCGCGACCGATATTGCTTTTGCCCTAGGTATTTTGAGCTTATTAGGCAACCGCGTTCCCAACTCTTTAAAAGTATTTTTAGTATCAATTGCTATTTTTGATGATATTGGCGCCATTTTAATCATCGCTTTATTCTATACCAGTGATTTGTCATTAGAGTCATTGGCAGTGGCAGGTCTATGTCTACCCTTCTTATATCTTCTTAATCGTCGCAACGTCACTAGCATCACGCCTTATCTGCTGATCGGTGTGATCATGTGGATTGCGGTACTCAAATCTGGCATCCATGCCACCTTGGCTGGCGTGGTCTTAGCACTATTTATTCCTATGTTTGACCGTACTGATCCTGAGCACTCACCACTAGAAGAGCTAGAGCACGATTTACATAACACCGTTGCCTTCGGTATCTTGCCATTATTCGCATTTGCCAACTCAGGCATATCCCTCAAAGGTGCAGGCTTCGCTGAGCTGTTCCATTCAGTACCGCTTGGTATTGCGGCCGGTCTATTCATCGGTAAGCAAATTGGTGTAATGGTTATGTGCTGGTTAATCTTTAAGCTTGGTATCTCAACCATGCCAAGGGGCATGAATTATAAGCAGATTTACGGTGCAGCCTTACTCTGTGGTGTTGGTTTTACCATGAGTCTGTTCATCGGCGGTCTGGCATTTGCTGGTGAAACAGCCTTATTTGATGAGCGCTTAGGTATTATTATGGGCTCAATCGTCTCTGGTATCGCAGGTTATCTCATGCTCAAAGTCAGCTTGAAAGACAATGTAAGCGGCACCTCAGTCGATCTGACTCGCCCTCATTAATAAGAAGATAAGCCACTTAGAGGCGATTTAGCTTATCGGTGGCTTATTATTTTATAGTTCACGTACTTTGGCAGCCGAGCATGGTTCATTAAAAGTATTTTGCATTAACTATATCAGCACTTGCATCAGTAGCCATAGAAGAGATAATCATGCGACAGTTTGTACTGCGGCCTTCATTAAGCTTGGCGCTCCTTGGTAGCATTGTTTTACTATCAAGCTGTGCCACGCTCTCTAAGCAGGAGTGCCTTGTTGGTAACTGGCAGGCTATTGGCTACAACGATGGCGTGGCAGGTTACCCATCAGATCGCCTTGCATCACATGCCAAAGCCTGTGCCAAGGCCAGTGTTGCCCCCAACTATCTGGCATGGGAGCGCGGTCGCCAGCTGGGGCTTAAGCAATACTGCACGACCAGTAATGCTTACAATGTCGGTCGGCGCGGACGTCAGCTCAATAATGTCTGCCCCTTAACCTTGGCGAATACACTACAAACTGCTAATCAAAAAGGCTTAGACTATTACGCATTAGAAAGTCAGTTAGACAAAGACAAGCGCCTCATAGAAACCTACCAAGAAGAATTTGATAAGCTAGAAAGTGGGGCGATGTTAAACTTTGCTAATGAAAAAGAAGCACGCGCGCGCCTACTGTCATTAGCCGACGAGCTGCGTAAAGCCAAGCGCCGTATGAACACCACGCAAAGACAATTAGAAGCTCTAAACCAGTCAAATAGCTATTAATACTATTGGCCTTGTGAAATAATCTAATAGGAAAATATTTGGTAAGAAAGCATTTGGTAAGAAAGCATTTGGTAAGAAAGCATTTGGTAAAGAGGCATTTAATAAATATGGATTCAATCAACATAACTGATAAACAGACGGCTGATACTTTGAATCACCAACAATCCTCAATAAAACCTTATCAGCGTCACGGACGGACGACCGCGATTGATGACCATAGCGACTTGCAAGTCTTAAAGCGCATCAAGCGTTATTTATTGCCAAAAGACTTCGTTATCTCGCAAGATTTATTAAATGAAATAGTCGCAGGCTACGATATTGGCGATTCACTGGCAGATACATTGGCCGCTGACGGCATTCGTTTTGCAAAGCCCCTACAGCAATTTATTATCAGCGATAGCAGTAAATTCGATGCTAATCTCACAAATAACCCTGCATTTAACGCCTTAACCGAGCAATTTAGCAGTCATCCTACTTGGTTCGATCCCAAGCTTGCCCAAATCGGTGCGGTTGCCTATCGACGCTATCCTCTGATGCTGATTTGGCTACTACGTAATGTTGCCCTGATGGCAGGCTACAGCATTCCTGCCCTCTCCCTGCCGCTCATTCAGACAGGCGCATTGATGCACGATGCCCTGCCGCGCCTGATGCGTACTTACGCTTATATCCTAGCCGTCTCTGAACATCCCCCATTACATAAGCCGAATACAAACGCCCATAATCAACGTCAGTCTATCGAGCAAGTATTGGCGATTGGCTCAGAAGGTTGGCGGCAATCAATCAAAGTGCGGCAAATTCATACCTTAGTACGGCAAAACTTGCTCAAAGGTAAAGGCAATGCTGCTAAAGGCGTCATACCAGATGCCGACCAACATCACAACTCAGATGGCAGCTGGAATACTGATTATTGGGGTCTTCCTATCAATCAAACCGATATGATTGCTACTCATTTGCAGTTTTCATTGTTGATTATGCGCGGGTTACGGCTGCTTGGCGCACGCATCAGCACTGAAGAAGCGGCAGGTATTCTGCATCTATGGAATCTTGCCAGTTATTGGGTGGGGGTTGACTTAGATCGCCTGCCAAAAGATGAAACTGCCTGTTGGGAATGGCTCTATACCTATTTATCAATTCAGCAACTTGATTTTAAAATGGGGCAACCATTAGCCAAGGCGCTGCATGATTTGCCGCGTCAGCTGATGGGCGAAGACAATCGGCGGGGGCGTTTCGTTGAGATGGTCAATGCTAGCGTGACCCGTACTTTGGTCGGCGATGATATCGGCGATGGGCTGGATTTGCCAAAATCAAAAATCCGCTTTGGTGTCTTATCGTCAGTGCCGATTCTCTTTGCGCTCGATACGGCACGCCAACACAATCAAAGTGTGGCTGAAAAATTAGAAGCCTTCCGCGCCAAACGCCAAGATAATATGAACTGGTGGCTAAAGAAAAACGACGAATATTATAAGTAAGTAATTATAAATAAAGCATAGTAAATAAACGAATAATGATTCGACGTCAGTCGCCTTACGGATTAATTTCGCGTATTTTGGATGCGATAATACCATTCAAGCTGGCGATCAAAGCCTGTTTCTAACAAACTGGCAATGACTCGTCCTGTCAGACCCCAAACCGTTTCACCATCCACTTGCCAGCTAGGTGTGAGAATGGTCGCGATCTTATCTTGCATTGCATATTCTACCGCATACTCGACAGTAGGCTGAGTCAGCAAGGTTTCAAAATCTGCCCAAAAAATGCGCGAAATTTCGCCAAGCTCAGGGACTAATAATAAATCGGGCGCAATCAGCGCCACAATAGGACGCACACTCATACCACTTTTAGAGGTTTGAATGGGCAATTGACCAATTAGCTGGACTTTATTAGGTTGTAGTGCCGTCTCTTCACAGGCTTCACGCAAAGCGGTGATGACATTATTACCGTCGCCTGCGTCATGTTTACCACCAACGCAAGAGACCTCGCCAGCATGGCTGTTCATGTGCGCAGCGCGGCGTGTCAGTAGCAGTTTTGGATGGCGTTCATGAGTAATGGCAACCAATACCGAGGCATCGGCAATGGGTGTTTGATACAAGCTATCTAGAATGCGAGTGCTACGAGAAGTGTTAGCATCATACAGCGCAGGACTGGTAACGGCATTTAAGGTCTCATGCTGCACCCGTTCCGCCAACGTTCTAATGGTGGGATAACGAATAAAGTCCGGCACAGCGACTGAAAATTCATCAAAACGTAGCGACTGCGGGGGAAGTAACATGATTATTGCCCTATATTTTTATTAGAATTAAGCATCGGATGGTGGAGCTTATCTCTCGCAATGTGTACAACGCTTGCGCCAGTGTTATTGCTACGCATATCGCATCTACATGCTGGCCTCCATTCATTCATCGTCATGCTTGGCGACGTAAAGTGGCATTTTTTAATACCCCTTACTCTGATAGATGCGCTCGCTTTGCTGGTTGCCCTTACCTGGTTGCCCTTACTTACAACAACACCAGTCGCGGCAGCCATTACTCTTGTTGTTGGTAAAGCTATCATTCAATAGTTAGCGTGAGTCTAGCCTAGCGCAATCTTATCGTGACTGCATATACTTTATGTGACTGTCCTGCTTTGCCTGCTGATACATTCATTAATAGCAACCGTAGCCGTAAGCAGTTGCGCAAACCTGTGTGCTTGTTATTATCACTGCCAGTGTGATGAGAATTTGTGTTATCTTAGGATTAACAACTATGATCACCTAACATCTGATAAGCTAAAGTCATACTATTTTATAAAATAAGAATCATAATTCTTCAAAGAACGACAATCCTTTTTCTCATTTCTATTTATCATGTAGATTTATCATTAAATAAGGCAGTTGATATGCGCTATTGTTTACAATGCGGTCATGAAGCAGAACGTAAAATACCAGCCACTGATAATATCCCACGCTTGGTATGCCCCAATTGCCACTATATTCACTATGAAAATCCAAAAGTGATTTGTGGCTCACTCGTTGTGCATAAGCATCGGGTACTGCTATGTCGCCGCGCGATCGAGCCACAGTATGGCTTATGGACACTACCAGCTGGCTTTATGGAAAATGGCGAAACCATGGCAGAAGGGGCCGCTCGTGAAAGCTTTGAAGAAGCCGAAGCGGTCGTCATCAATCCGCATTTATATTGCTTATATGATATTCCTGATATCGGGCAAATCTATAGCATCTATATCACTGAGTTAAAAGACGGTGCTTATGGCATCGGCTCTGAAAGTCTTGATTGTGCGTTATTTACCGAAGAAGACATTCCATGGGACAAACTTGCCTTTGAAGCGGTACGTCGCACCCTAAAAAGCTACTTTGCTGACCGCAAGCAATACGATAACCATGAAAACTTCCCTATTCATCAGGATATCATCGGTAAAGACCAAGCGATCAAGCGCTACTAGCCCTAAGCATATAAAAAATAACCTTATAAAAAATTGACTGCTTTACAAAAGTGGTTGGTAAAAACCATTGATAAGTCTTATGCTAAGTTTTGAATATAGCCACCTATCAATGGTTTTTTATTGTCTGAAGTTAATCGTTTAAGCCGACTTGCGAGAATATTATGCTGACTTTATTGCAACGCTCTTTACCTCTATTACCGCTGACCATCGCCATGACCCTAACCAGTATAAGTATAAGTATCACCAGCCATGCGGAAGATGCACGGTTAACCGCCAAACAATCCGACCCACAAACGCTTGGCTGGATGCAAGGTTTTCCGCCGCCTGCCGATAAACTGATTACTCAACCTTCCTCTAATTTTTTTAGTTTTCCCAAGCTGCGTTGGACGGTCTGTCATATCCGTGAGTTGATGCCCACCACTGACGTCAGTCGCGGTATCGGCGCACCCTCCACGCTCAACTACGAGTTAGATAAAAACATTGATGCCATCACCTTTACGCCCACTAATAGTAAGCGCCCGATGACGTGGAAGCAGTCACTGGATGCCAATTATACTGACGGCATTATGGTCATGCACCATGGCAAGGTAGTGTACGAGCGCCAAAACGGCTGCCTCAATAAGCTTGGCAATCATGCGGCGATGTCGATGACCAAATCCATGACTGGGCTGCTAGCAGAAATCCTTGTCACCGAAGGTAAGCTTGACGATAAGGCATTAGTCGCATCTATCATTCCAGAGCTCAAAAACAGTGGCTTTGGGGATGCAACCGTCCGCCAAGTGATGGATATGACCACCGCCCTCGATTATAGCGAAGACTATGCTGACCCTAATGCCGATATCTGGCAGTATTCAGAAGCAGCAAGCCCACTACCGAAACCAAAAGGCTATAGCGGACCTAATGGTTATTTTGAGTATCTGCAAACGGTGAAGAAAAAGGGTCAACATGGGGCAGAATTTAACTATCGCACCATTAATAGTGATGCGCTTGGCTGGATTATCTCGCGTACCACTGGCAAAGCGGTCAATGATTTACTCTCGGAACGCATCTGGCAAAAAATCGGTGCTGAACAAAGCGCCTATATGACGGTCGATGCTAAAGGTACGCCATTTGCTGGCGGCGGTATCAGCGCAGGCTTGCATGACATGGCACGTATTGGTAGCTTAATGCTCAATAAAGGCGAGATTAATGGCGAACGTTTATTCCCAGCGGCGGTCGTTGATAATATCGAAGCCGGCGGTGATAAAAACGCTTTTGCAAAAGCGGGCTATAAACAGCTAACCAACGGCAGCTACAAAAGCATGTGGTGGTTATTTAATAATCCCACGCCTATCTATGCGGCACGCGGCGTCCACGGTCAAACCATTTATGTCGATCCCGCAGCCGATATGGTTATCGTGCGTTTTGCGTCATACCCAGATGCCAGTAATAGCAAGATTGACCCAACTTCACTACCCGCTTATAAAGCGCTGGCAAATTATTTAATTAAAAAGTAAGCCTTTAAGAAATAGCGCTTTAAAAGACTAACCCAAAATAAAACCGCCGCTTTCAATATAAATATTGAAGGCGGCGGTTTTTTTATACAGTCAATAATTTGCTATGACTGATTTCACGATAAGTCAAAAACTAGCTTTTAATCTTACAAACCTTAAAGCCAAGCTCTTTAACCACTGCCTCTTTATCATAAGGTGCTAATACTGCACGAACATGATCCTTTCCTTGCAAATATTGCTTAGCCACACGTTGTATGTCATCGATAGTGACGGCTAATATTGATGCGCGCATTTTACGTTGCCAGTCTGCACCGCGATTATGCAAATCAGCAAAACAAGCTTTGATAGCTTCGCCTGCTGGAGAGCCTGGTTTATCCATACCTGAGATAATGCCTAAGATGGCTTCTTCCAACTGCTCATCGGTTTGCGGCTCATTTAATAACCATTCGATACTGGCATCAAAATGCGCAAAGGTTTCAGCACACTGCGGATCACGGTAGCTAAAGAACTTAAAGGCGCAAGCATTGGCATCGTAGCCTGCACCGCCACCATAAGCACCGCCGCGCTCACGGATAGCACTATGCAAGTAACCATTACGCAGATAAGGCGCTAATACCATCAAGGCAGCGGTATCAGGATGGTCGGCTGCTGGCACGGTATATGCGCTAGCATTATGATAGACGTTGGTCGGAACTAGCCACGCCAAATCTTCAACATCGAGCGCCACACCACTTTCTAGTGCTTTGACCGCGTCTTTCTCGCCATTTAACGCCGCATCAAGTTGCAGCTCGGCAAACTCGCTTGGGATATTGTCTTCAATACTCGCATCAGAGTTTGTGATTTTTTCAGCAATTTTTGGCGCTTGGCTGTCTTTCCAGCTATCAACGATTAAGTTGCTCAAACGTTCGGTTTGCTCGGCTTCACAGATAATAACCGCATGCTTAGGCAAGCTGATTAAACGCTGATGTAAATCCATCAGACTGGTTGCCAATTTATCCCACTGCGCATCATCCGTACTGGCATGGGCTAAGAAGTCTTTTAGCGCGTTTAGTGCTGGCAGACCGCTGCGCACATATTCTAACTGTGCTTGGCGACTCATGCCGCGACTGGCGGTTTGCATCGCATAAGAATGCCCTGAACCGGCAAGGTTTGATTGCCAACCTGCTTGACGCTGCTGCAAAATCTCTTTAATACGGTCATGCTCACTAAAGACGCTGTGCTCCATGACTTCTTTTAGCAAGTCAATGGCCTCAGGCTTGCGATTCAACGCGCGCGTTGCCACAACAAAATAGCTGCTAATCGCTTGGCTGTCATCGATATTGGTGCGCTGACTGATACGTGCCGTCACCCCTGATGAATGCGCCGCTTGCTTGGCTTGCATTTCATGAGCGCTTAGCGAATCCGTGCCCAGTTCTGACAATAAACTCAGGTAAATAGGCAACAATGGATGATTGATTACCTCATTAACGGGTAGCTCGCTGGTGTCCTGATTAACAATCGCATCGGTCAACGGCACAATCACTTGATAATAGTATAAGCCATTGGTACCGGCTTCATATTCAAATAAGGTGCTGTCTTGCCCGCTTAAATTTACTTGTTTTTGTGTGCCTTGTTTAAAGCTGATATCGGTCGGGACATCTTCTAAGCCAACTTTTGGCAATAGGCTTAAATCATCAGGTGCTGCTTGGCGCGCTGCCAAATCTAAAGCCTGTTGTTTTAAGATAGCTTTATCATCAGCGGTCAAATCCATCGCAATGGTATCAAGACGGGTTTGCTCAGCTGCTGTAAGGCGGGCAGTTTTTTCGCTGTCAGGCGTCATAGTGACACGGACACGATGCTGATTATCGAGTAAATGAGTCTTGATTAAATTCGGTAACCACTGCGCATCTTTTACTTGCTCACGTAGCCACTGCAAATGCTCGTCAACTTCCCAGACGTCGATAGGGTTGCCATCATGAATCGCCGTGCTAAAGCCTTCTAGCATGAGATTCAAACCATACGGCATGCTATCACCGCCGATATGGCGCTGATCAATCTCGATTTGGTGCAATATAGTTTCAATGGTTTCATCATCAATCGGCTTGCTCGCGACCTCTTTAAGCAAATCAATAATCCCCTGCTCTACCGCTTCGGCATGCTCAGGGTTTGAACCGCGCAGACCGGTATAAAAGACCATTTCATAATGACTGTCGTCGAGTCCCAATAGCGGACTTGGCGCTTTACCAAGTGGATGGCTATCCAAATAGGCACGCAATGGCGAACCAGCATGCTCAACCAAAACACCTTCTAATAGACGCAGTGCTAAACGCTGTTTTGGATCGTTAATTGATGGCAATAACCACGCCACCACATGATGGGTTTGGTCAGGACCGGCTTCGTCAGCGGTATAAGTATCGACCGCGCTAATCGGTGCAGACAGACGCTGTTCTGGACGCGAGACGTGTTTTTTGCCGGCTTCAAATTGAATCAAGGCATCTTCATGGATTTTCGCTTGCGTCTCAGCGACTGGAATATTACCAAAGCTCATAATCACACTGTTTGATGGGTGATAATGGCTTTGATGAAATTCAACCAGCTCATGATGGGTCAAGTCAGGAATATCAGCAGGATCGCCGCCCGAATTATAATGATAGGTCGTCGTTGGGAACAAATGATGGGCGACCGTATGATAGAGCTGGTCAATCTCACCACTCATCGCGCCTTTCATCTCATTAAAGACGATACCTTTAAACTGCGGCTTATCATTTTCGTCTAACTCGACACGAATGCCTTCTTGGGCAAAATCAAGCGGGTGAATATTGGGGAAAAATGACGCATCAAGATAAACGGCAAGCAAATTAAAATAATCGTTCTTATTTTGCGTGGCATACGGATACGCCGTCCAATCGGCAGCAGTCATCGCATTCATAAAAGTATTTAATGAGCGTTTAATCATTGAGAAAAACGGGTCACGTACAGGGAATTTCTCAGAGCCACATAAAGCCACGTGCTCTAGAATATGCGCCTCACCTTTTGAGTCCATTGGCTGAGTGCGAAAGCCAACCAAAAAGGCATTTTCATCACTCGGATGTGCCAAATGGTAATGCATGGCCCCAGTCTTAACATGCTGACTGATCAGCACATCCATCGATAGCGCCTCAATGTGGCGATGCTCAATCAGCTCAAAGGCAGGATGCAAAGTTAGATCAGTAGTAGATAACGTGTCGGTCATAATTTTCCTTATGGATTGCTCTAATTTTATTTAGAATAATATGCGATTAATGACTAAATATAGCCAGTGGCGATAAAATAGAATCAGAGTAAACAATAGATAAATAGTGTATTTAGTACTTATCGTAGGGTGTTTTTTATATGATATTTATATAAAAATATTGTGAGTATTATTGTGATTAACTTATGAGTAATATTCAAATTTAATGGCATGTACCCGTGCATCATTTTAAATGACAGCAATGCACCGGTATAAATTAAAAAGAATTTGCCTAACGGAATTAGATGGGGTTCGCACCTTCATAAGTCAAGATACTGTAGTAATAAAGATGACCAATATGGCAGAATGTCGGATTTTCACAAAGCGAACTCAAAGCTTACTTAACAGCAGCCATCAGTAGTGCTATAGTTAAAATCATCTGTCACAAGGAGCCGCTCATGA
The DNA here is from genome assembly GCF_904846065.1 of Psychrobacter immobilis. Taxonomy (NCBI): domain Bacteria; kingdom Pseudomonadati; phylum Pseudomonadota; class Gammaproteobacteria; order Moraxellales; family Moraxellaceae; genus Psychrobacter; species Psychrobacter immobilis. Next base: position 2,784,557 of record NZ_CAJGZV010000001.1, read on the forward strand.
GTTACGAACATATTTTATTGGTCACCGACTTAATGTCCGATGCTGATGTGGTCGCCCAAAAGGCCAAACGTATCGTCGAGAATCGTCCTAACGCCAAGTTATCAGTATTACATATCGTCAAAGATACCATGGTTGGCTTCGGCTATGAGCTGGTGCCAGCCTCCAGCTTATACGATGAGATTGACGATGAACGCTGTCAAGAAGCGCGTGCCAAATTGGCACAGTTTTTGGAGCGTAATGATCTACATGCGGTGAATTCGGAAGTGACCACTGCCATCTCTAACAGTGAAGGCATCGTCAACTATTGTCACAAGCATGATGTTGATTTACTAGTCATCGGTCGTCATGAACGCCATGGTATCGCCGCTTGGCTCAGTGGCGCGACGGCAGATAATATCTTGCCTAACGTCCCATGCGACAGCTTAGTCGTAAGACTGGATAAACCCGTTAATAAGTAGTTTAAAAAAAGACTTAACGTTGTTTCCAAGTTAGTTAAAACTATTAAAAAAGCTCATTAAAAAAAGCGCATTGTCTGACAGTGCGCTTTTTTATTACTAACTAAAATAGTAGATATTCTCGCTAATACCTCTGTATTTCTAAGACCTCTATATTTATCACTAAAATTAATTTTTTGTCAAAATATCAATAAAACTTTGCCAAATCGGGCTTTGATGGCGGGCTTTATGCCACACCAGCCACCAAGTTCGTGACAAATCGATGCCCGCGACTTTCACCTGTACCAGCGCTCCTGCTGTCAGCTCTGCCTGAATGACATGCTGTGATAAACAGCCAAGACCAATATCTGCACTCACCATATGCTTAATAGCTTCCGACTGCTGAATCGCCATCACAATTTCCGCATCAGGCAAATGCTTGAGCAGCTGCTCGTCGATAATTTGCCGTGTACCTGACCCTGCCTCTCGTACCAATAGCGGCAGCTTTGCCAGTTGTGCAATGCTAAGCTCGTAGCAATTATCCGCATCGTTATACGCTGCCATGTCTGTCAACCATTTGCTATCACGCTTGGTAAAGATCATCAAGGTATCTGTCCGCCACGCACGCTGCTCAATGACTTTCATATCTGTGGGGCGTGGCATACCCTCTACGAGCGCAATATCAATATTTAATTGTTCAACTTCGCTGACCACTTCTTGAGTATTGGCGATATACATATCGATATGGGCATCGGGTAGCGTCGCATATAGCTTAGCAAGCAGCGGCGGCAGTACATAATTGCCGATTGTGGTACTGGCACCGATATGAATCTGCCCTGCTTGATGCTTATGATAATGCTCTAGAGTTAAGGCCTGCCCCAAGATGGCTTGCGCCTGTATATAAATAGGATGGGCGTTGGGGTGCTGATTGAGCCTACGTCCGACGCGCTCAAACAGTGGCATTTGCAGCCTTGCTTCTAATTCTGTCAGCGCACTACTGACCGCCGACTGCGATAAATGCAGCGCTTCACTGGCACGGCTAGTACTACCCGTTTGATAAATACTGACAAACACCGATAATTGCTTGAGGGTAATCTTTGGTAATACCTGCATGGCTTTTTTCATAATTTCTCTGATACCCCATCTTATTGATACAATCTAAAAAGCACCTGTTACTTTAAAAGCCCTTTATTATCTAAAAAACCATCTTTTTAGCCCAAAGACTTTTATTAACCTAAAAAATCGATAGTTTTTATCTAATTAATCTGTTTTTATTATAGATTGGTCTGCCTTATAATGTCTATTCATAAGCTTATGCTTATTTCGATTATAGATAATACATAATAGGACAGTCAGTCATGTACGCCTTGACCCAATCAGTAAATAACTATTTCCCGCGCAGCCGCCATTTAGCAGGGCTTATCGTCGTGCTGATTGGCAGCTTATTTTGTTTATGGCTCAATACTAGTGTCAACACATGGACCAATGGACGTATCGTTGGCTTGTCTTCTCTCACTTTAGCCATTCTCATTGGTATGGTATTGGGCAATACGGTCTATCCTAACCTTGCTGAGCGCTTAAGTGTCGGCGTGGCATTTGCCAAAGGTCAAATATTGCGCCTCGCCATCATGTTTTATGGCTTTAAGCTGACCCTAACACAAGTATCAAGTGTCGGACTGTCTGCGGTGATGAGCGATGCGTTGGTATTGACATCGACCTTTTTACTCACCTATTGGATAGGTACCCGATGGTTAAAAGTCGATAAACAAACGACACTATTAATTGGGTCAGGCGCAAGTATTTGCGGTGCCGCCGCGGTGATTGCAGCAGAGCCTGTGGTCAAAGCGGAAGCACACAAAGTCACTATTGCCGTGGCGACAGTGGTGGTCTTTGGTACGGTTGCGATGCTGCTCTATCCGTTTTTATACCATCTTGGTTGGTTGCAACCTTGGCTAAATGCTCAGCAGTACGGGATTTATACAGGTTCCACCATTCATGAAGTGGCGCAAGTCGTCGTCGCTGGTAACGCAGTCAGTCCCGAAGTGGGTGACACAGCGGTTGTCACCAAGATGATACGCGTCATGATGCTTGCCCCTTTTTTACTTATTTTATCGTTTGCCTTAACCAAAGGTAGCAGCGACAATGGTAAAAAACCATCGTTTATGAATCGCGTCCAACAAGTCAAAGTGCCTTGGTTTGCCTTTATATTCATTGCCATCGTTTTACTACACACTTGGGTGCCGATGACCGCAAGCTTTGAGCGTAGTATGGTGATGCTAGACGATGTGCTGCTCACCATGGCGATGTTTGCGCTTGGTCTAACCACGCATTTGGGCGCTATTAAACAAGCTGGCGTTAAACCCCTTATCTTGGGGGCGATTATGTTCGCTTGGCTGATCATTGGCGGTGGATTGATTAATATTGGCATAAGCTTACTTGGCTAGAATAAACTACCAAACATCCTTGCCGTTCGTTATCATTCTTGCCATGAGTTATATAGATTAAAAAAGCCGATGACTATGCTAGTTATCGGCTTTCTTGGTTTATCGTCTGATTTAAAAGCTACTCAACATAAAGCGCACGTTACGTTATAGATATTAAACTTTTAATTGCAAATAGCTTATCTTAAATCGTAGACGAAAAAAAACGAACCCGAAGGTTCGCTTTTTTTTCATCTTGCTCTAAGTGTCTATAAAGACAAATTAGATAGCAACGATGTTATGGGCTTGTGGGCCTTTTTGACCTTGAGTTACAGTGAACTCAACTTCTTGGCCTTCAGCTAAAGTTTTGAAGCCTGAACCAGTGATTTCGCTGTAATGAGCAAAAACGTCTGCGCCAGTTTCTGGAGCGATAAAACCAAAGCCTTTAGCTTCGTTGAACCACTTAACTGTACCTTTTTGAACGTCTGACATAATATAATCCTACTTTTAAATTTATTAATGGCCTAGTGACCGATAACGCTTGCAAATAGCTACTGAACGATAAATATTAAAACGAAGGATTATAACTAATACTACGAGGTAATGATTTGGTGCAGAACTGCTCTTAAGCTTGGACGTATTATAGGGGGAACATCCTGATTTCGCAAGTCTTATCTTAGCTTTCATGTAACTAAAGCCCATTTCTTACGATTTTTGACCTGAAAATCAACGCATTTTAGGCATTTGGCAAACGGAATAAATAGACCGCTACCCCAGTACAGACCACGGCTACCAGCCATGCCATCCATATCATATCGGCGGGGATATTAAAAAATAACATCGTTGTTGAAATAGTCATCATTATTGTCGCTAACCACTTAGCATAGAGTGGCACCGCATGATTATTTTCCCAATCGCGGACAAATTTCCCAAAGTATTTATGATTGATCAGCCAAAAATGAAAGCGCCGCGAACTACGTGCCCAGCAACCTGCCGCCAGTAATATAAAAGGCGCAGTCGGCATGACTGGCAGTAACACGCCGATAATCCCTAGTACAAAAAATAGCCAGCCCAGTATGACAAACGTCCAACGCACCGTTGGGCTGTTATGCTGATTGGTTTTGGGTCGATAATAAAAAGCTTTTTTGTGTTGGCTCATAAAAATACTGTCATTGAATGATATGTAGAGGCTAATATTTAATAAAGATTAGACAGCTAGATTGTTAAACCAGATAATCATTTATAGAACTGCCTACCTATATAGGTAGCTAAGCATGCAATATCACTTAAAACGGTACAAGGCTATTTTTACGAGGTTTTTGCTATCAATAGGTATGTTTGGTTAGTGGTTGGGTAAGTGAGCTCACAACCTTTGACTGATTTTTTAGCAATAAAAAACCGCTCATAGCTAGACTATAAACGGTTCTATCGTTGAAGATACTATCCTAATTTATTCATTTCGCTATCAATCCTATCTCGCGTGCCTCTTTTAGCCAGCTTGGGAACTCCTCCAGCATATTCTCATATAAGGCTTCTTCGCTGATATCATCCAAATCATCGAGTTCAAAAAAGTCACAATTATCAATCACGCGCCCTGTCATGTCGTCCAGTTTTTTTAGGATGCCATAACCACGACCACCCAAGCCTACAAACTGCCAAAATATCGGTAGTTTCGCGGCTTCCGTCATGACTCTGGTGATACCGCGATTGTCATTCACCCCGCCATCACTGATAAATAGCACGTATACAGGTACATCCAAGCCATCTTTTTGGTAAAACTCCGTCACGGCTTTCATGACTTCTGCTTCGTTATTCACACGTGGGCCAAGTGCCCATTTGCGCCAGCCGCCATGAGCATTGTCAATGAAACCGTCATAGTTTCTCAACCCAATCTCACCCAAATACTGCGGATCTCGGGCAAACGCCCAGCAGTCTAGCGCTTGGTCGTCATCAAAGCTCACTGCCAATGGCAATAGACGATTGACCACTTCTTGCACACGACCTTGTTTATATTGTCTGTTCATTGAGCCTGAGGCATCTAGCACCAACGCTACTTTTGCGGTTAATTGCTGCAATTGGCGTTTCTCAAGCGATATCGTGGCTTTTTTGGCCAGATTGACCAGTTTTGGTGCCTTGTCTAGCATGACCTTCTCTAACGATGGTTTTGTTTGAACTGGCGCTGCGGTTACCTCGGCTGCTTGCGAGCTACCCTCTTCTACGTCACCACCGAAATGCTGCACGATGGCGGCAAGTCCACCATTAAAACCTTGCGCAACGTTGGATACCCGCCAAATGCCACTCTTACGATACAGCTGTATCAGCATACTGGCTTGCTGCTGGGCAAAGTCTGCTGCTTGATATTCTGCCTGTACCTTTTGAGATTGCTGCCAAATGCCAATCTCTAATGATTGAATTTGATTGAGCGGAGTATCGGCTGATAACACAAAAAACAAGCTGTCTATATTAGTAGCCAGTTTTGATAAGTTAACTTCAAACTCGGCTTGGATGCCTTTATTTGCCGTTGGCTGCGACTCGTAATGGGTGAGCTTGATTTGCCCGCAAGGTGAGGTTGGCTGATTATAAAACACCATGTAATCATCGTTGATCAGTTTGCCTGCTGCATCTAAAGCAAAGCAGCTGATGTCCATCTCTATTGGGCTTTGACGAGTGAACTTAAGCGTGATTGGTGCGGTATCGTCAATGGCAAGATTGCTTAAAGGCGCGCGTTGTCCGATGGTGAGATGGTTCATGGTGTTCCTTACGTTAGCGTATTATTCATTTAAAGATAATAGACTAATTACTGATGTTAAAAAACTGTAGAAAATATAATGAAATAACAATCTATTTTCTTCAAAATAATTTAAACATCAATGCGATACTGCATATAATCATAGATGCAGAGTAGCTTCCTATACTCCGTGGACATATTATTTTTATTAGCTAAAAGATACTCCTTAACATCTTCAAGAATAATATTATTATTCAATACAGACCAATATAAAGCTCTTTGCTTTCTACTTTTTACTATACTATCGTCATTAATTATACTATCTATATCCTTATGCCTACTGTGACAGCTGCTTTCGGTTGTCAATGATTCACTTAACTCTAATACCTTTTCCTTTTGTCTCGCTTGCAAAACACCATCACTATCTATTGTTGAGTTTATATATTTAAACCCAAATATAGGAAACCATTCCGACTTACTTATACTATGCTTATCTACTAATTCAAGAATCTGCTCATTAGATTCATCTATAATGTCAAAATAGTTAGACATAAGCTCTGCTTTGTTATGAAACTCATATCTAATAGTTTTCTTAGATCCTATAGCTAAAATTTTATCACTATTCTTTAAGCCTTCTAAATCTTCTGTAATTTGCACTTGGATACTACCACCTGCATTAATCTCTTTGACGATATTTTGAACTTTCCTTATATCCATAGCAGATACTGGTAAATTTAGCTTGGAAATAGCCTTATAAATAGCTTCATAATTATCTGTTTTCAGCTTATTAATTCTTATTAGATTAACATTGTCTAGCTGTATATCATGAGACGATATAATATCGTTCTCAGAGTCTTTTTCATACTCAACTAACAGAAATCTAGATCTTATCTTTTCAGCTTGTTCAGTGTTTGGTCTTACATAAGTAAAAATAGTTTTCAATATATTTTTAATATTTTCGTCGCTTACACTATATCCTAAAAATATAATAGGATTATGGATGAATATAGAAAGCAATTGTGCTCGTATTAATTCATACCTTTCATTAAACTCTTTATAATCTTCACTACTAATTATAATATTTTCACTATCTTCGATACTTCCATGTATTTTATATACAGAACCATATGGATTACTTAATAAAATATCATTACCAATTAAAGGTGAAAACTCAAATATATCTTCAATCAAGATATCATAGTTTGTCGTAATGACTGAAGCAATATTTTTTCTTATTTTCTTATTTTCTTAAACTCTTTAACCTCATCTTCATAGCTCTTATTATACGATAAGTCTTTAACCAAGCTTGTTAAATACAGCTTAAACCTACTAATAGAATTACCATTTCGCATACTTTCATAAAAACTATCGTTCAAATCTTTAAAATCACCAGATCTATTTTCAGGCTTTGAAACAAAGTCATTAAATTCTTTTTCTAGTATCGATGCTATTTTTGGATAGTCAAAATTTCCATTTACCTTAGAGTTATGCTTTATATCTAAATAATTTTCATCGTTACCAAAAAGGTCAAATGAAATTTTCTCTAGTAACTGATCCCATGTGAATGAATTATCCAAATATCTTAAGCTAATTCCTGTACCAACAAAAAGCACAGGGTGGTTATTATAGTCATTTATAAATTCGCTAATAATCATAGTATTTCCAAATTAAATAGAAGCTTATTTTATGGGTAATTTAAAATCGATATATCGCTGCTAGCTTTTACTTTACCTATAATATTTATATAAATATATAGTCAGTTTAATATAAAATCGATACAGCCCATATCATGAAACAGTTTAGGTAGATTATTCTCCATCCATCCTTGGCGTAGAAATTTAGCCTGTGCCCACTTTTTCTCGATAGGGTTCAGATCAGGGCTGTAGGGTGGTAAAAATAAAAGGCGATGGCCGTGTCTATTAAGCAGCTTTTGTACTCGTTTATGAAAGCTTGCGTTATCCATTACGATTACGCACTTGGTTTTTAGGCTCGGTATTAGCGTGTACTTGCACCAGTTATAGAATACATCTCCATTGATGTTTTTTTCGAAGTAATCAAGTGCAAATAGTACTCTTTCGTACAGGGCACCAATGACGTTGGTACGTTTTTTACCTTGCCAGTTGTAGCGATCGATACAAGGCTTACCTATCGGAGCATAGCCATAAGGCCTGATGGTCTCATGCTCAAAGCCACTTTCATCCATATAAACAATGGGATAGCCTTGAATTATATAATCACTCAAGTGATTGAGATACTTAGCTCTTTTTTCCAGACAGGCTTTTGGATGCTCTAGTGTCTTTTTTTTGGCTGATGTTTAATCGTTTTAAAGCATGATGAATGCCGGTTTTACTACAGCCCAGACGATTTGCGCGCTCATATTGATAGTCATCAGGATACGCTTTGACATCCTGAAGCAAAGCGTCATCAGGTATTTTAGTCGGGGCTTTATCTCGCCCTTTCTTAGGCTCTAAGTTCTGTCTCCAGCTATGTATAGTACTGGTGCTAAGCGCGTAAAAAGCAGCAGCTTCTCTAACAGTCAGACCATTATCGATGCTAGACAGCACTTGTTTACGATAGTCGATTGAATAAGTCATGGTTTATCTGAATAGTTGATTAGTTTTTATTTATTGTATCGGTTTTATCTGAACTCTACTATATCAGAAAATCCGCGAAGCCATCTATCCCTTACTACTTGATAGCCATCAGAATATTGATTCTATTAAGTACTCACTCTACATTAAAGCTTTTAAATATATATCTATTTCAATACATGTTCAACTTATCATTTCAACAGCTTTCGTAGATATATAACTCATTAGAGATATAAAAAAAGCCACCTAATTAGGTGGCTTTTTTCGTAGCTAATTTAGAAGTATTACAACGCTTTCAGCTGCTCCATCTGCGCTGTCATCGCCGTCAACTGACCTTCTAGCTCAGCCAGTTTCGCCTTCTCAGCATCGACCACTTCCGCAGTTGCTTTGCTGACAAAGCCTTCATTACCTAGCTTACGCAAGATACTTTCAGCTTGCTTAAAAAAACCACTTAAACCCAACTAAAACTATCACAGTTACAACCAGTCCCAACCAACCAAATCCCTTTGTTCCTTGTACTGGTATCGTCACATTTATTTCAGGAAATAGAATAGCGCCATACGATACTAGCGGTAATATCATCAACAAGGTATCAATATGACGATTCGGTGAAAAGTATGGAGGATTTAAACATAGATAAACAAGCACATATACCACCATAAATATAGTGGCGAAAATGGCATGCTTATCTAATGACTCATGACGATTCCAATAGAAAAATAGAATCGCCATGATCAAGAATGCAAGTATTAAAGTTATGGCCATTATAATGATTGCTTAGACTACAACGCTTTCAACTCTTCCATCTGCGCCGTCATCGCGGTCAACTGCCCTTCTAGCTCAGCCAGTTTTGCTTTCTCTGCATCGACCACTTCCACTGGCGCTTTACTGACAAAGCCTTCATTGCCTAGCTTACGGGCGATACCTTCGGATTGACCTTTCAACTTATCATAGGATTTACCCAAACGTGCCAGCTCAGCCGTTGGATCGATCAGACCTTTCATCGGTACAAGTACCCGTAGCTGACCGACCATACTTGATGATGACAGTGGTACTTCATCGCCTTCTTTGACGATCTCTAAGCTCTCGACTTTGGCAAGCGCTTTGAATTGGTTTTTGATACGTGATAGACGCGCTTCTTCATCGCTAGAGACGTTTTGTAGTAGCACTGGCAGACGTACGGCATTACCCAGCTTCATCTCACCACGGATATTACGGACGCTAGCGATTAGCTCTTGTAGCCACGCCATATCCGCCTCAACTTGCTCACTGATTTGTGCGTCGTCCGTTTTTGGATAGTCAGCGACGACGATGCTGTCGGTGTTTTTGCGACCCAGTAGCGGTGCCACTGTCTGCCAGATTTGCTCGGTCAGATACGGCATGATTGGATGGCTAAAGCGTAGCGCCGTCTCTAGCACGTGCAGCAGTACATAACGGATTTGCGCTTTACGCTCATCAGACACCGAGTCATCATTTAGACTGGCTTTGGCAAGCTCAACATACCAATCACAGTATTCATTCCAGATAAACTCATAGATATCTTGGCTGACCATATCGAGACGATACTGAGCAAAATGCTGATGAATATCGGCAACGGTAGAGTTCAGGCGGCTCATGATCCATTTTTCTGGTAATTCCCAAACGTCAGGGTTGGCCGCTTGATCGATAGGCTTGGCATTGCCTTCGCTATCGACGCAGTTCATAAGTACAAAACGGCTGGCGTTCCAGATTTTATTACAGAAGTTACGATAGCCTTCGACACGCTTTAGATCAAAGTTAATATCGCGACCGGTACTGGCAAGGGATGTAAAGGTAAAGCGCAGCGCATCCGTACCAAAGGCTGGGATGCCTTCTGGGAACTCTTTACGCGTTTGTTTTTCAATTTTGGCCGCGTCTTTTGGATTCATCATATTGCTGGTGCGTTTTTCTACCAGCGCTTCTAGATCGATACCATCGATTAGGTCAATCGGATCTAAGACGTTACCTTTTGATTTAGACATTTTTTGACCATTGCCATCACGGACCAGACCATGCACATAGACGGTCTTAAACGGTACTTGCGGCGTGCCGTCTTCGTTTTTCACAAAGTGCATGGTCATCATGATCATGCGGGCTACCCAAAAGAAGATAATATCAAAACCTGTCACCAACACGCTGGTTGGATGGAAAGTATCCATCACGCGTGGATCAGCGTTGACGTCTGCCCAGTCAAGCGTACTAAACGTCCATAGACCCGAGCTGAACCAAGTATCAAGTACGTCATCATCTTGGCGCAAGATCACATCATTGCTGAGACTGTATTTACTACGCACTTCTGCTTCGTCACGGGCGACATAGACTTCACCAGTCGCATCGTCATACCATGCAGGGATACGATGTCCCCACCACAACTGACGACTGATGCACCAGTCTTGCAGATCGGTCATCCACGACATATACATATTTTTGTACTGCGCAGGGACGAACTCAATGCTGCCGTCTTCTACCGCGTCAATCGCAGGCTTAGCAAGCTCTTTAACAGCGACATACCACTGATCGGTCAACCACGGCTCAACGATCGTACCGCCACGCTCAGCACGCGGCGCTTTGAGTGCATAGTCTTCGATGTCTTCTAGCCAGCCCTGCTCGCCTGCTTGCGCCACGAGGAACTTACGAGCGGCAAAACGCTCAAGTCCAGCATACTCGCTAGGTGTGGTTTCTAATTCTGGCTCACGCGTTTGCAAGTCAGGATAAACTTCCATCGCTGGCAAAATATTGGCGCGCTCATCGAGGATGTTAATCAATGGCAAGCTATGACGACGACCCAATTCATAATCGTTAAAATCATGCGCTGGGGTGATTTTTACGCAGCCTGTGCCAAAGTCTTTTTCGACATAATCATCAGCGACGATAGGCACGACGCGACCCGTGATTGGTAAAGTAATGGTTTTGCCGACTAAGTGTGCATAACGCTCATCGCTAGGGTTGACTGCGACAGCGGTATCACCAAGCAATGTCTCAGGACGTGTAGTAGCAACGACCAGATAGTTTTTACCCTCTTGAGTCGTTAGGTCTTTATCGGTGAAATGATAGCGGAAATGCCATAAGCTACCTTTTTCGTCATGGTTTTCAACTTCTAAATCAGACAGTGCGGTTTGGAACTTTGGATCCCAGTTGACCAAACGCTTACCACGATAAATCAAACCATCATCGAATAGACGAACGAACACTTCTTTTACCGCGTTAGACAGACCATCATCCATGGTAAAGCGCTCACGCGACCAGTCAACCGAGCTGCCTAAACGGCGAATTTGGCTAGTGATATTGCCGCCCGACTCTTCTTTCCATTCCCACACTTTATCGACGAAGTCTTCACGCGTCATATCACGGCGCTTGAGTCCTTGAGCTTCTAGGCGACGCTCAACGACCATTTGCGTAGCAATACCCGCATGATCCGTACCCGGTTGCCAGAGCGTATTATCACCATCCATGCGGTGATAACGCGTGAGCGCATCCATGATTGCGTTGTTGAAACCATGCCCCATGTGCAGTGAGCCAGTGACATTCGGTGGTGGCAAGGCGATAGAAAACGACTCTTCTTTATCAAACGTCGGCTTAAAATAGCCGCTTTCTTCCCAGCCTTGATACATGCCTGCTTCGACTTCTGCAGGATTGTACGCATTCTCTAACTGGCTTAAGGCTGCTTGAATAGATGTGGTGAGGTTATGGTTACTCATAATAGAATGTTCTTTTGTTAAAAATGAATGTGATCAGACAAATACGTCGAAAAATAAGCAAAATAGTGAATAGAGTGATTTTAACGCAGATGGCAGGATTTTGTTAGATGGTAAGGTAATTTATAAAGCCTGAAGGCAGTTTTTGAGTAAATTATTAAACAATCAACAACAGCAATCAGCTGAATACTAAACATAATAGATTATAGTCCTGCTATAGAATAGATCAGATACTAAAATTATTATCTCTTAACCAGTGAGCTGACCGTGCCCCAAGATATTGACAGTCATACCGAACATCAGAAAGATCCGCAGACCTCATATGCAGATTATGAGGGTTTGGCTGATGACAGTCATAAAGATGGAAAGCAAAAAGGTCAGCAAAAAAACCAGCAAAAAGACTCTCAAGAAAACAGTCCCAATGACAAAGCTAATGACAATGACAACGCCAATGAAACAAAAGCCACTGAAGACTTAAAAGAGAATGATCTTCCAGAAGAAATCAGTGACGAAGATAAAGAAACCATCAAAAAAGTCGCTAATGACAATAATGTGAGTCAAGCAAAAAGCTATGCCAGTATCTTGGTTGAGCAAGTGATGGATGCCAAAGAAACCTTTGAGCGCTCACTTGGCTCGCTATTTACCAGTGCTTTTACCGCTGGGCTTGAGATTGGCATTAGCTTCTTTATGATTTTATCAGCTTTTGCGCTGTTGAGTAGCGTACTACCAAGCCAATACGCAATCGTGCTAGCCTCCCTACTTTACCCAATTGGCTTTATCATCGTCGTCATTGGTCAGTCGCTATTATTCACCGAACAAACCTCACTATTAAGCCTACCTGTGCTTAACAAGATTGAACCGTTGCATAAATTGATACGCCTTTGGGGCATTGTCATTGCTGGCAACATCGTTGGCGGCTGTTTGTTTGCCGCATTGATGATAGGTTTGGGTTTAAATATGCAGCTGTTTAGCGTGAGCGACATCGACACTTATGCCGAACACATTTTAGGGTTTAGGTGGTGGGTCATATTTGGTAGTGCCATCTTGGCAGGCTGGATGATGGGCGTCACCGCTTGGCTTGTGACCTCAGCACGCGACACCCTTAGCCGCATCGTTTTGGTAACGCTTATTACTGGCAGTATTGGTTTTTTAGGATTGCATCACAGTATCGTGGGCAACATTGAGATTTTTTCTGCCTTGCTATACGGCAATACCGTCAGCTTGGGGCGTTATTTACTGTTTTTAGTAGTGATATTGCTGGGCAATACCGTCGGCGGCGTGGTGTTTGTGGCAGTACTCAAAAACCGTACCTTCTTATTTCAAATCGAAAAAGTGAAAGAACAAACAGCCAGCGAACAAGCGGAAGCTAGAAGCAGTATAAATACCCGCCGACCTTGATTGGTATTGGTTAATGCTAAATGCTATAAATAGATAATTCACCTATTACCCATAACAAGGTTCAATATTTAAACCTGTTATGGGTTTTCAGCATCTACAGCATACGCGCTGCCAACACGCTATTTTCTATTTCAGATTTTCTCAGCTTATCATGTTGAGCGCTAAATATGCGCACCAAAATTCCCGCGCTTAAGAACATCACCAAGGTATAAATGGCTGGCATCATCGACATGTCGTAGTTAGATAATAGTGTCAATGCCATAAATATCGACAAGGTGCTATTCTGCAAACCGACTTCTAGCGTCACCGAGGTTCTTTGCGCCCAGTTGAGACCGAACCATTTACTACTATAATAACCGAGCGCCATGGTTGAGAGATTTAATAATACCGATACGGGACCAGTAGCGATAAAGGCGTCGACAATGATATCGCGTTGCACATAGCCCAAAAACAGCACTAAAAACGTTAAAAATATCACCCCAAATCGAGACACATAGATTTGTGAACGATCGGCAACGGTTGGTGCATAGCGTTTAATCAGCATACCGACACTAATAGGTACTATCGTCAGCACCACCAAAGTCAGCATCGTTTTTACTACTGGTAACTCAAACTCACTACCGCTGCCCATAAAATAAATCAATGAAAAGCTCAGCACAATGGGAATGGTAAAGACGGTAATCACGCTCGCAATCGCGGTCATCGTCACCGACAGCGCCACATCGCCTTTAGCCAAATAGGTAAATAAATTTGAGGTAGTGCCACCTGGACACAGTACGAGAAGCATAACCCCGACGGCATACTCTGGGCGTAATGGCATGATATTGGCCAAGGCAAAGCCAATGATAGGTAACAGTATCAACTGATTGGTCAAGCCAATGCCGACTGCTTTTGGGTATTTTAAAACCCGTTTAAAATCGTTGGTGACGAGGGTCAGACCCATGCCCATCATGATTAAAAACAGACAAATAGGAATGATAACTGAATTGACTAACGTGACTATGGCAAGACCTTCCATAACTACATCCTTGTAGATAAGAGCTGTTTATAGGTTCATTTTATAGATGAATTTTATAGACCGAGTATGCTGATTAAATGACGCCTGATTAGCAATCCTTGCTAAGGCGTATCCTCATAATCAATAGCCGTTAAACACCGACAATCAATTAAAAAACAGCAAAAAATAAGACATGATAAAAGCAAGTATATAGGGGTAAAGTCGCCCTTATTTGCTTTATTCAACGACTTATCAGTCAAATATGGTTTTTGGGTTTACAGAACGATGACATACCATTGAACAGCAACCTTCAATCACCACCACCTGAATCACCGCTACTTGAGTCACTACCATCGCTATCGTCAAGATTATCCTGATCCCAAGAAGAATCCAAAGAAACTGGCGAATTGTCGCGGCTTCCAAACCAACTGGCGACTTTTATGACGATATAAAGGATCATAAGTCCAGCGATAATCTGTAGAAGAAGCATGGTTTATTCTTTATAAATAACAGGTGAGGTAAGTGAGAGACGGTATAGATGAGGGACAATCAAAACGCATGACTAGCATTCAATCGTAGATATTGATTACATTAATTCTGAGTGATTCATTGCGCTTTAGAGTTACTCATGGCTGTTCACTGCAGTGCCATAAGCGATGGCTTCAACCATGCTGCCCAATTGATTGATATTGCTAACTTCTAGACGTAAGCCGTAGATATGGTTATAGCCTTTGGCTTGTGCTTCGGTACGCATACGTACCAGAGCTTCGCGGCGGGCACGGTCGAGTAAGGTCTCGTAAGTGGTCAAGTTTTTGCCAAAGATGCTCAATACCCGAGCGATAATCATTTTGAAATAATCTTGGGCAATAACCACGCTACCAAGTACCAGCTCGCCCTCAGTATTGGCAACAAGTTTCGGCACATAAAAGCGCTCGCTTGAGACCATAATATGACTTAATTCTTGCTCTGCAATGCTTAACTGCGCGAGATGTTGGCGCTCATGACGCGACCCAAAGAACCAACCAGCAGCGAATAGTAAAATAAACGGTGCGTAATTGATAAGCATCTGGGTAAGGGAATTATTCATGGCACGTCTCTTGTCATAAACTGATCATAAACTTATCAGAAAAAAGCATCGATGCTTTAAGATTTGGTTAGCTAACCAAAAGGGTTGAAACGTGGCAAGTCATCGGTCGCTGTCGGTGCAGAATTTTGTAGATTTGGCTGTTGACCAGACTGATGATAAGAGTCGCTTGGTGGGGTTTGATAGACTTGCTGCGGCATCGGTATGGCTTTGACAGCAGTGCCATAGACAAACAATTCAGAAGCTCCCTGCGCGATGCTAGAGGTCGAAAAACGCAACCCCACAACTGCATCTGCACCCAAAGCTTCTGCTTTGACAATCATCCGATCGATCGCCTCTTGCCGTGACTCTTCTAACAGCTCGGTATAAGCCGTTAACTCACCACCGACGATATTCTTAAGTCCAGCAAACAAGTCTTTGCCGACATGTTTTGAGCGTACTGTACTGCCGTACACCACATCTAAACGCTCGGTGATTTGGTAGTTGGGCAAATGCTCAAGATTGGAGAGTTGCACAGTCATAATACGACCTTATCGGTAACGTTATATAGACAGCGTCAACTTGGATATAGACCAAACCACGCTGTCCGTATATTGATAAAAAAGGCTAATCGTTGGTATGGAACAACAAAAATAACTCGGTCAAATTGCCTTCGATGCTATTGGCCATTTGTGCCAGCTTGTCTTCATCTTTACGCATCTCTGCAAGCTCTGGATCTTCATCATCGATACCGCTTAGCAAAATCATTGGTAAGGTCAAGACAGCCACATCTTCAGCCGTCTCTTCATCTTCAAACCAATCGCTGGCTTCATCGCCATACATCGCATCGACAAAGCCAATGGACCAAGCAACGATATCTGATTCATCTGAAAAATCAACGGCCACTTCTTCATCACCCGCATCTTCGCCAAACGGTAGCTCAATAGGCGTCTCGTTTTTTAGCTCAGCGATAATAGAATCGCGCCAGCGCTGGATACCGTCGATGACGTTTTCTGGAATTTCACTAACATGACCTTCAAACAGTGCATCCAGCCAATTCGGTAATGGACGCCCAATGACTGTCGCTGTCAAAAAACCATGCGCGGCGACACTATCAAGCACAAATGGGCTCTCTTGATTGTCCAAATAGTCTAATAATTCATCGAAGCTTAGTTGGTTACTCATGATGTAATTGTCCTTGAAAGATAGAGTGCGGCTGTCGCCATAAACGATCGGTTAAGTGCAGAATAGTGGATAATTTGAAGGTAAAAATGGTTTCGGCAAAGCACCCAAACCATCTTTATAAAATAAGAATCATTGCATAGAGCGGGTGGCGAGCAACCGTCAAAAAATAACGATCGCGATATCATTAGCATTACACTGTCAGCTAATATGCCGTTATTAAAAGGCTTTAGTCGGCTTAAATGACTGAGCACTTTCACATTAGGCTATGACTTAAGTTTAAAAACTAAAGATCGTCATCTTCCCAGTCATCGCCATCTTCATCGAAATTGTCTATATCGTCTAGATCATCCTTTAGCTCTTTGGCCAAACGCTTTTCTTCTAGCAAATTATCGATCAGTCGACGCTTCTCAAGACTACTTAAGCGCGTACGCACGCTCGTCTCGGCCTCTTCCACCATCTTTGCATCATCATCGTCGACAAAATCATCATCAAAATCGTCGTCAATATCAGCGTCACTCATGACAAACTCCTATCATTTTTAGCAAGGGTATTAAGAATACATTAATATATATATGCCTTATAAAGTCTCTACTTCACGTTGTCAATGCTTTTTATTATTACTGCCTTATTTTTAGGCTGTTTAAAGATAACGACAGAGACAATATCTCAGACAATTGTATAGTAATAAGCGAATATAAGCAGCATTAAATAGCCAACTCATCTGCGCTTTCAATCATCAATACCGCATTGCGCACATCTGCTAAGCGTTGGATCATCGAATCATTACCACCATCGAACACCGCACATTCACGCTCATAAACCGTGGTTGGGCGCATGATACTCTGCACCTGTACATGGTGGCTGATTTGCTTGAGACCTGCATTGGGTAACAAAATCAGCATTTGCTCTTTTTTGCCGACACTGTGTAATAATTGCGTCATTGCTTGCGCCTGTGCATCATCGCTGACCCCTGCTTTAGCAGGTAGTGCAAAGCGGCTTAGCTCAATGTGCTTGTCATGGATGATTTTGTTAAGCATCAGATACAGCTTGCCAAGCATCACACCTGCTAACGCCACTTTGGCATGGCTATTGTCCGCCTTTAACAACACGCTAGCACCCGTGTCATCGAAACGCGGCTCGTTCATCGCGCTGACACCCAACAACAATGGCTGCTTGAGTAACTCGGTCACCGCTTGGTTCAATAGCTGCGTACATAATGCCAAGTAAGGTAAACGCTGAGCCGGTGCCAGACGCTCAAGCATATTGAACTCGTCATGGAATACAATCTGCACTCTCACACTGTCAAATGAGCGGGTGGCAGACAACCGAGAGGCGCTACCAGATTTAGGAGCGCGGCTTATCTCATCTTGGGCAGCACCATTTGCTGCATCATGCTCCGCTCGCTCTTCAGTCGTACTATCGATAGGCTGACTATCAGAGCCAGTGGTATCAGTCGCCGCTTGATTCTGTTGCGTTCTTAAATACTGGTTTACTTCACTATGTACATCCAATTTGTGTGCATTGGCTGGCTGACCGTCCGTCGCACTCTCTACAGAATGCTCCGATGTTTCTCTATCCGTATCCGTGGCACGGCGTTCAAACTCCCGATCATAACTGCGCTGATCGATTTGCATATACTGCTCACGATGCAAATCTTGAATATCGCGGCTAAGCGCGTTAATTTGCTCTTTGGTTGGACGGGCAAGGTAACCATAAACCAGCCAAAGCAACAAATGCAGCAGCATCGTACCGATGACGAACGGCCATTGCATAGCGATAATCTCGCCTTTGCTAATATCTTTTAATGTCAACGACACACTGCCAATCACCGAATCGCCATTAGTGGCAATCTGACGAATGGTATCACCTTGCTGCATGGGCGCATTGCCAACAGGCACCAAGATATCGTCGTTATTGTCTTTAATCAATATGCGCGTCACGTCTTGCTCGCTGGTATAGCGATTGGCAATGACACTTAAGCTGACACGGTCTTTATTTTCTAAAGACAACCTTGCTTCATCAATCAGCTGGGCGACCATCTGCTCGCCTTTTAACGCACGACTTTTGCTCAGCTGTTGATCGGTGCTGATGACCAATAACAACGTCTGCAAACAAAAACTAACCAGAAGAATAATGGCAAACAACCCTTGCCGCGGCGCTAAATACGTCATGATATGGTAAACTTTTTTGGATAAGATAAATTAAAAAAACAAGGCTATCCCTCATTTTTTGGCGAATTTAAAAAAACTATAATAGTACGCATCCTAATAAGTATGTATTGAACTTAAGTACCATAACCCGACACCTCTGTTGTTGCCTAAAATAACATTTACAACAAGGTTTGGTTACTTAAAAACTGCTATCTCAAATACTAATACTCAGGATAATCTACGGCACATTTGGTAAGCGGCGACTGCGAGCATTATTGTGGATATCATCATGAATACAGTCCGCTTATCTTATCTACTATATCACCATAATAAGTCTTATAGCGTTAGTAGATTTATAAATTTATCATAATAATCACATTCAATTTCAAATGATTTTTCAATGATTGCTGCCATCTTTAATCGACGGTGATACTTTGCGCGTCATCTATAGGCGCTGCCGAGTAAAGCTGCTATTATTCCCAATCTTATATGAGCATACAAGGGACCATTGAGCCATGCCACACAATACATCTTACTCGTTACCAAAAGACAGCAAAGCATGGCAACAAGCCGTTGACTCTATTGCGTCACTGTTACCAGATAACACGAACTTACAAGATTTTGATGCGCTACAGTCCCTGCCAGTTTTTGCTCTTATTGTTGTGCTACCGACCAAAGTATCGACGCTTGATATCCACCAGTATGTGCAATCATGGGTCGATGAACAGCCAAGCTGGCATTTGGTCACCGTCGCTGAAGATACTGACGCCAGTTTTGTCAATATTACCGTTTCTGATACAGAGCCAACGGCAGCAAACGCACAGCGCTTGCCTTTTACTCAAGCACAAGTGTTCCGCTATTTGTTGGTACCAGTCACTGATACGCTCATGCATCCTGGCAAAAAGACCGCGGCAGCTCACATCATTGATGATCAGCTGACCACGCGCTTGCGTCATGACTTGACCGAAGCTTATAACGATAGTCATCAAGCGAGCAGTGCTGAACGCTTGGATATTGTCGATTGCCATATTTTATCAGTCGGTCATATGCTACGTACCCACAAGCTTGCCTGCTTTGATATGGATTCCACCTTAATCGAGCAAGAAGTCATCGTTGAGTTGGCAAAAACAGCGGGCATCGGCGAAGAAGTCGAAGCCATTACGGAAGCGGCAATGCGCGGGGAAATGGATTTTGATGAATCTTTTGCCCAGCGGGTAGCGTTACTAAAAGGCATCTCGACCGATGTGCTGGATGATATCTGCAGCCGCCTAACACTATCAATGGGCGCTCGCACTACCATTAGTGCACTAAAAGCCTTGGGCTACCATACCGTACTGGTATCAGGCGGCTTTACCTACTTTGCGCGCTACATCGCTGAGCAATTAGGCATTGACGAAGTTCACGCCAACGCCCTAGATATCGACGAAGGGGAAGTCACTGGTCACGTACAGCTGCCCATCGTCAATGGTGCCAAAAAAGCGGCTATCGTTGAGCATACTGCTGAACGTTTAGGCATCGAAATGTCACAAGTGGTCTGTATCGGTGACGGTGCCAATGATTTACCGATGATGGCCATTGCAGACCTAGGCGTCGCCTATCATGCTAAGCCCATTGTCCAAGCACGTGCTGATGCCGCCATCAATGTCACAGGGCTTGAAGGCATACTTTATGCCCTTGGTTATCCAGCACTTGCGCCTGCTGAGTAACGACTACACTTGCAATACCATACCATGGAGCTAGGTTAGTGTTTTTAACATTAATCTGGCTTTTATGTCTTATTACATTGCTACATTGCCACAGTCAATTTTCGCATCACTGTCCTAGCATACTTAGCAGCATCGCATTAACTTTCACTGTGTTTTTAAATTAAAAAGGATTGTCCATGACGGCATCACCATCACCGCGGCAAAATGAGCCGTCAGCGCCACAACCACTGGATAAGAGCAGCACTGCTGCATCCTCCGATAGCCCAAAGCAGCTATTTGGGGTTTATATCAGAGGAATGGCCATGGGGGCGGCGGATATCGTACCGGGTGTCTCTGGCGGTACCATTGCGCTGATTGCCGGTATTTATGAGCGCTTGATTAACGCCCTGAGTAGCATCGGCCCCAATCTCTGGCAGATATTTCGACAGGAAGGCGGACTCAAAGGTTTGGTTTCGGTGTGGCGACAAGTTGATGCCACTTTTTTGTTATTTTTGTTATTGGGAATCGCCACCAGTTTTGCTACTTTAGCAGGTATCATCAAACACCTATTAGATAATCAACCGTTATTTATTTGGTCGTTCTTTTTTGGACTGGTTGTCGCAACAGTATTTATATTATTGAGTGAGATTCAGCGTTGGAATATAGGGCGGGCAGCACTATTCGTGACTGGTCTTGTTGCCGCTGTGGTCATTAGCAGCTTACCATTGCTCACGACCACACCAAGCTTGCCTTATTTGTTTTTTGCAGGAGCAGTCGCTATTTGTGCCATGATACTGCCTG
This sequence comes from Psychrobacter immobilis, assembly GCF_904846065.1. NCBI lineage: Bacteria > Pseudomonadati > Pseudomonadota > Gammaproteobacteria > Moraxellales > Moraxellaceae > Psychrobacter > Psychrobacter immobilis. The sequence continues at coordinate 2,805,722 of NZ_CAJGZV010000001.1, forward strand.
GCATATCTGGGTCTTTTATCTTATTACTATTAGGTGCTTATGACGCAGTATTAGAAGCCGTACATAGCCTTAACTTTACGATAATCTTCACGGTCATTGCGGGTATGGCAACGGGATTGTTATTATTTACTCGCGCACTTAAATGGCTATTGTCTCGCTACTATCAGGCAACTTTGGCCTTGCTCACAGGTTTTATCGCAGGCTCGCTTGTGAAAGTATGGCCATGGAAAGTAGATGCGTTAGGCACGCTTAATAGTGACGCGATCAACAACGTAATGCCATGGCAATATCCTACTGGTCCACATTGGCTAACCACTGTAGGACTGATGCTGCTAGGCGCGATTTTAGTCTCACTATTGTCTTGGTGGGGCACTCGTAGCAATCGCGCTTAACCCTACCTTAAACCTGCATCAGTCTCTTTTTAAAATCCAAAAACCCTCCTATACACTCTTAATAATAAGCGCCCATCCTTGCGGCGCTTATGCTTAAACCTTGCCATACAAAACCATCAAAATGTGCTAAAAAACCAAACGTCAACGGTTGTCGCAAAGTCGCTTGTCCCCTCTTTAGCTTTGTTCCCCAAACTTTCATAATGACCCTATTGGAATTCACCTTATGAATAGCGAGATGAATGATGTTACTGACTATATTTTCGGTTATTGGTATAGAAACGTGGAGCACGGCGGCACTGCTTGGTTATAGCTTGCTGGCAGGCTTAATTTTAGCGCTTGCCTTATCCTCACAGCGCTGGCTGCTCTGGTATCTATTTGGTGGTATGGCATATTGGCTAACAGTTGAGGCGATTCAAAGCATTGTGGCGGGTCGTCCCATGCTATCAGAGCTGTCAGAATGGCACAGCTATATCATCGCCATGGGTATCAGTTGGTTGCCTTTAGCGGGCTGGGTGCTGTATCGGGCACTACGTTACGAGGATGTCAGTCAATCCGTTCAGCTGCAACGTCAATTGCAAGCGGCACGTTATATCGAGCACACGCCTGTTTATGATGACGACTACCAACCGCGCTTCCACTGATAGAGTCGCGTCTATATCAATGAGCGACGCTGTCAGGTTGGTTTATTCTCTACTTACGGTACTTTCACTTGCCTTGTATATAACCTGTATTACATTATCTTTATCCGACTGTATCTCGTCCAAAAATTACGATTAACCTGTCGTCAAATTCGCTCAATCTAGTATAGGTAGTGCGAGCATTCATTTTCGTTGCTATTCTCTTTTCTACCGTCATTTTTATAAATATTAACAACTGGTTTTAATCAAGATGACGTCATTGGATGTTACAAGATACTTAACGCTCTCTACGTAACTCCTAAAGAATAGCAACCTCTCTATCGTTTATAATCTAGTTATATATTTGTCGCAAAAATTGTTATAAAGTACGCATTATTTTGCGTCTCATTCTTTAGGAGTTCGATTATGTTTACTGTTCCTGTATTAGATATTAAATCTGATCCATTAGATGTGCTATTGGCTGTAATTGGCTATCGTTTGTCCATGCTTGCTGATAGTGATAACGAAGATGTGAAAGCACTATTCGCTGATCGCAATGTTACAATTGAGCTTGCCAGCACTGAAGCGGATATCGCCCGTTATTTTGTCTTTGATAATGGTAGCTTCAGCCAATACAGTGGTCATGCTAAAAAAGCAGACCTCACCATCAATTTCAAAGATTCGATGACAGGTGTTAAGCTTTTGACCAAAGGCAATCTTCCTGCCTTTATGACTGCTGTACAAGAAGGCAACCTCAGCATCGAAGGCGATTACAGCCTAATGATGTGGTTCAATAAGCTTGCTAAGCATATCGTGCCAGCTGTTCCAGAAGAATGTAAACCTTATATCCAAAAAGCCAAGCCTTATGCTTATAAAGCACAAAAACTTGCCAATCATTGGATTGGGGTTGCTAAGCACAAACTTGGTAAATCATAACGTAAATAGATCGACGTAAATAAAGAGAACAGATCACGATTATTTAGCGCTCAGTTACTTTACTCTTTCGCAGTGTTCTGACTTTCTAAAAAGGTTGCGGTATACTATATCGCAGCCTTTTTTATTATCTAAAATTTTATGGCTTTACACACAACTCTTTTAACCCCTATTCTCTTAAAAATGATTGTTTCAAAAACTATTATAAAAGGAATTATATGATGGCAGGATTACTTAACATCTCAGAGCCTAATGCCAGTAGCCCCACTGACACGTTCAATAATAAAAATAACAGCCACAGCGGCTTGAACAATGACTTTTTAAACAACTTAGCAATGGATGCCAGCAAAGCCAGCCAACAAATGACCCGTAAGCATAGCCGCGAAGAAGTCGCCGAACTGTTTGATTTGCCTTTGATGGATTTGTTGTTGCAAGCGCAAACGATACATCGGGCGCACTTCACTGCCAATGAAGTACAAATCAGTACTTTGTTGTCGATCAAAACAGGTAACTGCCCCGAAGATTGTGGCTATTGCTCACAGTCAGGTCACCACCGCGATACCACCAAACTACAAGCAGAGAAGCGCATAGAAGTCGATAAAGTCATTGCTGCGGCCAAACGTGCCAAAGCCAGTGGCTCGTCACGCTTTTGTATGGGTGCAGCATGGAAACATCCAAGCGCCAAAGACATGCCTTATGTGGTTGAGCTGATCAAAGGAGTCAAGGCCTTGGGACTTGAAACCTGTATGACCCTTGGTATGCTAGATACCAATCAAGCGACGCAACTGGCGGATGCTGGACTCGATTATTACAATCATAACCTAGATACCTCGCGTCGTTATTATGAGCAAGTCGTCAGCACGCGAAGCTATGACGAGCGCTTAGATACCATAGACAACGTGCGTAACTCCGGCATCAATGTTTGTAGTGGCAATATCGTCGGTATGGGTGAAAGCCGTGACGACCGTATCGATTGGGTACATGAGCTGCTAAAAATGCCCAAAGCGCCAGAGTCAATTCCGGTCAACTTGCTTGTGCCCATTAAAGGCACACCAATTGGCGACAAAGTATTGGAAGAAGGTCAACTGTCAGTGATTGAGTGGATTCGTACTATTGCCGTAGCACGTATTTGCTGCCCGACCAGCTATGTGCGTTTGTCTGCTGGCCGCGAAAGCTTGTCCGACTCTGAACAAGCCTTGGCCTTTATGGCAGGTGCCAACTCATTCTTTTATGGCGATAAACTGCTGACTACTGGCAATGCAAGCCAATCAGGCGATGACAGACTCATGCGTGAGCTTGGTCTAACAAAGCAATTTGCCGCGCCAAGAGCACCCAAAGTATTGCCTGTGATGGATGCGATGAGTGGTCATCAATCGCAAGTGGTGATGGCAGAGTAGCGTTTTTTATCGCTACCATTATTGGATAATCTGCGCTAAGCTTGCCGACATTATTGATAATAAAATATTAAATCGTAAGAGAGAATGTGATGGCAGATTATTTCAATTGGATTAAAGCGGCACATATTATATCGATGGTCTGCTGGTTTGCGGCGATATTTTATTTGCCACGCTTATTTGTCTATCATGCGATGAGTGACGACAGCATCAGCCACGAACGCTTTGCTATTATGGAGCGCAAGCTATATCGCGGTATTATGACGCCATCGATGATAGCCACATGGGTCTTCGGTCTATGGATGTTGGGGCTAGGCTGGGAGGTATATAAAACCCAAGGCTGGTTACACGTCAAGCTCTTATTAGTGGTGCTACTCTCTGGCTATCACGGTGCTTGTGGATTTTATCGTAAAAAGCTAATGGATAATCCGCATTATAAGACGCATAAATTTTGGCGCTGGTTTAACGAAGTACCAGTGTTTGCATTAGTCATTATCGTCATCTTGGTAGTAGTAAAGCCCTTCTAAAATTCAGTAAACAGGCTAGTAACTGATTTTTAGATCTGAACACCTCTAAACTAAAAGCGTCCGTTACTTATTAAAGTAACGGACGCTTTTTTTAGGACATCATAAATATGACACCTTAAACACTAGGGCGCATGATTTGATAGACATTACTCAAATCATAAACACGGTAACGCGCAGGTTCGCGGCGGTTTTCGCCCGCATAGCTGAGGATCAGTGCTTGCTTTGCGCGCTCATCAACCCAGCCGACAAACAGTCCACTATGCTCGACGCCATTATAGCCATGATTGATATAATAGAGCCAATCCCCAACTTCAATTTCGCCACTATTGGCATACGGACCTTGACCATAAGTACCTTTATGAATGGTATCGCGTGTCACCCCGGCGCGTTTAAACACGGCATTGAGATAGTCCCAGCAGCCACCTTGAATGATCGCACGCTCGTTCAGCGCCATCTTGCGGGCGGTGCTAACCACTTCACGTGCGGCCAAACTACTCTGCCTCTCCGCATTGCTCAGTAACGGTAAATACTCGCTATCGACATTATCATAATTACCCGATAAAAAAGCGGGCATCACTGCTGGTGCTTGACGCGCTACTTCAGGATAACGATAGGATGTCTGAACCACTGGTGGAGTACTGGCAGAATTTGAGAGATAAGTTCCTGCACGTTGAATGGTAGAACGAGTACTGACTTTGGCAGAGGGCACGGAAGAGTATGAAGGTGAAGCATAATCAGACTGGACGGACTTTTGGGCAATGAGTGCGCTCATACTATCTGCCTGAGCTTGACTGACGACGCCAAAAGTTAATAAAAATAAGCTACACGACGCTGAAACCAACGATATGGGCAAACACGACATGGGCTAACTCCTTGCCAATAAAATATAAATCATCGCATAAATGACAATCGAACATTGCAGGCTTACTTATAAACTATTTCGCTAGGCGTCTGCAAGCTTTGTGAATACATTCTCAAACCCAAATGCATTATAAGAAAACCTTAAGACCGCCTTACCATTTAAATTTAGTTGAGTTATTATTCATCCAAACGATAAAAAACTTAGGAAATAGCGTGTTATCGATTAAAAAACTGATTATTGTTTGTATTTTTATACCCACTTCTATGGTTTATGCCAATGAAGAGTGCGTCAAACCGTCAGTGAATGGTGCTACCTACGTAGGCTGTTTACGCGAAGATAAATTAACGGTGGCAACGCTTGATAACACCTTATGGGCTTTAGTCAATGAAAATGGGGTGCTGTTAACAGATTATACGTTCGACAACTTTATTGATATTAATGACACGCTATTAGGGGTGGCTAGTGGCAGTAAAAAAGGTATCATCAACAAACAAGGAAAACAGATTTTACCGACCGTTTATGATGGCATTACGCTCTATGACAATCACTACTTTCGTCTAAATCAAGACGGAAAGTATGGAGTGGCTGATCCTCTTGGAAACATCGTATTGCCCTTGGAGTATGATTGGGTTGACAGTCTAGATAATGACCACAATCACAATCGAGCCTTGATTTCAAAACAGGAGAAAAAAGGGTTAATTGACGAAAAAGGTCATATTGTCTTACCTGCAAAATACGACCGCTTATTTTGTTGTAGAGAGCCTTATTACGGCAAAGTTGCTATAGGTAACCGATATGGTCTAACCAACGAACTAGGAAATCTACTGAGCCCAATTGAGTATCAAGAGATTAAAACTTTTTCGCATCGTCCTATGATGCTAAAAGCAAAGAAGGAGGACAAATGGGGGCTCCTAGATTTAAAAGGCAATATTCTACATCCCTTTGAGTTTGACCAACTACCTAGCTTCTATCCCGATGAGGTTGGAATAGAAACATTCAAAAAAGATGGCAAGGTTGGCTTTATTAATAACGAAGGTAAGATTGTATCGTCAGCCAACTACGATAACATCTCCGTTTTTGACGATAAAAAATACGAATTAAAAAACGACAATCTTTACGGCCTTGCCAACTCCGCGGGTCAACTTATCGCTCCAGTTGAATACGCTGATATTAGTACCGTCGATGAACAAGATTTGAGAGTGGTTGAAAAAAACAAAAAATACGGTCTCATTAATGGTGCTGGCGAAATCATTTTAGCAGTAGAATACGATAAATTGGGATATCCAGATGATGAATCAGGTGTTCGAACGATCAGGAAAGAGGACAAGTACGGGCTTATCGATCGTCACGGCAGCATCCTGATACCCCCTGAATATGATATGCTAATTTGCTGTTATGCAAATGGCTATGGCTCTATCGCAAAAGGCCATAATCAAGGAGTCATTGATTCGTCTGGGAAGATATATTTGTCTGATGACTATGATTATGAAGGCGTCTCACTCAATGGGCTATTTTTAGTGGCACGTGATGGTCTACAAGGTTTGGCTAATAAAGAAGAACAGCGCATGACTCCTATCGCATATGAAGATATATCTCCATTTAGTGATGGCCTATCAGCAGTTCAAAAAGACGGCAAATGGGGATATATAAATACTGCTGGAACGCTGGTCATTAAAAACATTTATAAGCGTGCACAAGCATTTCATGACGGTATTGCGGTTGTCAAAATAGACAATAAAAACTGGTTTATTGATAAACAAGGTCGTAAGGTTTTACCGCTACCCTTTGACAGGATTACTTATAATAATCCCAACCGCTACAGGGTCAGTAAAAACAGTAAGACTGGTATGATAGATGTGAAAGGCAACGTGCTTATACCGCCCATGTACAATAGACTGATGCAAATTGGGGCGCAGACCTACTTTGCGGCAAAACCAAACGCATGGGGTATGATAAGTTCCACCAATAAGACCATAGTGCCTATCAAATACCATGATATAAAAGAGTTTAGTATATTTGATAGTGCAACGACAGATAGTATGACGACCACAATGGTAGGGTTTTCTGACCCAGGAGACTGGCGCCTATATGATGCTCAAGGCAAGCGCCTTCATCCTGATAAGCGGTTCTCTAAAATCACAGCATTAAATAATGACAGCATTGTCGTTCAGTCAGAAGAAAAATGGGGATTAATTGACGCTAAAGGAGAAATCATCATTCCTATAGACTTTGAAGACGAGCCGCTCGATTACGGCTATAAGGATGAATTACACTTTGTAAGCGATAAGCAAACATTCATTTTCAACAAAAAAACGAAAGAATCTATTCTTATAGAGAAGCTACCTTAATAAATTAAAGCCACAAAATAAAGTAACTCGCTGAGTATTTCAGATATTCGGTGAGGTTCAAGTGATTGCGTTACGTCATTACATATTATGATGTCTAAATACCATGCTAGATTTTTAATGCTAGGGCGTATTATCACCCATCTTGATATTCACATGGCGCTTGCCCAATGCTTGACCTTGCAAAATAGCTTTGGCAGCGGTTGCCTCTTGGATACTATCAAAGCCGCTAATATGGTATTTGCGTATATCATCACAATCAACAATCTGTAATTGCTCACCAATAAGCATGACTTTATCACCGTCGGTCAACTGAATATGCTGACGCTTACCTTGATTGTCATGCACCAGCTCACCCGCATGCAGCCACAAGATGCCGCTGCTGATGACACCAGCCATGGCTTTTTTCTGTTGTTGGCGTTTTCGATTAAAGATAAAGCTACCAATAATCAGTAGCGCCAATGCCCCTATAGCCAGGCGCTCAGGCAGCAGACTCATTGCCAAAGCAACCGCCACTGCTCCTATTAATAATGCTGAGCCAAACCAAAACATGCCATCTTCAGTCGTTTTGGGCTGATCTTGTAGCGTGATTTTGGCACCATCGTCTGTCAGCTTGAGCATGCATGACTACCTGTTACAGAGTAATAAGAAAGTAAGAATTTAATGAAAATACGATGAGCAAGTAGTCATCAATAGGACTACCAACCCAAGGCTGTTTTTTGCATGGCAATCAACTCAGCGATGCCTTTTTCGGCAAGAATCAGCATATCGTCGGCTTGAGCGCGGGTAAATGGCTTTTCTTCCGCTGTTCCTTGTAGCTCAATAAATTCGCCTTTTTGGGTCATAACCACATTCAAATCGGTATCACAGCTGGCATCTTCTTCGTAGTTTAGATCTAGATACGCTTTGCCGTCTTTCATACCAACAGAGACCGCAGCGACCAAACCAATCAGTGGATCTGCCTTGAGTTTTTTGCTTTTTTGGATACTCTCTAATGCATCGATAAGCGCAATAGCAGCCCCTGTCACACTAGCAGTACGAGTACCGCCATCGGCTTGCAAAACATCACAATCAAGATAAATGGTATTTTCACCCAGCTTACTCAAGTCAATCATCGCTCGTAAGCTACGACCAATCAAACGCTGGATTTCTTGGGTACGACCTGATTGTTTACCACGTGCCGCTTCACGTTGGTTACGAGTATTCGTCGCGCGTGGCAGCATGCCATACTCAGCAGTGATCCAGCCTTTGCCTTTACCTTTGAGCCAACGCGGAACGCCAGATTCAACACTAGCGGTACACAATACTTTGGTATCACCAAAGCTGACTAACACTGACCCTTCGGCATGCTTAGTATAATGGCGCTCAAAGCTGATCGAGCGAAGTTGGTCAAGCTCACGATTGTCAATACGCATAAAAATCCCTAGTACAATGTTTTAAAGGCTGTGTCATAAAATGAGGTGTCTGTCATTATGTGGCTAACCGTCATTTATCTAGCAAACTGTTAATAAGCTAAAATAAATAATGATTGGATGCCATAGCAGACGTAAATATTGAGATATCCTAACGTGGCAGCGGCGCAATAGCAAGATTCGTTCTAGCTATTGCGCCGCTACTTGAGCCAGTAATTGGCTTAACAAAGAAATAGCACCAACTTTATTCTAACCCTTCCATCTTACGCAATTCTTTACGCAGGATTTTACCCACGTTTGATTTTGGTAATTCATCGACGAACTGTATGTGACGCGGACGCTTGTAGCCAGTCAGTTGCTTTTTGCCAAAATCAAGCAACTCTTGCTCAGTCACATCACCTTTTTTGACCACAAACAACTTTGGTTCTTCACCGCGGTCATCGTTTGGAATACCGATAGCGCCGCATTCTACCACAGCTGGATGCTCGCTCATGGCTTCTTCAATTTCGTTAGGATAAACGTTAAAACCAGAGACCAAAATCATGTCTTTTTTGCGATCGACGATTTTGATAAAGCCTTTTTCGTCCATGATGCCGATATCGCCAGTTTTTAGAAAGCCATTGGCAGTAAACGTTTCAGCTGTTTCCTCTGGACGATTTTGATAACCTATCATTACCTGCGGACCTTTGACACAAATCTCGCCGCGATCACCCAATGCGACTTCATTTTCATCATCATCGATCAGTATTATATCGGTGCTAGAGGCAGGAATACCAATTTTACCCGTGAACTCAGCAATGGTCATCGGGTTAAAAGCAGCCACTGGTGAGGTTTCTGACAAACCATAACCTTCCACGATAGGCAGACCAGTGATTTTATGCCACTCTTTTGCCACGCTTGGCAAGACAGACATACCGCCACCGATAGACGCTTTTAGGTTAGAGAAATCTAAGTCTGCAAAGCCGTCTTTGTGTACTAGACCGTTAAACAAAGTATTCACCGCAGGGATAAAGGCGGGCTTGTATTTGGCCATGTCTTTAATTAGACCATCAAGATCACGAGGGTTTGGGATAAGCAAGCCTGCATAACCTCGGTACATGCCATACATGCCGCAGACCATAAATGAGAATACATGATATAGCGGTAGTGCCGTCAGGATGACATCATTGGCATCAACATCATCATCAAATGCACTGTCCATCAATGCACTAATCTGTAGCATATTGGCAACTAAGTTACCGTGCGACAGCATTGCACCTTTGGCAACCCCTGTCGTACCGCCCGTATATTGCAATAATGCCACGTCGCTTAAATTCAAATCAGGGCGTTTATATTTGCTGGCTGATACTGCATTTAAAGCGTGCTTAAAACTCACGCTGTTTGGCAGGCTATAAGCCGGAATCATTTTTTTGACATGGCGCGCAACGAGGTTAACGACGGCTCCTTTCACTGTTCCTAGCATATCGCCAATCTTACAAACGATGACGTGCTCAACCTGACCTTTGTCTTCCGCCTCTTGATAAGTGTTCGCAAAGTTCTCTACGATAAACAGGGCTTTGGTGCCACTATCATGCAGCTGATGCGATAACTCTCGGCTGGTATATAAAGGGTTAACGTTGACCAACACCATACCTGCACGGATGATTCCCAAAGCAACCACTGGATATTGCAGGAGGTTGGGCATCATCACCCCAATTTTATCACCTGTTACCAAGCCTAATGATTGTAAGTAACTGGCAATTTGGCGACTGTATAAATCCAATTCCTTAAAGCTGATCGATGCACCCATACAAATATAGGCCGTTTTTTTCCCATAACGGCTAAAGTTACGCTCAAACACATCAAGTAAAGAGGTATTGTCATCAGGCATATCGATAGTCGCATCAATGCCATAACGCTCATAAGTTTTCAACCAGGGGCTGTCACTATCTATCGTCGGCATAGTAGGAAATACGCTGTCTTTATTATTCATTGCAGCATTATCGTTTGTGGTCTCTTTATTGATACTGTCGGTCATAATTTTCCCTAAATGTTACCGTTAAAAACGTAGAATAATCTAATGAAAACACCATTATTTTTTGTGATTGTTCAGTGACAGCAGAAGCTTGTGAATAAAAAATGTGGTAACAAAAAAGGTTTGTCATTCACAAGCTTTGTCAATCAAAGCGCAACGTTAAGTCCTTGATAAATAGCACAATAACTCGGCATTGCCGAATTAAAAACCACATTATTCCTGATAGTTTTATCAGAGATATAGCGCAAAACTAACGTCATCTCGTCGATAAATAGACAAATATGTCGGTAAGCACTATAGCAGTTTTGCTAAAAATTCTCTATCTCTACCTGACTGGGTCATAGGGACAAAAAAAGCAATAAATACAAAAAATGATAAGGCAGCATACCAGCAACCTTACCATTTTTGGATCACGACACCCAGTATCACAACCACCACTATCACGACAACTTAGCATCCTGATAGTTTCTTGCAGATTTAATTCGTAGCGTTAGTTGGTAGCTTTAGTTTTTATCATTAGTATCGTGGTGACTTATCATGATGACGTTACGAGTGCCTAACAAACAGTAGCAGACACTCATAAAAATACTCTGGCGCTGAAAGCTAGCTGATTAACCGTGGTTCTTTTCTTCCAACACGCGCAAATCTTTATGTAAAATCTTACCGACATTTGATTTTGGTAATTCATCGATGAACTCAACATAACGAGGACGCTTATAACCAGTTAAATTCTCTTTGCTATAAGCAAGCACTTCTTCTTTAGTCAAACTGTCATCACTACGCACGACATAAATCTTTGGTACTTCACCGCTCTTTTCATCTTCGATACCGATGACACCGCACTCCAAAATCTTTGGATGACCTGACATCACATCTTCGACTTCGTTTGGATAGACGTTAAAGCCAGATACCAAAATCATATTCTTTTTACGATCAACGATTTTAAAGTAGCCTTCTTCATCCATCACGCCGATATCACCCGTACGGAAATAACCGTCAGAGGTCATGACTTCAGCGGTGGCATCATCACGTTTCCAATAGCCTTTCATAACCTGCGGACCACGAACACAAATCTCGCCACGCTCACCCAGTGCGACCTCATTGCCTTCTTCATCCAAGATAGCCATGTCTGTCGCTGGCATCGGCAGACCAATATTGCCTGAGAATTCGCCCGTACCTTCTGGGTTTGCTGACGCCACAGGAGACGTCTCTGACAGACCATAGCCTTGCACGATCACATTACCAGTAATTTTTTGCCATTTGTCAGCGGTGTCTTTTAATACTGCCATGCCGCCGCCCATAGACATCTCAAGTTTGCTATGATCTAAGGCTTTAAATGGATCGCTATTTGCTAAAGCATTAAACAGCGTATTAACTGCTGGGAAAAACGCTGGTGGATAATCTTTATAAGCTTTGATTAAGCTTGCGCCGTCACGTGGGTTTGGTACCAGTAACCCGATACAGCCGCGATATAAGCCAAACATGCCGCAAACGGTGAATGAGAAGATATGATATAGCGGCAAGGCAGTCATGATAACTGGCTGCTCATCCATACCTTCAAACTTATCAAAAGCATCGCCAAGATAGGTATCACATTGAATCAGGTTGGCGACTAAATTACCATGCGTGAGCATCGCCCCTTTAGCAACACCTGTGGTGCCGCCGGTATATTGCAAAACGGCAATGTCATCAAGGCAGATGTTATCTGGACGTTTATAATTTTTGGCTGAGAAGCGATTCAGTGCTGTTTTGAAGCTGGTGCTGGTTTTAAGATTATAGTCAGGTACAAGCTTCTTCACGTGACGCACGACCATATTGACGATAAAGCCTTTCAATGGACTCATCAAATCACCCATCGACGTCACGATGACATGGTCAACCAAATCCTTACCAATGTCTTCATAGGTTTTGGCGAAGTTTTCTAAAATAAATAATGCTTTGGTATCAGAGTCTGTTAGTTGATGCTCAAGCTCTTTTGAGGTGTAAAGCGGGTTAACGTTAACCAAGGTCATGCCAGCACGCAGCACACCCAATACGGCAACCGGTAGCTGCAAAATATTTGGCATCATGACGCCGACTTTATCGCCTTTTTTTAACCCAAGTGATTGCAAGTAGGCAGCAATTTGTTTGCTATAACGATCTAAATCTTCGTAGGAGAGTTTTGCATCCATACAGACAAACGCTGTCTTACCAGCGTGCTTCGTAAAATTCTGCTCAAATATATCGATTAAAGAAGTATTAGCGGCTGGCATCTCAATGTCGTATTGAATACCAAGCTTTTCATAAGTTTTGACCCATACTTTATCGTTACGACGAATTAGGTTACTGTGATTTTCCATAATCTTTTCTCTCCTAGTAATAGTACGCTACCGTCAACCCATGCGAATCACAGTGTGATAAAAATATAACAGCTCAGAGCGCAGGCTTGTCATCGTAATGGCAGGCTTGGCTGTGAGGCAATCATATGGTGATGAGCAAACAATATAGCGGTAAATAGCCCTCTGTTCATTAACATACACACTTTATACAGACTACTCAATATAAAAGATTGCTACTTGAGTTCGCAAACTGTCTTGACGGTCAATAATGTCATAGTTATCAAAACCTTAATAGCAATAATCGATAATCTTTCAGCAATTTATTAGCGAACATTTATTCATTAATACTCTTCATAGTGTTTTATTGTTAACTATTTTTTACCTTTACTATCAAGGGCAGTAGCAAGCTCTGTTAAGGTCACAAAGTTACGCTGTGTACTCTCTTTATCATTATCTAGCACGTCACGACCTGTCGCCTATTGTGACTTATGCCTTTTTAATTTTGCCAATATCCTTTACGATAGCGCTATCCTATTTGTACGCTTGCACCAATTATTTATACCTATTAAAACTGATAAGTGAACCCTATTTTATGTCCGATGTTATTGATCATACGATTGACCCTATTATTCCCAATGAACCGATGGATACTCGCTCAGTCGCAGAGTTCACTGAGCAGGCCTATCTCAACTATGCGATGTATGTCATCATGGATCGGGCGCTGCCAAATATCGCTGACGGTCTAAAGCCTGTCCAGCGCCGCATTGTTTACGCCATGAGTGAGCTGGGGCTAAAATCAACGGCAAAAGCGAAAAAATCTGCGCGTACCGTCGGTGACGTCTTGGGTAAATACCATCCGCATGGTGACAGCGCTTGTTATGAAGCTATGGTGCTCATGGCGCAGCCGTTCAGCTATCGCTATCCGCTCATTACAGGTCAAGGTAATTGGGGTAGCCCAGATGATCCTAAATCTTTTGCCGCCATGCGTTATACCGAAGCCAAAATGTCGGCTTATGCCAATACCTTGCTTGCAGAACTCGGACAAGGCACGGTCGATTGGCAAGATAACTTTGATGGCACCATGCAAGAGCCAACCACCCTACCTGCCCGCCTGCCAAATATCCTATTAAATGGCACAACAGGTATTGCAGTCGGCATGGCAACCGATATTCCACCGCATAACCTTAATGAAGTGGTACGCGCAGCCATTCGTCTGCTCAAAAACCCAGAGTTGTCGGTTAAGCAGCTTACCCAATCGATACCCGCGCCTGACCTACCAACGCCAGCGGAAATCATCACTAGCAAAAAAGATTTGCAAGCGATGTACGAGACTGGACGCGGCAGCTATAAAATGCGCGCGACGTTCCATGTTGACCCTAAAGAAAAGAATCTCGTCATCATTGACGCGCTGCCTTACCAAGTCTCAGGCAACAAAATCCAAGAGCAAATCGCCAAGCTCATGACGGATAAAAAACTGCCTTGGATTACTGATATTCATGATGAATCAGATCACGAAAACGCTTGTCGTATCGTACTTGAGCTAAAATCAACCCGAGTCGATGTCGCTCGCGTCATGAGCCACCTGTTTGCCAGTACGGATTTAGAAAGCAATTACCGCGTCAATATGAACATGATTGGCTTAAACGGTAAGCCGCAGGTCAAAAACCTAAAAGAAATCCTTGATGAATGGCTAATATGTCGCCGTTCTGTGGTCACGCGCCGTCTGCAATATCGCCTCGATAAAATCGACAAGCGCTTACATATCCTCGCAGGTTTGCTGATTGCTTATCTTAATATTGATGAAGTCATTCGCATTATTCGCGAAGAGGACGATCCAAAATTATCGTTAATGCAAGATTATGACCTCACTGAAATTCAAGCCAATGCTATTTTGGATATTCGTTTGCGTCAGCTAGCAAAGTTAGAGGAAATTGAGCTACGCCGCGAGCAAGATGAACTGGCTGCCGAACGTGCCATCATTCAAGAGTATTTGGACAATCCAGACAGCCTGACCAATCTGATGATTGATGAGCTGACAGCTGATATGAAAGAACATGGCAATGAGCGCGTATCACCACTGGCAGAGCGCGAAGAAGCGCAAGCATTAAAAGAATCTGACCTTGTACCGAGCGAACCAATCACTGCCATCCTATCAAAGGCAGGTTGGATTCGTGCTGCCAAAGGTCATGATGTTGACGCTGCTGGCATGAGTTATCGTTCAGGTGACAGCTATCAAGCGCACGTCCGTGGCAAATCCAATGAGAAAATCTACGTGCTCGATAGCACTGGACGCAGCTATAGTATTGACGCACATAGCCTTGCTTCGGCTCGTGGTCAAGGCGATCCTCTGACCAGTGTGTTAAAACCACCAGCAGGTGCTAGCTTTGAGCAGCTATTAACCGGTGCTGACGATCAGCGCATCATCCTCGCTAGCTCCGCAGGGTATGGTTTTATCAACACCATCGGTAATCTTGATAGTAATCAAAAAGCGGGTAAAAACATCATTAACCTAGCGGCTGATAGTCGTTTGCTCCCTGTTGCGCGTATCGATGCGCCAGTAGAAACAGCTAATAATGCTGACAGTGACAATACCAATGCAAAGGTAGCGCCTGACCATATTGCTGTCGTGACCAATGCTGGATATTTGCTGATATTTGCCCTCGATGATTTACCTGAACAGGCACGCGGTAAAGGTAATAAGCTAATTAAATTGAAAGAGAATGAGGAGGTGCTCGCCATTACGCCTCTCAGTCAGCAAGACAGCCTAATTATTACCGCTGGCAAACGCCATGTGACACTTAAGCCAAATGATTTGGCTAACTATACGGGAGTCCGAGGCAATCGTGGTGGACAGTTGCCAAGAGGCTTTCAGAATGTGACGAGTGTTGAGGTTGCGGGTTAAGTTTTTTGAATACTGAAGCAAAAGCTTAGCTATAGCTACTACTTCACCTAAAGCTTTAAATAAATAAAATGTATGAAAAAGAAGGTAGAGATGCACGAGCAAATACCTAATAATTATAATCAAGAGCGATTTTATTCAGTGCATGGCAGAATAGGCCGCATTCGCTTCTTAGCGTATAACCTATTACTTAATATCATGCTCATACCTTTAGTTTTAATTACTGGCGGGCTGCTTGAGATTAGCTCTTACTTATTTAGTGATGACAGCAAAATTACTGATGCTTTAAGTTTTTTGATTGTTATTTTGGCTTTTTTAGTGTATCTCTACATCTTACTCATACCTAGCAAGCGCAGGCTTAATGATTTAAATATATCAGGTTGGGTATCTCTTTTGTGGTTCATTCCGGTAGTTAATCTAATACTGTTACTATGCCTTGCATTTGTTAAAGGAGATATTAATGTTAACGATTATGGTACACCTTCTGAACCACCTTCGTTATTAACTAAAATTATAGCGGTGTTAATGCCTATTATAGCCATCTTTATGATTATATTTATTTTTTTATCTGCATCAATTGCTATGCATGCCTATCAGTTGGATTTTTTCTAACGACTAAGTCAGCATACTTTATCGCTGCCCAAACATACCTTATTCTCACCAAAAAGCCGACTATATAATTTGTATCGACGGCTTTTTCACACTAGCTAAAACGATACAAACGTTAATAGCAATCTACTTCAAGTGTGGTCTTAGTGCGTAGGGTGCATTCCACACACCGATGAGATTAATAACGTTAAAAAATAGAAAACTGGACGCAGTTTACGACTTTAATTATTAGTGACTATATGAAAGCTTTAGCAATAATTGTATCTTTTTTATTTTTATTCTGCGCACTTGCAGGAATTTTGGTGATTCCCACTTTTGAAGAACTATATAAAAGTTTTGGTGTTGATATACCAGTATTTGCTAAGCTAGTGTTAAATACTCATAAATACTGGCTAGGGTTAGCTTTGATCCCAATACCCTTGGTTTATTTATTGGAACCGTCAAAAAAATGGCAAGCTACCACTCAATATTTTCTCTTAGCTTTGGCTATTCTTCTTATTCCTTTGACCATTATTGCTCTTTATTTGCCTATATATGAATTGGGTAGCGTAGCTGGTTAAATGATAGCAACAAACGTAGGCTGTGCTTTTAGTGCATAGGGTTGGTAGCATAGGCTAAAAACTTAGCCTACGAATACTAATCTACAAAGGTAACTATTCTATTCATTAATAGCATTACGCCTATCTCATTTTGCTACTAAATCTCTTAAACTTTAAAATTTTGCATTCGCAAAAGCTGCATATAAAAGTCCAGCGCCTACAGCTTGGATAGGAAAAGTGACTATGTCTACTGCCATGGTCACTGGCAATAGAACAACGCCAAGCTTATTAGCATGATCACTAACTTCCCATTTTTGATTCAATTGAATCGTTAAAGGTTGTTTTAGCTTATGGTTTATCTGATCAATATTCTGTACTGCAGAAGCTACTGTCAGCTCAATGCGCACTATACGCTGACAAATCATATTTTGTTGCTCGGCAATAATTGCTGTCTGACACTCAAAACCGAAATTTTCCAACTGTAACTGCTCATTGCGCTTTATTTCATTTATTGGCTTTGCATACAACAAGCCAATAAATGTTGGTATATCTTTAATCTTACTTGTTTTATTACCATCTATATTAATAACTAACTGGTTTGAATTGGCTTGAGTTTTTTGCTGAACATTGTAAGTTGAGTATGAGGGTAGAGTATCGATATATAGTGAGCCTAAATCTACTTGAGCGAAAATTCTTCTAAATATATCAGAAGATGTGTGAGAGTCGACCGCAGGTTGCACTAAAAAACTATAGTTTTTACCTGCTAGAATCATAGCATCCTCGTATCCTTTTATTGGCTTATTAGGATATCCAACGGCAATAACGTTCTCAGATAAGACATTTTTTACATGCTCTTCCACATGATTAGTTTTAGTGTAACTTACAAGACTTGCAGTCGCACAACTATTTAATACGATTGATGAACCTAAAAGCGTTACTAATAATAGAGGTAATTTTTTATACATATAGTCCCTTATTTATATGGAGTATCATCATTCATTTCTAGTCGACACATTTTGAATAGTAAAATGATTTAAGTAATAGTACACAACATATGTAGAAGTACAACGCTCAACCTTTACGATCTATAAATATAAGATATTGAAAACAACTAAAAAGCCGCCTATACACAAGGTATAGACGGCTTTTTTACGCTAGTTATAATAGAGAACTTATCTAAGGCTTATTGGATTCAGCATCTTTAAAAACTGCTGTCAAAAAACTTTTAATCTGAGCACTTGTCATTAGATAGGGATTATAGTCAGAACCTGCTGAGAAGCTTTTGAGAGCATACTCTTCATCTTCAGCGCTTGATGTTAGATGTTTCACTAAAAACCCATTCCATTGACGCGACTCTATTTCCTCTATATTAACAATATTGGGAAAAATGGTTGAATGCTCGTCAAGTATCTTTTCTAAGGCAGTATTGATAGCGGGTCTTGTCCCTTGAAAACTTTGAACGAAATAACCTTCACTAATGACTAAAGCTGAAGCTGAAGCTATATTGTTTTCTTCAAAATACCTTCGCCAATACTCAAGTGCACGAGTCAGCTCGATTCCCGAATCTAGGTCGACATTTTTGGCGATATATATCATGTTGATAAGAATATGCTCGCCATTTATTTTTTTGCTTTCTGGCGTATGGCTTGTCGCTATAGTCATGAGAAACCTTATTTATAAAAACCTGATCTAATTTAAGATAAAGTATAATCAATAAAAATTTTTTCTTAGTGGTTTTTTGTCATCTAACATCATTGTATTTCTAGAAATAAGCATTGGAATTTTAATGAGTTAGAACGCTGTTACTTCTCAGAGTACAATTGTACTATAAAAATTGGCACAATGACTGCGATATCATTATTCTAATAATTAACAAGTCTAATCTATATTTTCCTATAGCACGGTCTCAACCCTAACATACGACTGACCCACGCTTACTCATGGCTCAGACGTTGCAAACTTCACTTACTCTTACCAAAAAGCCGTCTATACACACGGCATAGACGGCTTTTTTACGCTCATTAAAACGATCAAAGCATCAATACCGACCCATCTCAACCGTTGTCTCAGCAAGCAAACTATCGCCTTGCCTGCACATCTACCGTATACAGATGGTTTTTGCCACCTGTACAAGGTGGTTTATACGCCCCTCCCGCTTCCCCTGTACGGCTACGATATTCCGCGACCATCTCAATCCCAACTGGCACTTCATAAGTATGCCCAAACACACGTAGAATCTCAGCATTCGTAGCACCTTCTGGTAGGTTAAACTCTACAATGCCATGTTCACCATGTTGCATACGTTTATTGCTCACATCGTTGTAAACGAAAACCAAGCTCTCCGCACCCATCGGTATGTTTGAGACCGTCATGCTCGGCGTGGCTGGGTTTTTGCCATCATAATTTAGACACTGCTGCCCTTCAGGTATTTTTTTGCCATTCCAAGCAGCATCGTTAAACTTAACATCCATTGCAAAGGCATTGGCAGATAGTGCCAATGTTGCTAAAGCCGTCAAAATGGTGACTGATTTTAAGGTAAAAATTTTCATACTAGCTCTTTTAGATAGCGGATACACTGATAAAAACCGTTCATCATTTTGTTAACTGATATTGATCGTTAATCTTAACCTTATAATAAATAGCCACTATTAAGTTAATTATATCGTTTAGGGTTTTTGTTAACCCTTCGAATAAGCGCAAATTAATCGCAATGCCAGCAAAGCGAATACCGCAGCAGTAGCCAAATTTGCATCATCGCAGGTTACTCTATAGGTATTTATCTCTTTGGGTGTGTTGTAGTAGTATCTAAATCATTGGTATTCAAACGACTAAAAAACAATAGGATCATCATGTTTATCGAAGACAAAATCGCCAAAGAAAGTATGACTATCAAGACTCCGACACCCAAGATCATCTTTTTTGACATCGATGATACCTTGAGCCGCAATGGCATCATTGCCGAACACAACAAAGCGACCCTTGAGCAGCTTGCAGGTACTGATATTAAGCTGGTGATTTCAACGGGACGCTCCAAAGCCATATTGCCAGTAGATATTTTAGCTTTACTCGAAGCTGATGTCTTAGATGCGATTATTTGTATGAATGGACAGTATAGTTTTGATAAAAAGGGTCGGATTAGCCACTATCCGTTATCCGCTGAGCAAACGGATACAATCGTGCGTCTGTGCCAACAGAGCGAGTTGATTCATAAGTTTGACTCTGCCACCCATCTCGCTTGGTCAGGTGAAAATGAGCGCTTGCGCGAGTTTAATGCCATCACGCCAAACTCTATCGTTGACCCTGAATACCATAAAGGGAATACCGTCTATCAATGCTCAGTATTTTTTAACAATCAACAAGAGAAAATGCAGGACGTCGATTTTGCCCAGTACGATTTAAAGCTCGTCCATTGGCATCATATCGGCGCAGATATCTTACCGATAGAGGCATCCAAGGCGCGAGGCATTAAAGACGTCTGTCAATACTATGGGGTAGATGCCAGTGAGTGTATGGCGTTTGGTGATGGGATGAATGATTTAGAGATGTTTGACTTGGTTGGCTATGCGGTGGCGATGGGTGATGCAAAGCAAGAGTTGATTGCGCGTGCAGACTTTGTTACGGGTACGATTGAGGAGCGCGGTATTCAGTCGGTACTTGAGCAGTTTCATATTACGTCTTAATAATCAGACTTTGCAAATTGCTATTTATCTAGGACGTGTCCTTATTTTAAAAATGAGGACACGTCCTAGATAAATCTAATCACGCTTCGTCATTAAACTATAAACCCAACTACCGATTTTATAAAATCCAACAACAATCAAAATAAGCACCACCGCTGCCAGCATATAGGCCAACCAAACAGGCACATTACTCAACCAGCCAATCGTAAATGCCAAACCCATGTACGTTTCAACCGGCCAATTAACGATAGGTGTCGGCGAGCCAGCGTTAAACATGGTCATAAAGGCAATTATGCCAAGCACAGCAGTAATCAGTCCAGCGCGTTTACGATTATTCATCTTTTGCCTCTTTTAATTCGAACCATTTAATTAACATTCGATTATTTTTATTTTATCGGTACTCTTTGCACCTTATAAAAACCACGTTGTAAACTCATGGCTTAAGGGTAAAGCAGCTCTCATCATAGCATGATTATTTACGCTTATTATCTTACTCAAATTCAGCAGTAAATCTCATATTTGTGCTTTTATAGATTCTTCAGCCATTCATCAGCGCCACTTTTAGCAATATTATGAAGAACGAATGTCTTCCTTGCCCTTTAAATTCTTAACAATCATAGCCATAATAGTTTCACAACTGGCTCGATACCTTATATTCAGCACTTAGGTATTTAGCCCTTAGCTTCCATTATCTATCATTTAACTTTTTACTCATTTGCATCATTCTTATTTAGGAGAGATATTTTGACTCATTCATCATCGCCCCACAACATTGCTCGTAGCGCTCGTATACTACCAAAAGCACTATTAGCCGTGGCTGTTGGGCTAGCACTTGCTAGCTGTAGTAAGTCAGATAATACGGCGGCTGATGGTACAGCAGCGAGTGCTGAAACGCTCAATCTGTATAACTGGTCAGAGTATATGCCGCAAGAAATCCTTGACGGCTTTACTGAAGAGACAGGCATTCGGGTCAATTACACCACCTTTGATTCTAACGAAGCTATGTACGCCAAGCTTAAATTGCTCGATGACTCTAGCCAATATGACTTAGCCATCCCATCAACATATTATGTCGAAAAAATGGCCAAAGAAGGCTTGCTGCAAGAGCTCGATAAATCCAAATTGAGCAATTTTAAGAATCTTGATACGTCTTTTACCAATACCAAGGTTGATCCAGAGAACAAATATTCGATTCCTTATATGTGGGGCAGCACCGGTCTTGCCATTAATGGTGACAAGGTCGATCCTGCAACCGTAAATAGCTGGAACGATTTATGGCGTCCTGAGTATAAAGGGCAAGTGATGCTGATGAACGATATGCGCGAAGTGTTTGGCATGGCGCTATTGACCCTTGGGCATTCAGGTAATAGTAAAAATCCTGACGAAATCAAAGCCGCTTATGAGAAGCTCACGACCTTGATGCCAAATGTGAAGACCTTTAACTCGGATGCCTCGCGTATGCCTTATATGGAAGGCGAAACCACGGTTGGTATGAGTTGGAATGGCGAGGCAATTATCGCCAATAACGAAGGCTTGACCAGCTTGGTTTATAAATATCCAACTGAAGGCGCTATCTTGTGGATGGATAATTTTGTGATTCCGAAAAACGCCAAACAAGTTGATGCAGCCCACAAGTTTATTGACTACTTGCTGCGTCCTGAGAACTCTAAAATCGTCAGCGAAGAGATTGGTTATGCGTCACCCAATATGGCTGCGCGTGAGATGATGCCAGAAGAGGTGAGAAACAATCCAACCATCTATCCGAGCAAAGACGTACTGGCAAAAGCGGAGTTCCAAGAAGATGTCGGCGATGAAGCATTGCAAGTCTATCAGCAGTATTGGGATAAGCTAAAAACTGGTCGTTAATATAGAAGGCTAGAAGAACACACCCTAAAATATTGTTTAAATAAAAACGCTGACTTGGGAGAGTCAGCGTTTTTTATTTATTCTTTATTGGCTGTTATTTAGCTTTTATAGTCGGTTCAATATAATTTGGATACAAGGAAGGCGAGCGAAAGTACTACCAATAGTAGACTAAGCGAGCCTGACACCGTATCTGATTTATATAGGATTGACTAATTTATAAGTGCAAATCGGTTTCACTACCTTTGTGCTCGATACGGCGCTGCTCGCGGCGTTGATAGCGCAGACCAGAGGCGGCAAACCATTGCGGCTTAGTCGTTTGCAATAAATCACTGAGCCGCTGCAATTGTACTTGTAAGGTTTGCGTGAGCCAAAAATAGCCTTGCCATTCAAAGCCTAAGTTTTCTACACTTGGATATTCTGATACCGCGATACGCGTAATCGGTCGAAATACTTCATCATTTGGACTACGCAATACAGCTGCCATATGCTGCATCGCTTGCGTCAATTCGTGCTGATAATGGATAAGTAAAATATGGTTTTCATCGTCAATTTCAATATTGGCCAAACGCGGTGCCGCACTTAACAGCAAATCAATGGTACCAATGATATTACGATGGGTACGCTGAATGGTTTCTAGTGTTTCCTTTTCAATACCCGATTCGCTCGCTGTCGCTGCAATATGCGGACGCACAGCTAGCAAACGCTTATTGATTTTTTGTAGCGCCTTGACCAAAGATTTATTGACCGGTGTATCTGGTATAGAACTGTTCGATGGATAAATAATACTGGCCGAACTGGTCGCCTTACTATACTTAAACGGCTTGGGCACTAAGACATCCGCATCAATATGATTGCCCACCCCTGCATACAAATTGCTGCAGGTTTCAAGATTACTGGCCAATAAAAACCGCCACATCAACGTCGACTTCAACGGTAAAATTAACGTTGCGGCCACCGCTACTCCTGCACCAAGCAAAATATTGAACGCGCGATATAAGCCATCTTGGGCAATATTGCTGTGGTCAGGACTCGACACAATCATCAGCATGGTAATACCTGTCAGCAGACCGATATAGCCCAATTGCTTGACCGCCACATAACCAATAATGCCACTGATAATGCCAATCAGCCCATAATACAACCACAGCCAGCCACCGATATCTTTAATCAGCCATAAGAAGCTAAGCCCAACCACCACCCCAAGCAAAGTACCCAATATCCGCTCTTTAGCCTTGGTATAAATCGCCCCTTGATATTGTAACAAACCCAAAATCACAAACACGGTAATGGTCGTCCACTCACCATGCGGCAAGTGCGTAAACTCATTTAACAAGAGCGCAATAAGTACAGCCAGACCCAAACGTATGGCATGCAAAACATCTGCATGCTGATAACGGGCATAAGGCTCTACAAACGGGGCGGTAAATCGTTGCCAAAAAGTCGGTTTCACGCAGGGCATCTCTTATAAGTGAAGGAAGAAAAAATCGGTTAAATTGTAGCTACTGGCTTAACTATTGATAAATCGATGATAAAGCGATGATAAAGTCATGATCAAAAAATAACGCCTTTTACCTATTAAAAGATAAAAGACGCTGAAGGTCAAAACATGCTAGCACATAACGACAAAAAAACACCCTAACAACATAGCATTTGGCTATTGGTAATGCTGAAAGGTGCTGACAAATACTTGCCAGCATCTCCTATATTTACAAGTGTAAATCGGACTCGCCCCCCTGCTCTTTCATTCTACGCTGTTCACGCTTTTGATAGCGCAGACCAGAAGCAGCATACCACTGCGGTTTGGTCATTTGTAGCAGATCACTTAACTGTTGCAGTTGTGCTTGCAACGTTTGCGTCAACCAAAAATATCCTTGCCACTCAAACGTTGCATACTGTACGCTAGGATATTCTGATAGCGCAATACGCGTAATAGGTCGAAAAGTCTGATCGCTTGGACTGCGTAGTACTGCCGCGATATGCTGCATGGCTTGGGTGAGCTCGTGTTGATAGTGAATCAGTAGCGTATGATTATCATCGTCGATATCGATATTCGCCAAACGCGGTGCTGCACTGAGCAATAAATCGATGGTACCGATGATATTGCGATGGGTACGCTGAATCGTTTCTATCGTCTCTTTATGAATGCCGGACTCGCTTGCTGTTGCAGCGATATGTGGACGTACTGCGAGTAATCGCTTGTTTATTTGCTGCAGCGATTTTATCAACGCTTTATTGACAGGCATATCTGCAGTAGTGCTATTTTGAGGATAAGACAGGCTAGCTGAGCTTTTTGCTCTAGTATAGACAAGCGACTTGGGAGCCACTATTTCAGCATCAATATGATGTCCGACACCAGCATAAAGATTACTACAGGCTTCTAAATTATTTGCCAATAAAAATCGCCACATCAACGTCGACTTTAGAGGTAAGATCACTGTCACCATGACCGCAATACCTGTACCGATTAAGATATTGAGTGCACGATAGACACCATCTTGCGCCATATTAACTTGATTCAAATTAGAGACGATCATCAGCATAGTAATGCCAGTGAGTAATCCAGTATACCCTAGCCGCCTGACCGAAAAATAACCAATAATCCCACTAATGATACCAATAAGCAGGTACTCTATCCCTAGCCAAGCACCCGTCCCTTTATTGAACCATAAGATTGCAAATGCCACGACAATACCCAAAACCGTGCCTAGTACTCGCTCTTTGGCTTTGGTATAAATAGCGCCTTGATACTGTAGCAATCCTAAAATAATAAAGACGGTGATCGTCGTCCATTCCCCATGTGGAAAATGGCTTATTTGATTGGCTAACAGCGCAAGTACAATGGCTGCACCGATACGTATGGCGTGCAAGATATCAGCGTGCTGATAGCGCGCATAAGGTTCAATGAATGGTGCAGTAAATCGTTGCCAAATTTTTGGTTTCACGCACAGGTACTCTTATTAATTGAAGAATATATAGTCAATGAAAAGTAATATCGAACCATCATCTACTGCTGATATCAAAAAAAACGTCTCTTACCTGTTAAAAGGCAAAAGACGTTTGAGATCGAAATAGAGTGTTCAATAATTGGATGTAAACCAAACCCATTATACCTCTAAGAAGTCCAAAATACCTTCAGCGGCTTCACGACCTTCCCAAATCGCGGTCACGACCAAATCAGAACCACGTACCATATCACCACCAGCAAATATCTTGGGGTTTTTGGTTTGGAATTTAAAGGTTTGCTTTTCTGCTGCCAGCACGCGACCAGAGCTGTCCATTGCCACTTGCTGAGACTCAAACCAGTCAGCAGGGCTAGGACGGAAGCCAAAAGCCATAATTACGGCATCACATGGGATAATTTCTTCTGAATTAGGAATCGGCTCAGGACGCTGACGACCACGGTTGTCTGGCGCACCCAAGTGAGTCGTGACGACTTTCACGCCATTCACTTTACCATTTAAGCCAATGATTTCTGTCGGTTGACGATTGAATAGAAACTCAACGCCTTCCTCTCGAGCATTGACCACTTCGCGGCGCGAACCTGGCATGTTCTCTTCGTCACGGCGATAGGCACAGACGACTTGCTCAGCGCCTTGGCGAATACTGGTACGGTTACAATCCATCGCAGTATCGCCACCACCTAGCACTACCACTCTTTTACCTTTAAAGTCGATATATTCTTCAGGATTTTTTTCCCAATCGTTGCAGCGATTGACGTTGGCAATTAGGTAATCTAGCGCATCATGAACGCCTTCTAGTTCTTCACCAGCAAAGCCACCGCGCATATAAGTATAAGTACCCATGCCCATAAATACCGCATCATACTCGCTTAACAGTTCATCAATACTAATATCAGTACCGATTTCTGTCTCAAGACGAAATTCCATGCCCATGCCTTCAAAGATGACACGGCGGTTACGCATGACGTCCTTTTCCATTTTAAATTCTGGAATACCAAAAGTCAGTAAACCACCAATTTCAGGACGCTTATCAAACACAACTGGTTTTACGCCGTTTCTAACGAGTATATCCGCACAGCCCAAACCTGCTGGCCCTGCACCGATGATCGCGACTTTTTTGTCTGTCCAAACAACATCAGACATATCCGGACGCCAGCCAAGTGCAAAGGCGGTATCGTTGATGTACTTTTCGACATTACCAATGGTCACAGCGCCAAAGCCATCATTTAAGGTACAAGCGCCTTCACATAAGCGATCTTGTGGACAGACGCGGCCGCAGACCTCAGGCAACGTATTGGTGCGGTGACACAATTCAGCCGCTTGAAATATCTGCCCTTCGGTGGCCAATTTGAGCCAGTTAGGAATGTAATTATGCACAGGGCACTTCCATTCACAATAAGGGTTACCACACTCCAGACAGCGGTGCGACTGCTGCGCAACGGCTTCACTCTCAAACGGTTTATAAATTTCAACAAATTCCGTTGAGCGCGTGGCGATGTCTTTTTTGGTCGGCTCAAGCCGTGGTACATCTAAAAACTGAAAACTATTTTCTAAGCGTTTTGCCATGGTATTGTCTCTTTAATATGAGGCTTTTTATATCAAGCTTTTTTAAAGTGGGCGGTGACAGTCAACGATGTCTCATTTATCGCAAAATTAAGAGGTTTATATCGTGACTGTCACTTACCTGCTGAAAACCTCTAAGTTAAAAGGCTTTTAAAAGCGGAACATTGGATAATCCAAGCAAAGCTATTGTGGGTCAGCCATGGTGGTTTTGAGAAGGCTCGCAATGTTTGCCGCTTTAGGCTTCACCAAATAAAACTTACGAACATAGTGCTCAAAGTCAGCCAATATCGTCTGACCCCACGCGCTGCCTGTTTTATTAACATGCGCTTCGATCACTTGCTGCAAATGGATACGATGCTCTTCGGTTTGCTCACTTGAGATACGATTCAGATCGATCAGCTCATGATTGCAACGGTCAAAGAAGTCCCCTTCCATATCGAGCACATAAGCAAAACCACCTGTCATACCTGCCCCAAAATTGAGACCCGTACGCCCAAGAATAGTGACAATACCACCTGTCATATATTCACAGCAATGATCGCCTGTGCCTTCGATGACTGCGTGCGCGCCAGAGTTACGCACTCCAAAGCGCTCGCCAGCAGTACCAGCTGCATATAGTTTGCCGCCCGTTGCGCCATATAAGCAGGTATTACCAATGATGGCGGTCTCTTGCGCCGTAAAGCTTGAGTCTTTTGGTGGATAAATAACAATCTCACCGCCAGCCATGCCTTTGCCGACATAATCATTGGCATCGCCTTCTAGCTCAATATTTAGACCACCTGCATTCCAGACGCCTAAACTCTGCCCAGCAGTACCAGTCAGATGCAGCTTAATTGGCATATCACTCATGCCAAGGTTGCCCCATACTTGCGCAATCTCACCAGAGATACGCGCGCCGATAGAGCGATCACAGTTACCGACATAATAGCTATAATCGCCGCCATTACCTTGACGAATATTGAGCAGCATATCACTAATCATCTGTTCAGCAAGTAAGCCTTTATCAAACGGCTCATTACGCTCAACCTGACAGGTTTGGGCTTTACCACTACTGGCCGGATGGCTAAATAGTAATGGCGTTAAATCCAAATGACGCTGCTTATCCGTGTTGCCTTCTAATACTTCAAGCAAGTCAGTCCGTCCGACCAACTCTTCCATACTACGCACACCAAGGGCGGCAAGCCATTCGCGCGTTTCCGTTGCTACAAATTTAAAGAAGTTAATGAGCATCTCTGCTTCACCAATGAAATGCTCGTCACGTAGCTTGGCTTTTTGCGTCGCAACCCCAGTCGGGCAATTATTAAGATGGCAAATGCGTAGGTATTTACAACCAACGGCTATCATCGGCGTGGTACCAAAGCCAAAGCTTTCTGCCCCAAGGATAGCGGCTTTTACCACATCAAGTCCTGTCTTTAGACCACCATCAGTTTGAATACGAACTTTATGACGCAAGCCATTTACTCGTAGTGATTGGTGGGTCTCAGCAAGTCCTAGCTCCCATGGTGACCCTGCATGATGGATAGACGATAGCGGAGAGGCTGCTGTGCCGCCATCATAGCCTGAAATGGTGATTAAATCGGCATAGGCTTTTGCCACACCAGTCGCGATAGTACCAACGCCCGGACGTGAGACCAGTTTCACCGATACCAAGGCATCTGGATTGACTTGTTTTAAGTCAAAAATCAGCTGTGCTAAATCTTCGATAGAATAGATATCATGATGCGGTGGCGGTGAAATCAACGTCACACCCGGTACAGAATAACGTAAGCGCGCAATCAGAGCATTGACCTTACCACCCGGCAGCTGACCACCCTCACCCGGCTTGGCACCCTGTGCAACCTTGATTTGCATCACTTCTGCTGAACGCAAATACGCTGGGGTGACGCCAAAACGACCCGAGGCAATTTGTTTGATCTTTGAGTTACGCAGCGTGCCATAACGTACTGGATCTTCGCCGCCCTCACCAGAGTTTGAACGTCCACCGATGGTATTCATCGCCATGGCAATCGCTTCATGGGCTTCGGGTGACAACGCCCCCAACGACATGCCCGCCGAGTCAAAGCGCGTCAGAATAGCTGAGATATCCTCTACGTCATTCACATCGATAGAGTTATCTGTTTTTAATTGCAATAAATCACGCAAGGTCGCCACAGGACGGCTATTCACTAAGTTGGCATAATTACGATAATTATCATAATCACCCGTACGAACCGCGGTATGCAGGCTATTAATCACGTCTGGGTTAAAGGCATGATATTCTTTGTTGAAGACAAACTTCAGTAAGCCACCTTGATCGAGTGGCGCGCGGCGCTTGAAAGCATTCGCCGCTAGCTGTGCTTGATCGGCAGCTAAGTCAGCAAAGGTCGCACCTTTAATACGACTCTGTACGCCTTTGAAACACAGGCTCACCACCTCTTCAGAGAGACCCACTGCTTCAAATAACTGCGCGCCGCGATAAGAGACAATGGTCGAGATGCCCATTTTTGATAAGATTTTTAGCAAGCCTTTATCCAAGCCTTTACGGAAATTAACCCGCGCTTGAATCGGATCACCAAGCAGCTCACCAGTCGCTACTAAGTCATCAATAACATCATAAGCCAAATAAGGATAAACGCAGGTCGCACCAAAACCAATCAAGACTGCCACTTGATGCGAGTCGCGCGCCAAACCAGTCTCAATGATTAAATTAGCATCAGTACGAATACCTTGACCAATCAAATAATGATGCACCGCACCAGTCACCATGATGGCATTGGCTGGTACTTTATCGGCATCGATGTCTTTATCAGACAACACAATCAAAGTGTGACCAGCTCGGATGCTGTTAGCTACTTGCTCGCAGATAGCCATGATGGCTTCTGATAACTCAAGGGTGCGATCATAGTTTAAATCAATACGCGCCATTTTAAAGGCTGGATCGCCCAAGGTCTCAAGTTGCTGCATCTTGCTGGCGGACAATACCGGCGACGATAAAATAATACGGTGTGCATCTCGCGCTGATGGCGCAAACACATTGGTTTCAGCACCGAGGCAGGTCTGCAATGACATCACGATAGATTCACGCAATGGATCAATCGGTGGATTGGTCACCTGTGCGAACTGCTGACGGAAAAAGTCACCGACATGGCGGATTTGCTGCGACAACACTGCCATGGGCGTATCATCACCCATTGAACCGACGGGCTCTTGACCATTTTCGGCGTTGGGGCGGATAATTTCAGTACGCTCTTCATTGGTGATGTGATACATTTTTTGCAGTGTTTTTAGCTCATTACCACGGCATGTTTGCGCTGCTAACTCTTCCTCTAAACGCTCATCATCACGGATACGGGTTGCTTCTTCACGCAGCCATTTACGGTACGGATGGGCTTTTTTCAGTAATGTCGCAATCGCTTTAGTATCTAAAATTTGACCCGTTAAAGTATCAATAACGAGCATTTGACCAGGGCCAACGCGTCCTTTTGCCAACACATCTTTTGGCGAGTAATCCCACACACCAACTTCAGAAGCAACGGTGATGTAGCCGTTCTTGGTCGTCACCCAGCGCGATGGGCGTAGACCGTTACGATCAAGCATACAGACCGCATAGCGTCCATCTTGAATCACCAAACCTGCTGGACCATCCCACGCTTCCATGTGCTGCGAATAAAACTCATAAAAGGCGCGCAAATCCATATCCATGCTATCGACATTCTGCCAAGCAGGTGGCACGAGAATCGACATCGCATGGAATAGATTCATACCACCTGACATGAGGACTTCAAGCATATTATCTAAGCTTGATGAG
Source organism: Psychrobacter immobilis (assembly GCF_904846065.1). NCBI lineage: Bacteria > Pseudomonadati > Pseudomonadota > Gammaproteobacteria > Moraxellales > Moraxellaceae > Psychrobacter > Psychrobacter immobilis. The sequence continues at coordinate 2,836,439 of NZ_CAJGZV010000001.1, forward strand.
TCAGAGCCCGTACTGTTCACCAGTGGCGTCAATTCATTCAAATTGGGCAGTTTGTCTGATTTTAGTTTTGGCGTCCGTGCCTCAGACCAGTTGCGATTGCCTGTGATGGTATTCAACTCGCCATTGTGGGCAAGATAACGAAACGGCTGCGCCAAAGGCCAACGCGGCAAGGTATTGGTGGAGAAACGTTGATGAAATACCACGATATGCGATGCCAAACGCGCATCTTGTAGATCCAAGAAAAATGCTGGCAAGTCTGATGGCATCACCAAACCTTTATAGATAATCGTCTGACAGCTTAATGAGCACACATAAAACAGCTCATCATCAGCCAAGCGCTGCTCTGCTTTTTTGCGTGCGACAAACAGTTTACGATTAAAGTCATCCGCTGCCAAATCATCGGGGGCGTTGACAAACACTTGCTTAAAATCAGGTAAAGTCTCACGGCCAATGTCACCGACGATGCTCAAATCAAGCGGCACATCACGCCAGCCAGCAACCTCTAATCCTTGGGCGACAATCTCATCGCTCAGCACTTGCTGGCTATCACGAGCTTTTGTCTCATCTAAATTGACAAAGATCATACCAACTGCAAAGTTGTCAGTAATCGCGAACCCTTGCTCAGCAGCAATACCTCTAAAAAACTCAATAGGCGTCGCCAGTAGTAGACCACAACCATCACCCGTTCTACCATCAGCAGCAACACCGCCGCGATGGGTCATACAGCTTAGACTATGAATAGCAGTTTTTACCAAATCATGGCTGGCTTGTCCCTCAATATGAGCGATCAAACCAAAACCACAGTTATCAGAAAAATCATCTGGCGTGGCCAGGTGGGTTTGCGAGGAAATCATTGACATGGCTAGTCCTTTTAGGTGAACGGGCAATTTATGCATCCAATGCAGATCATAAACTGAAGACCGTAAGCAGAACGGGCTAATAATTAATATTCGTATATCCGAATTAATAAATGGTGTGACGCTCATAGACATCATACTTTGAGACTGAGGTGAAAGCTCTGGCACTCCCAGTCATTGAATGATGTTTCAATAGATCATTAACATATTAAAAGATAGTAAACGGTCGCCCTTGGCAATGACATACAGCCCTGTATACCCGTTACGTAGTCATCAATAACGCAATGTCGCTATCTTGAGTGTCACTTGTTATCACACCATGCCTAGCAATCCAGACTGATTGACTACGCATGTAATAACCGTGCATTTGACTAATTTTGAATATCTGACGCTCTGTAATCAAGCGCTTCATTCACTCTAAAGAGAGCGATAATAAGAGAGGTTGCGCCACTTGCGATAGCTTAATTATAGATAGCAAGTGACAACGCTTGAGACAAAAAATTTTAGTAACGTATCTTTTAAATGATAGAAGTTTACCAATTCATTGTTAAAAAACAATTTTTACGATAACTATACAGAACGTCGCCCACAGTTATATTAGTTAATGACGGACAAAAAATCTAGTCTTTTCTATCGATTCACCCACCATATTTTGTAAGAGAACTTATTACTATTGGTTATAGGATGATTCAATGTTCTATGCAAATTTTGATACATAGTATCTGTGACAAGGCTTAGTTGAGATACTTAATTAAGATCAACTTCTTTTGGAAATGTATTTTTAGCACTAATTATATGCTTTATGATGCTCCACAAAAAAACCCACTAACCAGCTTGTCAGTGGGCTTTTGTCAATCATAGTGATAACGAGGTTATCATAACTATCAACGATATGGTCAAAGGACAAACATACTCTAATTAGTTTTGTCTTCTATCAGTGTTTTTATGCTGTCGTTATTGCTCTTAGGAGGATTGCTATTCTTGCTAGGAGCGTTTGCGCCAGAATTTGTGCTACTGGTACTATTTGGCGGCTTCGGTGTTGCGACTACTGGGGGTTTTTTAGTGGTATTTTCAGTGCCTGATGTCGCTGGCTTTTTATTCTCTGGTTCAGACTTAGTTCCACTACCTTCATTTTTAGGCGTAGTAACAGATGATACTTCCTCTTCATTGCCAACAATACGCTCTTCAGTGACCGATAAAGTATCGGAGGTATCCGCTGACTGACGGATACTTTCATTGTCGCTGTTACTGGCAGTTTCTTGACTGCTACGACCAGCATTGTCCCCATTATCCGTTTCTGGCAGTGGCTGGCGCACTGGTACTTCGCGCTTAGTCGGTTTTAGATCAACAGAACGTGTGCGTCTGGTGCTCAAATCTTTAACTGGATCAGGGCGTTCATAATTATCGATGATACCGACATAACGATTGATCTCTTCTGGCAACACACGCACATTGGCTGGCAACTTAAAGTCTATCAGTTTTGCCGCGCCAACCGCTTCTTGTGGACTACTCATGAGCCCATAAGTTAACATATAGCGGACTTGATTTTCATCATCAAGATAACGGAAATAAGCAAATTTATTACGGTCTGCGCGGCCTTCTAGATAACTGACAATCACATCGTTTTCGGCGACATTCATCACCTGCACTGTCCATTTACCTTTATTCGCCAACAAATAACGTTTGTCTTTAAACTCAGCAGGATAATTGCGCAAATCACGTACCGTCGTATCAAAACTAATGGGCTGCACGTCGGTATCAAGCTCGTGTAACGACTCTATTTTTAAAGGCTGCTCAAGCTCAGCACTCAATGGTTGCGGTGCTGATATGGGGGCATTTTCAATTTTGGCACCCATTGCTGGCGTTTGACTAAACATCCAAATCAGAGCCGTGACCACACCCAGCAGCAAGGTCATTATCAGCCAAATCAACGCTTGACGGCGATATGACTGGCTAGCGGTACGCGGCGTCGATCTTGAAGCTGCCATGGGAGTATCCTTGGTGAAAATAAAGTTGACTGCATTCAAGAGATGCGCAGTAAGTAGAATAGCGGCGAGCCAGCCTGCTTTAAACCGTTGCGTTCAGTGGGTATTCACGAGCACTAAAGCTTTAAGACATTATACGCGGTATTGTGACAATACCTCGTGCAAAAGATCTTCATCGAAATCATTGGTCAATACGGCCTGACCTAGTGATTTTAACAAAATCAGGCGGATTTGTCCGTGCTTTACTTTTTTATCATGTCCCATCAAGCTTAGCGCCGTTTGTGTATCAATGCGTGGCGGGGTGATAGGCAAATTTGCCAAGGTTAAAATACGCTTAATACGAGCAACGTCTTCGGCCGTTAACCATCCCATTTTCTGTGATAACTCTGCGGCTTGTACCATGCCAGCAGCGACTGCCTCACCGTGTAGCCAATTGCCATAGCCTTCATGTGTTTCAATGACATGACCAAAAGTATGACCGAAGTTTAACAATGCTCGCACGCCTGACTCTCTTTCATCTTGCGCGACGACATCCGCTTTATACTGACAGCAGCGTTTTACGGCATCACCAAGTACCGCTAAATCCAAATCCATCATCGCTGGCAGATTGACTTCCAGCCAATCTAAGAACGTGACATCCATAATGAGCGCGTATTTAATAACCTCAGCCAACCCGGCTGACAACTCGCGCGCTGGCAAAGTCTTGAGCGTACTCATATCAGCAAGTACCATTTGCGGCTGCCAAAAAGCGCCAATCATATTTTTGCCTTGAGGATGATTGATGCCCGTCTTACCACCAACGCTCGAATCCACTTGTGACAGTAGCGTGGTTGGAATCTGAATAAAATTCACACCACGCATAAAGCTTGCTGCAGCAAAGCCCGTCATATCACCAATAACGCCACCACCTAGAGCAATAAGCGTAACGTCACGATTAAAATGCTCGGCCATCAATACATCGTAAATTTGATTGATACTGGTCTGATGCTTATATTGCTCACCATCTGGCAATACGCAAACACGCACAGTGAACTGCTCTGTTAACTCTTTCTCTAAAGCGCTTAGGTATAAAGGCGCAACAGTATCATTAGTGACAATCAATACTTGGCGACCACGAATATAAGGTGTGATCAGCTTTGCCATACTGTTGCGATCTATCGCTGTTTTCTCAGTAATGACGATTGGATAGTCATGGCTTTGCGTATGAACCGTTAAACCGTCATGAAACAGTGGCGTTGCCATTAAACACTCCCTAAGCATTTTGAATAAGATAAAAGTAGCTGAGCTTAACTAGGGCGCGTCCTGATTTTTATCGCCATTTTTAAATGAGGACACGCCTTGATAAAGTTTATCATTATGGTTAATTTTCTTTATCTTCTGGTGCTATAGCAGTCGAGTCAGTAAACGACTCTAGTTGCTGTAAAAGCTGATTGACCATATGACGGGGATAAGTATGACCAGTTGGCATAATAATATGAGCGACTTGGCGATATAAGGGATCACGAGTGCTATATAAATCTTGCAAGATTTTTCTAGGATTTGGCTGCTGTAACAGTGGTCGTGATTTGTCTTTAGCCGTGCGAGCCATTTGCACATCAACTGGCGCATTCAAATAAACCACGATACCGCGCTGATGCAAAAACGCTCTGTTTTCAGCACACATCACAGCGCCACCACCGGTCGCTAAAACGATTTGGTCTTTTTGAGTCAACTCATCGATGGCGCGCGTTTCACGCTCACGGAAGCCCGCCTCGCCTTCTTTAGCGAATATCCAAGCTATGTCAGCCCCTGTCTGCGATTCAATGTACCAATCGCTGTCTACAAAGGTGCGCCCCAACTGCTTAGCCAGCAATTTACCGATGGTTGTCTTCCCTGCTCCCATCGGCCCTACTAAAAACACCGACGGCAATTCCTCCACCATAATACTTACTCAGCTAAATTAGCTATGATACAACGTCATTGATATTCTGGCTAGTAATGAGCGTTGATTATTGTTAGTAAAATTCAATCAATATGAAAATTTTTCCATAAAAAAAGCAAGCGTTGATGCTTGCTTCTTTTGAGCGAAAACCAATCAATAAATGATTAATCTATGCGGCTAATACCATCATTGATTAATTTTGGCGTGATAAATATCAATAACTCTTCTTTAGAATTACTACGCACGTCTTTACGGAAAGCGCGACCAATATAAGGCAGGTCTCCTAAGAACGGTACTTTATCAACACCATTGCTGGTACGATTCTTAAAGACACCACCCAACACAACCGTTTGACCATCTTCGACAATAACATTGGTTGAAATAGAGTCTTCAGCAATAGCAACCTGATTATTAATAATGGTTGGCGTACCGTTAGTGATTAACAATTGCAAACCGATTTTACCATCTGGGGTGATATTTGGTGTGGCCTCTAAACTCAATGCTGCTTCTTTAAAGCTAGTGGTAGTTGCTCCACTGGCAGACGCTTCTTGATAAGGAATCTGCGTCCCTGAAGAGACTTTCGCCGTTTGCTTGTCTGCTGTCAGAATCTTCGGCGTAGAAATCACTTCACCGCGATTATCCGCTTGCAGTGCTGACAATTCAAGATCAAGCATCACATCTGACATACTAAGCAAGCCAAAGGCAATACTACCAGCGGGGTTGGCAACCCCTAAATCGACGTTTAAGTTATCAGGACGAGTAATATCGTATGAAGGATAAGAAACCGTTTGACCATTTACCGTCGTCGTTTCTACATCAAAGTCTTTTAAATCCCATAACGTTTGATTACTACCACCGACCAATAAATTACGGTTATTAGCAGCACCATTTGACAAGATACCCCAACGAACCCCAATCTCTTTACTAAAGCTATCAGTGGCACTCACAATACGCGCTTCAATCATGACCTGACGGACTGGAATATCAATTTTACCAATCAACTTATGGATATTTTCGATACTGTCAGCCACATCTTTAATAATTAAAGTATTGGTACGTTCATCTACCGTTACCGTTCCACGATTAGACAATAAGGTATTGTTATCAGCAGCATTTGCATTGCTGCCACCTGATGAGCCACTGCCTTGAGAAATAAGTGTCAAAACATCTGGCGCTTTTGCATAGCTAAGACGAATATATTCTGTGCGTAATGGCGCAAAAGACTCAACCGCTTGCTGCGCTTCAAGCTCACGTGCTTCTTGCTCAGCAAGCTCGGTGGAAGGCGCAACCAAAATGACATTGCCATTTTCACGCTTACCAAGATTTTTACTCCTTAGAATAATATCTAGCGCTTGATCCCATGGGACATTAATCAGGCGTAAGGTGATATTGCCCGCGACTGAATCACTAGCCACAATATTCATTTCTGTGAACTGCGCTAGGATATCTAAGACACTGCGAATTTCAACGTCTTGAAACTCCATAGATAGCGCTTCACCGCTATAGACTTTTTCTTCAAGTGTTGGCTCACGTAGTAGCTCAGGTTTTCTGATATTAATATTCAGCTGATTGCCTGATTGATAAGCCTGATACTCATAATCTTCTTTAACATTAATAGTAATTACACCATTTTGACCTTGGTTTTTAGTATCAATACTATCAACCAGACCACTATTAATATTCAAACGGCGCAATAAATTTCTTGGCACGGTGCTACCCGTTAAGCGTACCACTAACTTGTTGCCTTGACGTTGGACATCAACGGGAATGGCTTCATTGGTAAGTGTGATGCTAACGTTGCCACCACTATCATTTCCTGCGGCAAAATTGACGGCACTCAAACCATCATAGCTATATTGCTTACTCACTTGCGATGCAGCAAGTTGTGGGCTTAATAATGGGTTAACTCTGACCACCATGGTATCAGCAGGCACTTGATTTTTAACCACCGTTTTACTGGCTATATTGACTGCCGATGCACTACTGGTTTCTACAATCGGTGTAACGACTGCTGTCGTCGTGATCGCATTATTGTCATTGAGTACGTCTTGGATAGGATCATTGGTCATTACTGGACGATTAGGATCAGTAATGGTCAATAGTAAATCGTTACCTTCAATCGATGTCGTATAGTTACCTGCCTGTTTTAGCTCAACAATCAGGCGCGTAGTACTGTCACTATTCAACGTCGTGACCTTATCAATCATACCAATATTGTATTCATTAAAGCGACTAGCAAGTCCATTCTGCACTTTTTCAAAATCTAGTACCAAACGGCTAGGGTTATCAAGCTGATAGGCGGCAGGTAACACTGGTAAACCGTCAAATCCCAAACGCATTTGCGTCACTGCTGGTGCAATTTGTACCACAGAAACTTCGTTAATGCGCTGTGCGGCATGGGCACTATTACTCACTGCTACCATGCTGATTGCCAATGCTGAAATGGCAAAAGCAGAAGATACGCGGTTGCTCATCATCGTTACCTTGTTATTGCGTACTGTCATTATTTATTCCTCAAAAAATCTGCCGACTTAGCTTATGGGTGAAACCAACGACTGGGGTTTTTCAACAAACCCAGCGCGGCTGTCTGGCACAATTTCAATCAAGTTAATCTGGGTCGGCGTGATTTCAACAATACGGCCGTCATTTAGTCCAAGATAATCACCTACTTTAACACTCGCGACTGAACCATCAGGGCGTTGTACCAACGCATATCGCTGACCTTCAGGTGAAATTACGACACCACGAAAAATCAGTTGCGATAGCTCATATTGCTCAAGAGGTTCTTTCACTCTGGTAATGTCAGGACGCACACCATCGATGGAAGTGGTAGGACCTTGGACATTGACTAAACTCGGTGGTAAGAATGGACTGCGCTGTGCGCTGGCACTATAAACAAAGTCTTCTACTAGCTCAGCTTTGGGCGGTGGTTCAATAGGCTGAGCTGGCTGATTACGGATATCGGTCATTGATTGCTCTGCCATACCAATGCGATCCGCACACCCTGTCATGGACAATACAGCCATGCTTAAAACCAATAGCGTAGGCAGTTTTTGAATATTCATTAGTTGCCTCCTGCATTATCAGTGGTTGCAGCGTCAGTGACAGCAACCGTTTCATCACCCTCAGGGTCAGCTTCTTTTGAACGATAGGTTTTGGTTTGTAATACCAAATTAAGCTCCGGTAAAACATCCAATGTCGGCTGAGGATTGCTGACCTCAAAATCATGCATAGTAATGATTCGTGGTAAGGCGGCAAGACCACTAATAAAGCTACCAAACTGATGATATTCGCCCAAAGCAGCAATGCGGATAGGTTGCTCAATAAAAAATTCGTTTTCAATCTCAGGCTCTACTGAAATGTCTTGAAAACGTATATTGCTGCCGACACCCGTCATGTTAATGCCCTCTACCAGCTCTGATACACGAGTATCTTTTGGTAACTGATCGAGTAAGGTATTGAACTCAGCTTCCATTTGGACAACTTGCTCTTGGTAAGCTTTTAAATGACGCGCGCGTGATTCTTTTTCACGATAGCTATCAAGTAACGTTTGTTGCTGGCTCTCAGCAGCATTGATCTCATCGATTTTACTACTAATCGGTAAAGCCCACGCCAACGCTGCGATGAGCGTGATGATAAGCCCTATTACCGTTACCTTTACAGGTAATGGCCAGCTGCCGTAGTTTTCAGAGTCTAACGACTCAAAACTGCGGCGAAACTCCTGTAAATCAAACTGTTGCTTTGGTTTCAGGGCTGTTTTTTTGGTTTTAATCAGGCTTTTTTTACGGTTAAGCTTCATAACTCACCTCCAGGTACAGTGGTACCGTCAGCACCTTCTACAGGAACGGCTGTTTCCGACTGTACTTTGGTCGTGATCACAAACTGTACATAACTGTCTTCAGGATAAATAGGACGCGGCTGTTCGCCAGCGGTGACCGTATTATTAAGCACTGGTGCAGATTCATAAGCACTGATATTTTGTTGGATATTACTAACGGCTGAATCACCCATCCATTTACTATCATCAAGATTACGAATCAAACTTGATACAATATTTGGATTATCAGCTCGACCTGTCAGCGTCAAAACATCGCCTTCACGTTTGAGGTTATTCAAATAGAGTGCCGGCGGGATGGCTTTAGCAAGATCATCCCATAAACGAACAGGCACAGGACGTCGACCCTGCAAGTCTTGAATGACTTGCATACGTGAAATAATATCCTCACGGCGCTGCTCCAGACTATCAATTTCAGTCAAAGCCGTATCTAGAAGCGCATTTTCTTTTTCAATCAATGCGTTTGCATCAAGTTGTTCATCAAGCTCGTTGTTAAAGTAGCTCCATGAAGCAAATGCAGCCAATAAAGTAAGCAAAGTCACTGCCACTACTAACGTGAGAAATTCTTTATTGCGACGCTCGCGCTCTTCTTGGCGCCAAGGTAATAGGTTAATACGAGCCATTAGTCGAAGCTCCTTAACGCAAGACCGCATGCAGCCATTAAACTTGGTGCATCAATGGCCAGTTGCTCATTATCGATATTTGGTGCAATAGTCATATTGGTAAAAGGGTTGGCAATACTGACAGTCACCCCAAGTTTTTGCTGTGCCATGCCAGCAAGACCAGAAATAGAGCTACTACCACCAGCAAGGACCACATGATCGATACTACTGTATTGGCTTGAAGAAAAATAAAATTGCAATGAGCGAGTAATTTGTTGAATAGCATTTTCGATAAAAGGCGTCAGCACATCAAGATAGTAGTCATCTGGTAAGGTACGCTCACGCTTACTAACAGCCGCTTCTTCAGCAGATAGTCCATAACGGTTTTGTATCGCTTCTGTTAACTGAACACCACCAAATAATTGTTCACGGCTATAGATAAACTCACCGTTCTTAGCAACATATAAAGTCGTTTGATTGTGACCAATATCTATCAAAGCCACTAACTCAGGGGCATTTGGTAAGTTATTTACCATGAGTCCAAAAGCACGCTCTATCGCATGGGATTCAATATCCATGACCTTCGTTTGAAGACCACCAAAGGTTAAGGCATCAACTCTTTGGTCAACATTCTCCGAGCGTGATGCGGCAAGTAAGACTTGCACCATGTCATCACTTGCTAAAGAAGGCCCTAAAACTTCAAAGTCTAGGTTGACGTCTTCTAATGGATAAGGTATGTATTGATCAGCATCTAAACGTATCTGCGCTTCACGCTCAACGTCGCTTAGCGCAGCATCCATATCAATAATTTTAGTGATTACTGCTGACCCTGACACGGCAGTTGCAGCACTACTACCAGCGACATGACAACGTTTAGCTAAGTTAGCAATAATATGACCAACCGCTTCAGTATCTACAAGAAGTTTATCGACGACTATACCTTCTGGCAGTCTTTCAATACCATAAGATTTTAGATGAAACATGCCCTGTTGGCGCTGTATGTCAACCAACTTTACTGAAGTGGCACAGATATCCACACCAATTAAATTCTGACTTTTGGAAGTAAATAGCCTCACAAACTCTATACCTTATATTAAGTGTACAATCTGATAGTTATTTGTAATAATTCAGTACAATACTTTACTTAACAGATAGATTCAAGCATTTAAACAGGTTATTAAGGTCAACTTACACATTTATTATGACCTGCTGATTTTGTTCAAGGTATAATGTTTTATCTGTTGCAAATTTTAATTGATAAGTCTTCTTATGACCAAAAAAAATGCTACCGCCCGTCTCATTCACTTTTTGGTGGGGCTTGTTATCGCCTGCTTGGCATTAGCAGTTATCTTAGCACTGGCTGTGCCCATTGGTTTTTACGGGATGGCGATGTATTTATCGCCTACCCTGCCTAGCATTCAAGAGATTAAAACAGCAAATTTAGAGATGCCATTACAGATATATAGTAGTGATGACAAACTCATTGGCCAATATGGTAACCGTTTGTCTTTACCCGTTACTTTTGAAGATATTCCTGAAAATTTGACTCATGCTTTTTTAGCAGCAGAAGATGCGTCCTTTTTTCAGCACAGTGGTATTAGTATTAAGGGTCTTGGTCGCGCGATGACAGAAGTAGTAACTGATGACGACAGCCAAACGGGTGGCTCTACCATTACTATGCAGGTTGCCAAAAACTACTTCTTAAGTCCAGAGCGCACCTTAAATCGCAAATTGGTTGAGCTATTTTTAGCACGTAAAATAGAAGATGAACTCAGTAAAAATGATATCTTGACGCTTTATGTCAACAAAATCTATCTAGGCGAAGGCGCTTATGGTATCCGCGCCGCGGCCAAAAAATACTATAGTAAATCCCTAGAAAACCTCACTATTGCTGAAACAGCAATGTTGGCAGGCCTGCCAAAAGCCCCTTCTAAATACAATCCTGTTGCCAATCCCAGTCGCGCGCTGACTCGCCGCAACTGGATCATTGGACGCATGCACGAGTTAGGCTATATAAGCAAAGCACAACGCGACGAAGCGATCAGCTCACCAGTAGGCATTAACCTCTATAAAGAGAAGCTCGACGTCAATATGCCGTATTTGGCAGAAATGACACGCTCTACCTTAGTTGATCGCTATGGTGAGCAAGTGATGCATAGTGGATGGCGGGTACGCCTTACCGTTGATAGCAAAGCACAAACAGATGCGGAAGCGGCGGTACTGACAGGTTTAGTGGCTTACGAACATCGTCATGGTTGGCGCGGGGCTGAAGCAAATGATGAACCGCTAGAAAATTTCCGCCGCTATAGCAATATGACTCCTGCCAAAGTCACCAAGGTCAATGCTCGCAGTTTTGAGGCGACAATGCCCTCTGGTGAAAATGTGACCGTTGGTTGGTCTGGGATGAGCTGGGCACGCAAGTATATTTCTGCCAATCGTATCGGTTACTTTCCTGACAACGCCCGCCAAATTGTCAATAAAAACGATATCATTCGTTTGATACCGACCGCGAATGGTAATTGGCAGCTGGGACAAATTCCCAAACTACAAGGAAGTCTGGTCTCCTTGAATCCAGAAACTGGCGCTGTTAAGGCATTGGTCGGTGGCTTTGACTTTAATCACAGTAAATTCAATCGTGCTCTACAAGGCTGGCGTCAACCAGGCTCAACCATTAAACCGCTTGTCTATACCGCTGCTCTAGAAAAAGGCTATCGCCCAGATAGCATTGTTTCGGATCGACCGATTCAAGTGGGTGACTGGAAACCGAAAAATTCTGATCAACGTTTTTTAGGCGAAATCACTTTACGCCGTGGACTGTATTTATCTCGTAACTTAGTCTCTATTCGTCTCTTACAAGCCATTGGTATCTCTGATACGCGCGACCTATTAGATGAATTCGGACTTGATAAAGAAAAGCTACCGACGACTTTGTCGTTAGCGTTAGGTGCAGGACAAGCAACACCGTTACAAATGGCAACAGCCTATGCCACGTTCGCGAATGGTGGTCACCGTGTACAGCCGTATTTTATCGAACAAATTTATAATTATAATAATAACCTTCTCTTTCAGGCAAACCCACGCCAAGCGTGTGCCACCTGCTTCAATGAAAAACTTGAAGACCTCAATAGAAATCTCATCGAAGATTATAAGAAATCAGTTGAAAATGAAGACAGTGTTATCGATGATGAAGTGACGGTTAAAGAACAAAACTTAGAAAACAGTGATAATATTGATAGCATTGAACAAAACGGTAAAGCGCTAAATTTAAAGGTTTATGATGCTAGCCCACAGGCCGATCGCTTAAAAGCACCAGCGGTTCAATATGCACTGGCTAAGCAAGCACCTCGAATCTTACAACCCAGAGTCGCTTTTGAGATGGCAGATATCTTACGTGATGTCGTACAGCGTGGTACGGCAGTACGAGCAAAGGCTTTAGGACGTGATGATATTGGTGGCAAGACCGGTACCACCAATGAAGCAAAAGACGCTTGGTTTGCAGGTTTTCATCCTACCAATGCAACTGTCGTGTGGATGGGTTTTGATCAACCATCAACCATGGGTCGTCGCGAATATGGTGGTGTGGCAGCCCTACCCGTTTGGATGGATTTTATGAAAGCCCAACTTAAAGACACGCCTCATCAATGGGTATCTATCAATAACCGCGCCAAATCGAAAAAACAAACGCAAAGAATTATAGAAATGACTGATGATGGTATTCTGGCCGATGATGAAGATACGGATAGCAGCGAATCAGAAAAACCAGTTAAGACGCAGACTCAACAGCGTAAATCACCACCAGCTGAGCCTGTTGAAGCACAAACTAGCTCTCAAGCAGCCAAACCTAGTAACAGTCGTAGTAATGATAGTGTGCCGCAAAACCCTTTATCGGTAACACCCGTTGAGCGCATGCCACCGATACCAGAGTAGACAACCATTAATAACATAAACTTATGACGCAAAAAAAGGCTTATTTGGCACTCGCTAAATAAGCCTTTTTTATACTCAATACTTTGCTCAATACCACTCTATTAAAGGACAGTCATCAGTCAACTAGGACATGTCCTCATTTTAAAAATGGTGATAAAAATGAGATAAAATTTTAATAACTATTTTTAGAACTCAACCATACCAGCACGTAGTTGCTCAATCAGCTCTAAAAACTGCTGACGCCATTCTCGTATGGTCGTCTCATCTGGCAGCCATTGATTCGACAAGGTCACAACGTTAACAATAAGATCAGGCGAGGCAGTATTGCTTGGTGTTTGATCTACGATAGTATCTGGTGGCACGGCGTACAGACAACGCTGATACGCACGCTCTATATTGGCCAAAAAACCCTGCTGCTGTAACTGCTGTAACCGCTGAATCTCAGGCGATACTTGGGTACGCTCGCTCAATGCTTGCTCAATATCTGACAATGTTGGTGCGCTCATGTTTAAACTATAAAAATAACCTAGCTCTTGGGTAAATGCGAGAAAGGCACCGTATAGATGAAAAATAGCAGTTTCACAATGGGCTTGATAGTGCTGCTTATCATCGGTACTTCCCGCTGCTTGGCAGGATAGACGACAGAAATACAGTTTTTGATTGGTTCGATCTGCTTGATATTTGGCAACGCGGGTTTTACCTGCCATTTGCGACTTATCCTTATATGAAGTGTAAATTAGGGCATATTTTCCAGTGTACTATTTTTTTAGATAACAGTACCATGCATTTCTCACTTTATTGCACACACAAAAAAGCCAGCAACTTAGGCTGGCTTTTTATCACATTAACAATAAATCAAAGACGCTTAATACTATTAATTATCCTGATTAAGCTCTTGTGCAAAGGCTTCATCAAAGCTTGCAAAGTCTTTACTATCCGTGCTCGCTGACATATCAAATGCTGCATTGTCAAACCCTGCTTTAAGATCTTTATCTAGCAGTTTTTGCTCCGCTTTCTCTTTGCGTGCTTTATGATAAGCAAGACCAGTACCAGCAGGAATCAAGCGACCAACAACGACGTTTTCTTTCAGACCACGTAGCTCATCCACTTTACCAGTCACGGCAGCCGCAGTTAGTACACGGGTCGTCTCCTGGAATGATGCTGCTGAGATAAAGCTTTCTGTTGCCAGACTTGCTTTGGTGATACCTAGTAATTGACGCTCGAACTGTACTGGGAATTTATCTTCCGCTTCCAGCTTAGCATTCAATGCTTTGATATCAGAGTACTCTGCTTGATCGCCTTTGAAGTGGTTTGAATCGCCGCCATCGGTAATTTCAACTTTGCGCAACATCTGACGAATAATCACTTCGATGTGCTTATCGTTGATTTTTACACCCTGCAAGCGATAAACATCCTGTACTTCGTTAACGATGTAATCAGCAAGTGCAGTCTGACCTTTCAAACGTAAGATATCATGTGGATTCTGTGGACCATCAGCGATCACTTCACCACGTGCTACCGTTTCGTTTTCAAAGACGTTGATTTGACGCCATTTCGGGATTAGCTCTTCATGAATCTCACCATCTTCATTGGTGATAATGAAGCGGTTTTTACCTTTGGTCTCTTTACCAAAGCTAACCACACCTGTCATTTCTGCCATGATGGCATGATCTTTCGGACGACGTGCTTCGAACAAGTCAGCAACACGTGGTAGACCACCGGTAATATCTTTAGTACCTGAAGAGGCTTGTGGTACACGACCCAAAATCGAACCGGCTGCTACTTTTTCACCATCGCTGACGCGAATGATGGTTTCAGCTGGTAAGAAGTAAACCACTTCTTTACCTTCATCAGTGTTCAAGATAATCGCAGGACGTAAGTCTTTTGCTGAACTTGAACGGTCACGAGTAGCAAGAATCTCAAATGAGCTCATACCCGTCGCATCATCAACTTTTACGGTAGCAGTTAAGCCATCCGTAATCTCACTGAAGCGTGCAGTACCAGCAAATTCTGTGATAATAGGATGCGTGTGCGGATCCCATTTAGCGATGGTTTGACCAGCATCAACCTGATCTTCGTGTTTCACAAGCACGCTAGAACCATAAGGCACTTTATAACGTTCACGCTCACGACCAAGCTCATCGGTCAAGGCGATTTCAGCTGAACGCGATACGATGACTAAGTGACCATCGGTATGTTGAACCGTTTTCATGTTTTCGAAATGCGCTTGACCAGCACTACGAACTGAGATGCTGTTATCCACTGATGCTGAGCTTGCTGCCCCGCCCACGTGGAATGTACGCATCGTTAACTGAGTACCTGGTTCACCGATAGACTGTGCAGCCATAACACCGACTGATTCGCCGATATTCACTTTATGACCACGAGCCAAATCACGACCGTAACACTGTGAACAAACACCATGCTCGACATTACAAGTAATAACTGAGCGTACCCAGATATCATCAATCGCATTGTTATCAAGCACGTTTACCCAATGCTCGTCGATCAAAGTACCTGCTGGAATCAATACCTTATCGGCATCATCGTTATAAGTCACATCACGAGCCGTAACACGACCTAGTACTAGCTCACCTAACTTCTCAATGATTTCACCACCTTGAATATGTGGTTTCATGAGCAAGCCTTGCTCAGTACCACAGTCATCACTGGTAATAACCAAATCTTGTGCCACATCAACCAAACGACGCGTCAAGTAACCTGAGTTAGCCGTTTTCAGTGCCGTATCCGCAAGACCTTTACGTGCACCATGCGTTGAAATAAAGTACTGAAGTACGGTCAAGCCTTCACGGAAGTTTGCTTTAATTGGCGTTTCGATGATTGAACCATCTGGCTTAGCCATCAAACCACGCATACCAGCCAACTGACGAATCTGAGCCGCACTACCACGAGCACCAGAGTCTGACATGATAAAGATAGAGTTGAATGACTTCTGCTCTTCTTCTTCACCTTTGGCATTCATGATTTTATCAGTGGCCAAATTGTCCATCATCGCTTTAGCGACTTTGTCATTGGTACGTGACCAGATATCGACTACTTTGTTATAGCGCTCACCAGCGGTCACAAAACCTTGCTCGAATTGATCTTCGATTTCGCGAACTTCACCTTCTGCCACTTCGATGATTTGCTTTTTCAGTGGTGGAATAACCATGTCATCAATACCGATAGACACACCAGACAATGTCGCTTGGGCAAAACCAAGATACATCAATTGGTCAGCAAACATGACACTTTCTTTAACGCCAACTTTACGGTAGCAAGAGTTGATCAAACGAGAGATGTTTTTCTTCGTCATCTCTTGGTTACATTCATCAAAAGACATACCTTTAGGCATGATGTTCCAGATCAATAAACGACCTGCAACCGTTTCTTTTAAGCTGATTTCTTTAGTCTCATTGCCGTCTTCATCGATATGCGTCTCGGTGACACGCACTTTGATCTTAGCGTTTACATGCAAATCGTTTGAACCAATCGCACGCAATGCTTCATTAACGGTGGCAAAAATCATGCCCTCGCCTTTGGCATTGATAGACGAGCGACTGATGTAATATAGACCCAGTACAACATCCTGTGACGGTACGATGATTGGATCACCGTTCGCAGGCGACAAGATGTTATTGGTAGACATCATTAGCGCACGTGATTCAAGCTGTGCTTCTAGCGTCAATGGCACGTGAACGGCCATTTGGTCACCATCAAAATCGGCGTTAAACGCGGTACAAACGAGCGGATGCAATTGGATTGCTTTACCTTCGATTAGTACTGGCTCAAATGCTTGCAAGCCCAAACGGTGAAGCGTTGGTGCACGGTTAAGAAGCACTGGATGCTCACGGATAACCATGGCCAGCATATCCCACACTTGCGGCTCTTCACGCTCTACCATCTTTTTGGCAGCTTTAATCGTGGTCGCTAAACCATGAGACAATAATTTGTTATAAGTAAATGGTTTGAATAATTCAAGTGCCATTTTCTTTGGTAAACCACACTGATGTAGACGTAGCGTTGGACCAACAACGATCACCGAACGACCAGAATAGTCAACACGCTTACCAAGTAAGTTTTGACGGAAACGACCTTGCTTACCTTTGATCATATCTGCCAAAGACTTCAATGGACGCTTGTTACTACCAGTGATCGCACGACCGCGACGACCATTATCCAGCAAGGCATCCACTGATTCTTGCAACATACGCTTTTCGTTACGTACGATGATATCAGGGGCGCTCAGCTCAAGCAGACGCTTTAGACGGTTATTACGGTTGATCACGCGGCGATATAGATCGTTTAGATCTGAAGTCGCAAAACGACCACCTTCTAGTGGTACTAGCGGACGCAAATCTGGTGGTAGTACTGGCAAGATGTTCATCACCATCCACTCAGGCTTGTTATTAGAGTCACGGAAGGCTTCTAATAATTTAAGACGCTTAGACATCTTTTTAAGCTTGGTTTCAGAACCAGTTTGCGGAATCGCTTCGCGCAAATCATCGATTTCAAGATCCAAATCGATATCTTTCAATAGGTCTTGAACCGCTTCAGCACCCATTTTGGCAGTGAATTCATCGCCAAACTCTTCAAGCGCTTTATAATAATCTTCATCATCAAGCAGTTGATACTTCTCTAGAGAAGTCAAACCTGGCTCAGTAACAATATAGCTTTCAAAATATAGGACGCGTTCGATATCACGAAGCGTCATGTCTAGCAATAGACCGATGCGGCTTGGTAATGACTTTAAGAACCAAATGTGCGCCACTGGGCTGGCTAAGTCGATATGACCCATACGATCACGACGTACTTTCGCAGTCGTCACTTCTACGCCACATTTTTCACAGATAACGCCTTGGAACTTACGGCGTTTATATTTACCACATAAACATTCAAAGTCTTTTACTGGACCAAATATTTTGGCACAAAATAGACCATCACGCTCAGGCTTAAACGTACGATAGTTAATAGTTTCAGGCTTTTTCACTTCGCCATGTGACCATGACTTAATGACGTCAGGTGAGGCTAAAGTAATTTGAATGCTATCAAACTCTTGATTACCGTTGCCGGTAGGGCTTTGCATGATATCGAGTAAATCTTTCAAGTTGCTTCTCCGTTATCTTTATAATCATCTGATAGCGTATTATTGACGCAAATAAGATGAATGAAGGCAATGAATAGGGTTGAGACAAATCACTAAAAGCAGCAGCGATGCGCATACTGCTTTTAGGTTGACCACTAAGGATAATAATTAACTGAAGCTATGTTAAAGGTAGCTTCAGTCAGCCGTGCTTAATGGGTTTGTTTTAACTCAATATTAATACCCAATGATTTGATTTCTTTGGTCAGTACGTTAAACGATTCAGGCATACCTGGATCCATATACTGCTCACCATCAACGATGTTTTTGTACATACGCGTACGGCCTTCAACGTCATCCGACTTCACAGTCAGCATTTCTTGCAGCGTATAAGTCGCGCCGTAAGCTTCTAGCGCCCAGACTTCCATCTCACCGAAGCGCTGACCACCAAACTGAGCTTTACCGCCGAGTGGCTGCTGCGTCACTAATGAGTAAGAACCGGTTGAACGCGCATGCATTTTGTCATCAACCAAATGGTTAAGTTTGAGCATGTACATATAACCAACGGTTACTTTACGGTCAAACTTCTGACCAGTACGACCATCATACAACGTCTGTTGACCATCGCGATCCATACCAGCAAGCTCTAACAGATCCTTAACTTGGCTTTCTCTTGCGCCGTCAAATACTGCTGTGCCCATTGGTACACCAGCGCGCAAGTTATCTGCTAGCGCCATGATGTCATCATCACTCAAGCTATCAAGATCAACTTGCTCACCGCCGACTTGGTTATAGATTTTGTCTAAGAAGTCACGTAAATCTTTGATCGCTGCTTGCGATTTGAGCATACCATCGATCTTCTCACCCAAGCCTTTCGCTGCCATACCCAAATGCGTTTCTAGAACCTGACCGATGTTCATACGAGATGGTACACCAAGTGGGTTCAAGACGATGTCAACGGTATTACCATTTTCATCATAAGGCATATCTTCAACTGGCATAATGCGCGATACCACACCTTTGTTACCATGACGACCCGCCATCTTATCACCAGGCTGAATACGACGCTTAACCGCTAGATATACTTTAACGATTTTTTGTACGCCATGCTGTAAGTCATCACCAGCGGTTAATTTGCGTTTTTTCTCAGCAAACTTCACATCGATGTCTTTTTGCTTATCAACCAAATACTCAGCGATTTGCGTTAGACGCTCAGAGATTTCTTCTTCAACTGGTTGGATATCAAGTAATGTCTCAAGGCTCATATCTTTCATATCAGCCAATGCCATCACTGTACCGGCTTTTAGACCAGAACCACCGCTGACTTTTTGACCATCTAAAAGATTACCAATACGACCACGAGCCGCTTCTTCAAAGATACGTAGCTCTTCTTTTAAATCTTTACGATAGCTATCAAGCTGTGATTTTTCAATTGCTCTTGCACGTGCATCTTTTTCAACGCCGTCACGAGTAAAGACTTGAACGTCAATAACCGTGCCTTTACTTGATGTTGGTACACGTAGCGACGTGTCTTTAACATCAGCCGCTTTTTCACCAAAGATAGCCCGCAAGAGTTTCTCTTCTGGCGTTAGTTGTGTTTCACCTTTTGGCGTCACTTTACCAACTAAGATATCACCAGCGTCGACTTCAGCACCGATATAAACGATACCTGCTTCATCAAGACTTGATAGAGCTGCTTCACCAACGTTTGGAATATCGGCAGTAATTTCTTCAGTACCTAGCTTGGTATCACGTGCTACACAAGTTAATTCTTGAATATGAATCGTGGTGAAACGATCTTCTTTCACCACTTTTTCAGACAGCAATATTGAATCTTCGAAGTTGTAACCATTCCACGGCATAAATGCGATGCGAATGTTCTGACCCAATGCCAACTCACCAAGATCCGTTGACGGACCATCAGCTAAGATATCACCTACAGCAATAGCATCACCTTGGTTGACGATAATACGTTGGTTGATACAAGTATTTTGGTTAGAACGCGTGTATTTAACAAGGTTATAGATATCAATACCAGCTTCACCAGCAATCATCTCATCTTCATTGACACGAACCACAACACGTGATGCATCAACGTCTTCGATCACACCGCCACGCTTAGCGATCACACAAACACCTGAGTCACGCGCAACGTGACGCTCCATGCCCGTACCTACTAACGGCTTATCAGCACGTAGCGTAGGAACTGCCTGACGCTGCATGTTCGAGCCCATAAGCGCTCGGTTAGCATCATCATGCTCTAGGAATGGAATTAGACCAGCAGCTACCGATACAACCTGACTTGGCGACACATCCATATGCGTCACTTTTTCCGGTGGCATACGGACAAATTCACCATAGCTACGTACACTGACCATTTCATCAGATAACGCGCCTTCTGCGGTTACTGGTGAATCAGCCTGTGCAATGACCGTACCTACTTCTTCAATCGCTGATAGATACTCAATGACATCAGTTACTTTACCATCAACCACACGGCGATATGGCGTTTCTAAGAAGCCAAAGCTGTTGGTCTTTGCAAAAGTCGCTAATGAGTTAATCAAACCAATGTTTGGACCTTCAGGAGTCTCAATCGGGCATACACGGCCATAATGGGTGTCATGAACGTCACGTACTTCAAAGCCTGCACGTTCACGAGTCAGACCACCGGGTCCTAGTGCAGATACACGGCGTTTATGGGTAACTTCAGACAATGGATTGTTCTGATCCATAAACTGCGATAACTGGCTTGAACCAAAGAATTCTTTGACGGCAGCAGCAACAGGTTTTGAGTTAATCAAATCTTGTGGTGACAAGTTATCAGATTCCGCTGAGCTTAAACGCTCTTTGACTGCACGCTCAACACGTACTAGACCAACACGGAATTGGTTTTCTGCCATTTCACCCACTGAGCGAATACGACGGTTACCTAAGTGATCGATATCATCGACTTCACCGCGACCGTTACGAATCTCAATCAATTCTTTTAGGACATTAACGATATCGGCATTGGTCAATACGCTACGAGCGCGTTGGATGTCTGGATCATCAGTATTATCAAACTCTAACCCTAAACGACGGTTAAACTTCATACGACCGACGTTCGATAAGTCATAACGATCAGCGTTGAAGAACATACTGTCAAATAGTTTTTCAGCGGTCTCAACCGTTGGTGGCTCACCTGGACGCATGACTTTATAGATTTCAATCAATGCTTCTTCACGGCTTGACGTACTATCAGCACGCAAAGTGTCGGCAATATAACTGCCTTGATCGATATCATTGGTGAATAGAATGCTGAACTCTTTGATAGACTCGCTGGCTTCAAATGCACTTAATTTAACCAATAATTCATGGTCAATTAGAGTATTCGCTTTAGCGATAACTTCGTCATTTACCACGATATCTTCAGCTAAAATGCGCTCATAGAGATACTCATCAGGTATCGCAATCTTCGTCATACCTGCTTCTTCAAGCTGACGAATACGGCGTGCATTAATACGCTTGCCCTGCTCTACGATGACATCACCTTCTGGTGATACGATGTCGAACTGAGCCATCTCACCGCGCAAGCGATCAGCAACTAGATCAATCTCGAACTGCTCTTCACCTTTATAAACGGCTACTTTATCAAAGAACAAATCTAAGATTTCAGACGTTGTTAGACCAAGCGCACGTAAAATAATTGAAGCCAATAGCTTACGACGACGGTCAATACGAGCAAAAACTAAGTCTTTGGCATCAAATTCAAAATCTAACCATGAACCACGGTAAGGGATAATACGTGCGTTATAAAGCACTTTACCACTTGAATGCGACTTACCTTTATCATGATCAAAGAACACACCAGGTGAACGATGTAGCTGAGATACGATAACACGCTCAGTACCATTGATGATAAAAGTACCGTTAGCCGTCATCAAAGGCATCTCGCCCATGTAAACGCTTTGCTCACGGATATCTTTGATAGCCGCTTTGCTGTCTTTATCTTTGCTGTCTTTGTCTTTGATGATCAAACGGATTTTGACGCGCATCGGCGCAGCAAATGTTGAGCCACGCAAGATACACTCACGCTCATCGAATTCAGGCGTGCCTAAATAATATTCAACGAATTGTAGCTCTGCATTACCAGAGTGACTCTCAATTGGGAAAATAGAGGAATACGCAGCTTGCAAACCAGTATTCTCACGAGCTTTTGGCTTTTTGTGCTCTTGCAAAAATTGCTCGTAAGAATCTACTTGAATAGACAGTAAATAGGGAATGTCCATCACAGTGGGCAATTCAGCAAAACTTTTGCGAATACGCTTTTTTTCAGTATAAGAATATGCCATCGAGAGTCCTTACAGTAAACGTGGAAACAAATTAAAAGCGTGGCCAGCGTGCATAAATACGATGCAAACTTGGCGACGTAAACGATAATATAAAACAGGTAATCGTGTTCAGTTGATATCTTTTGTCAATTACTACTTCTGCTATCAGTGCTTACTTAGCACCCTTACTTTCATTTTATGATCGGTATCTAAGTCAGTATATATGACCACTCAGACAACCAAATTCAATATCACATCATCTAAAACATATTACTTTTTAGGCAAAACTTACTCATAGAGGTAAGAAAAAATGACTCGTTCAAGGGTATTTCTAAGTTATCTGCTATCAAAACTGATTGTATTTAGTCATTTTTCTTTCAAAAAACCGGCTCTTTCAAAACCAACAATTCTATCAAAACTAATATCGTCGCTGATATGTACCGTCTATAAGCCTAACTACTGACAGTAATACCCTGCGAAACGGACAACCTAAACTTAATAGCTTTTCAGAATTAATAATAATCGGGGTAACTATAACTTTTAGAATCAGTATAAACTATAGTGTTAATGGGAAAGCATGCAGACACAAAAAAGTGCCAAACATCTATGGACGTTTAGCTTAAATTAACTGATTTCAAAAACTGGCATGTGTGCTTGCATGTATATCGTCTGTCCTTTTGATGGGTATCCACCGTGATGTTGCATACGACTGTTGGCAGACACAAAAGGTCAAGCTACGAATTATAGTAAAAAAAAGCTGGCAATGCAAGGCATTACCAGCTTTTTTTGTACAACACTAAGATAAGCGAGGCTTATTTTAGTTCAACAGTTGCACCAGCTTCTTCAAGTTTCTTTTTCAACTCTTCAGCTTCAGCTTTGTTAACGCCTTCTTTGATTGGAGCTGGAGCGCTTTCAACCAAATCTTTCGCTTCTTTCAAGCCAAGACCAGTAGCTTCACGTACGGCTTTAATTACGCCAACTTTCTTCTCGCCAAAGCTGGCAAGAACTACGTCAAACTCGTCTTTTTCTTCAGCAGCAGCAGCAGCAGGACCAGCAGCAGCAGGTGCAGCAGCAACAGCAGCTGTTACGCCGAATTTTTCTTCCATAGCGCTGATTAATTCAACGATATCCATTACTGACATTTCAGCGATTGCGTTTAACACGTCATCTTTAGATAGTGCCATGAGAACTCTCCGTTATCTGATAAAAATTAATTGATTTTAAAATCGCTTAGATTGCTTGCCAAATTTTCAAATAGTGTTGGCAATAAAGTGCAATCGGCGATGTCAAAGTTACGTTAAAACAAGCAATTATGCAGCTTCTTTTGCGTCTTTGATTGCTGCTACCGTGCGAACAAGCTTACTAGGAACAGCGTTCATAGTTTGAACAAGCTTGGTAACTGGTGCATTCATAGTAGCCATCAAGATAGAGATTGCTTCGTCGCGAGTTGGTAGCTTCGATACGCGCTCTAGCTCTTCTGGACCATAAACAACACCACCAACTGATACCAATTTGGTCTCTAAAGCTTTGTGATCTTTGCTGAAGTCAAAAATGACTCGAGCTGCAGATCCCAAATCTTCCATAGAGAAAGCCAAAAGTAATGGACCAGTCATACGGTCTGACATGCTCTCAAACTTAGTGCCTTCAAACGCACGTTTTGCTAGGGTATTTTTTACCACTTTCAAAACGACGCCTTTTTCACGGGCTTGTTCGCGCAGCTTAGTAAGCTTTGCAACACCAATACCATGATATTCGGCAGCTACTGCTGAGTAAGCATTAGCAGCAACTTCAGACACTTCAGCCACAACTTGTTGTTTTTGCTCTAGCGTTAATGCCATAAGTTGACTCCTTTAATCTTATCAATCAGCTGAAGATTTAATCATTTAAACCTAAGCTCTTAAGCATTGGCATTCAATAATTAAACGAATCGCTTAGACTGACTTGATACGACACGTTATCAGCAAATTTATTAATAATAAATTTACTCATAACGACTGATTACGGCACCGTTATCAGAATGACATCAAGTGATAGATTGAACTATCGGCTCTTATCAACAACTGGGTGGGTCACCGTCTGCGTAGGACAACTAAGATTTTCATCTTTCGTCGATTAACAAAAGCAGCTCATTGTTATTACTAATGATCCGAAAACAATTAATAAAAACGTAAAACCGCTCTCTACCTACGGTCTTAGACAGCATAGCATTTGCTACGCTGACCTAATTCTTTAAAATATTTTTGCAGCCTTCATTTAAAATCGTCAAATAAAGGCACATATCTAATTATTTTGCTGTGCGATATGGAACTGGATCAATACTTAGACCAGGACCCATCGTGCTAGACAAGGTAATTTTCTTAATAAAAGTACCTTTAGAAGTAGCAGGCTTAGCACGTCTTAAATCTG
The DNA here is from genome assembly GCF_904846065.1 of Psychrobacter immobilis. Classification (NCBI taxonomy): domain Bacteria; kingdom Pseudomonadati; phylum Pseudomonadota; class Gammaproteobacteria; order Moraxellales; family Moraxellaceae; genus Psychrobacter; species Psychrobacter immobilis. The sequence continues at coordinate 2,861,365 of NZ_CAJGZV010000001.1, forward strand.
CAATCAGTGCTTCAGCATTCTGGATTACTTGCTCAGCAGTAAAACCAACTTGACCGATAGTCGTGTGGATGATACCTGCTTTGTCTACACGATACTGTGCTTGACCGGCTTTAGCGTTAGTAACCGCTTCAGCAACGTTAGGCGTAACCGTACCGACTTTAGGGTTAGGCATTAGACCACGTGGACCTAGGATAGTACCTAGTTGACCAACAACACGCATTGCATCAGGAGCGGCAATAACGATATCAAAGTCCATGTTACCAGCTTTGATTGATTCTGCTAGGTCTTCAAAACCAACGATATCTGCACCAGCTTCTTTGGCGGCTTCAGCAGCAGCACCTTGAGCAAATACAGCAACGCGTTTGGTTTTACCAGTACCAGCAGGTAGGTTGGTAGCGCCACGAACCACTTGATCAGATTTACGTGGGTCAACACCCAAGTTAATCGCAATATCAATTGACTCTTTGAATTTAAGAGGTGGTAAATCGTTTAGGATTTGAACCGCTTCTTCAACTGTATACTGCTTTTCATGTACGATACGGCTTTGAATTTCTTTTTGACGTTTGGTTAGCTTGCTCATTTACACACCCTCCACGGTAATACCCATTGAACGTGCAGTACCAGCGATGGTACGAACAGCAGCATCAAGATCAGCAGCAGTTAAATCTGCATCTTTGGTCTTAACGATGTCTTCTAGTTGTGCACGGTCAACTTTACCGACTTTAGCGGTATTTGGTGTACCAGAACCTTTAGCGATACCAGCAGCCTTACGTAGTAAGTATGCAGCTGGTGGTGACTTCATGATGAAAGTAAAAGACTTATCGCTATATACAGTGATCTCAGTAGGAATCGGTAGACCCGGCTCTTGGTTTGAGGTCGCAGCGTTAAATTCTTTACAGAACGCCATGATGTTCACGCCTTTTTGACCCAATGCTGGACCAATCGGTGGTGAAGGATTTGCTTTGCCTGCAGGGACTTGTAGTTTGATGTAACCATCAATCTTCTTAGCCATGGTTTTCTCCTAAATGGGTAATAGCGCCAAATCAATGTGGTATAAACCTTATTGACTAACAGCTCCCCGGTTGATGAACTTTTTTGCTGATTTAGTCTAGTTTCTCAACTTTACTAAATTCAAGCTCGACCTGAGTCGGTCGATTAAATACGTTTACCGTTAAATGTAGTTTAGACTTCTCGTAATCCACTTTTTCTACCAACCCTTTAAAGTCAGTAAATGGACCATCGATAACCAACAGCTCTTCGCCCGGCTCAAATAGAGTCTTAGGACGTGGGTCAGTTTCAGTCTGATTCAAACGGTTTAAAATACGATCCGCTTCTACTTGCGTAATTGGCGCTGGTGTTTCAGGTGTACCACCGATGAAACCCATAATACGTGGGCACTCTTTAACGATATGCCAAGTATTGTCGTTCATTTCCATCTGGATCAATACATAACCTGGAAAGAACTTACGCTCACTCTTACGCTTTTTGCCGTCTTTCATTTCGACGACTTCTTCAGTAGGAACCAATACGTCACCGAATGATTCAGCGAAGTCACTACGATTAATACGATCAGTTAATGAACGCTGTACTTGCTTTTCATATCCTGAAAACGCTTGGACAATATACCAACGCATATCACGCTCCTGATCATTATAAGTAAATTTTGGGGTAAGACTCACTAATACGTGCGACTAACCAATAAAGATGCCAACGAACCAATTGAAAAAGTTATCTAATAACCAAACCAGAAAACCAACAATGGCAATCATGACAATGACCTGCCAGGTATATTGAAACGTTTCATCTTTACCTGGCCATGTCACTCGGCGCAATTCAACAGCAGCGTCTTTCAATAATATTTTAAAAGCGCGGCCTTGATGCGTTAATGCCAAGCATACTAAGGCGAATATAATAAGGGCAACGATAATACCAATACGTACCCAGACATCATTGGCAGGTTGCCAATAGCCAGGTAAATACTGATTAACTAACGTCGCCCCGATTAATACTGCTGCGGCAAGTAGCCACAGTACCACATCTTTTATTGAGCCTGTTTTAGCCACTTCAACAGCAGTTGTTTGATTGCCCGCTGAGATGTGCTTACCTTTAGACAGCATTCCACCAGCACCCGCCTTGGCATCAGATAACTTAGTCTCGAGGTTATCTTGATCATTGCTCATAAAGAACTCGCTTCGGAGATGGTGAGGTATAACAAAGATGTGATAAGAAGATGGCAGGCGATGTAGGACTCGAACCTACAACCCTCGGTTTTGGAGACCGATGCTCTACCAATTGAGCCAATCGCCTATGGGTGTAAAGGACAGCATTATACAATATTTGATATAAAATGCAAGCCTTTAGCGGTAAAATTATTACTTTTACCTAGTTTTACTCTTATTTGAATGTGCTATTGAATCATCATTACTTTAACAAAATGAAGATACAAGCGACTAATAAGAAGCAGCGTTAATATAGCAAGCTCCGCTAAGAATTACAATAGATTGGAAAGTAAATTATAAATGTTATAGGTATAACTGGCTAATCATGTTGCTAAGACAACGAAAGGTTTGATCATACTATCGAAGAATAACCATATTTCCTGATCATTTGATCTAAAAAAAGCCACCCTTAAACAAGGATGGCTTTTTATGACTAACTTACAATCTCATTACTGAGACTGATAGATTAGTTTAGTACGTTAGCAACAACACCAGCGCCTACCGTACGGCCGCCTTCACGAATAGCGAAGCGAAGACCTTTGTCCATAGCGATTGGGTGGATAAGCTCTACGCCCATCTCAACGTTATCACCAGGCATAACCATTTCAGTACCGTCTTGTAATTGGATTGCACCAGTTACGTCAGTAGTACGGAAGTAGAACTGTGGGCGATAGCCGTTTAGGAATGGTGTATGACGACCACCCTCTTCTTTTGACAGTACATATACTTCAGCGTCAAACTTGGTGTGAGGAGTGATTGAACCTGGCTTAGCTAGTACTTGGCCACGTTGTACGTCTTCACGCTTAGTACCACGTAGTAGTACGCCACAGTTTTCGCCTGCACGACCTTCGTCAAGCAGTTTACGGAACATCTCTACACCAGTACAGGTGGTTTTTTGAGTGTCACGGATACCGACGATTTCGATTTCGTCGCCTACGCGTACGATACCAGATTCAACACGACCTGTTACTACAGTACCACGGCCTGAGATTGAGAATACGTCTTCGATTGGCATTAGGAATGCTTTATCAACGTCACGCTCTGGCTCTGGGATGTAGGTGTCAAGAACGTTAAGAAGTTCTACAACCGCTGGTTGGCCGTATTTTTCTTGTGAGCCTTTTAGGGCTTCAGTGGCTGAACCATGGATGATTGGGGTATCATCACCTGGGAAGTCGTAGTCATTAAGAAGTTCACGAACTTCCATTTCTACGAGTTCTAGCAATTCTTCGTCATCAACAACATCACATTTGTTCATGAATACGATGATGTACGGTACGCCAACCTGACGTGAAAGCAGGATGTGCTCACGGGTTTGTGGCATTGGGCCGTCAGTTGCTGATACGACTAGGATTGCGCCGTCCATTTGAGCGGCACCGGTGATCATGTTTTTAACATAATCGGCGTGACCCGGGCAATCGACGTGAGCGTAGTGACGTGCTGGGGTGTCATATTCTACGTGTGAGGTGTTGATGGTGATGCCACGTGCTTTTTCTTCTGGTGCTGAGTCAATAGACGCGTAGTCTTTGGCTTCGCCACCAGAGGTGATTGCGGCTACAGTTGCGATGGCAGCTGTTAGGGTTGTTTTACCGTGGTCAACGTGTCCGATTGTACCGACGTTGACGTGTGGCTTTACGCGTTCAAACTTGGCCTTTGCCATGGGTATTTCCTCTTTTTTTGGGGTCAAATGCTAAGCTCGTATAAATACGATAACAAAGACGATCTTGACCACATTAAGATAATTGTTAAAAGGGTACACATACTAATGTGCAGATATTATAAGAAAATCACCGCCAATAACAAGTCTTTTAACCAATTATTGGCGTATTCTTCTACGACAACATAGAGATAATAGCTACATTGTCATATTTAATAGACGATTACTTACTCGTCATCATCTTTATTGTTGAATTTAGAGATGATGTCAGCAGCAACTGATTTTGGAATCTCAGCGTACTTTTGGAATTCCATTGAATAAGTAGCACGGCCTTGTGACATTGAGCGCATTTGTGTGGCATAACCAAACATTTCTGCTAATGGTACTTCGGCACGGATCTGCTTAGTACCGCCAGGTAGGTCTTCCATACCCTGTACTAAACCACGACGACGGTTAAGATCGCCCATGATATCGCCCATATAATCTTCAGGCGTTTCAACTTCAACTTTCATAATTGGTTCAAGTAGCGCTGGATCCGCTGCCATGAAGCCTTTTCTGAATGCCATAGAACCAGCCATCTTAAATGATAGCTCATCCGAGTCGACGTCATGGTAAGAACCGTCATACAAGGTCGCTTTTACGCCAACCACTGGATAACCAGCAAGTACGCCATTTTTCATGCGTTCTCGGATACCTTTATCAACAGCACCATGGAATTCTTTCGGTACAGTACCACCAACAACTTCTTCAGCGAATTCATATTCAGTATCGCCCGCTGGATCAAGTGGCTCAAGACGTAACCAAACGTGACCGAATTTACCACGACCACCAGTCTGACGTACGAATTTGCCTTCTTGCTCAACCGTGTTACGAATCGTTTCACGATAAGCAACCTGCGGCGCACCGATGTTCGCTTCAACGTTAAACTCACGCTTCATACGATCCACAAGAATCTCTAGATGCAGCTCACCCATACCACTGATGATTGTCTGACCAGACTCTTCGTCAGTATGTACACGGAACGATGGATCTTCTTTCGCCAAACGACCTAAAGCGATTGACATTCTTTCTTGGTCAGCTTTGGTCTTAGGTTCAACCGCTAGGCTGATAACTGGATCTGGGAATTCCATGCGCTCAAGCGTGATAACATTTTGCTCATCACATAGCGTGTCACCAGTCGTTACATCTTTCATGCCGACCAATGCAGCGATATCACCAGTACGGATTTCTTGCAACTCTTCTTGAGAGTTAGCCATCATCTGTACGATACGACCAACGCGCTCACGCTTCATTTTAACTGGGTTATAAACACTGCTGCCTTGCGTCAAAACACCTGAATAAACACGAACGAAGGTTAAGTTACCAACGAATTTGTCATTCATGATTTTAAATGCTAAAGCTGAGAATGGCGCTTCATCTGACGCTTCACGAGTGCCTTCAGTTTCATCTTTGTCATCAAGGATACCTTTAATAGCAGGTACATCCATTGGTGCTGGAAGATACTGAATAACCGCATCCAACATCTTTTGTACACCTTTGTTTTTAAAGGCAGTACCACAAAGTAATGGAATGATTTGGTTATCAATAGTCAATTGACGAATAGCAACGTTGATCTGCTCTACAGACAACTCGCCATTTTCTAAATACTCATTCATCAATTCTTCTGTTGCTTCAGCCGCATTTTCTACAAGAATCTCACGATACTCTTCTGCTTTTTCTTGTAATTCAGCTGGGATTTCGCGCTCTTCAAACTCCATACCTTGAGATGCTTCATCCCAATAAAGAGCTTTCATCGTAACTAGATCGATAACGCCTTCGAAATCATCTTCTTTACCAATTGGAATAACCAATGGCACAGGATTACCACCTAGACGAGTTTTGATCTGCTCAATAACACGATAGAAATCAGCGCCGACGCGATCCATTTTGTTTACAAATGCAAGACGTGGAACTTTATATTTATTTGCCTGACGCCATACGGTCTCAGACTGTGGCTGAACGCCGCCTACTGCACAGTAAACCATGCAAGCGCCATCAAGTACACGCATAGAACGTTCAACTTCGATCGTGAAGTCAACGTGACCTGGGGTGTCAATGATGTTGATACGATGTTCGTCAAACTGTTTTGCCATACCTGACCAAAAACAAGTCGTCGCCGCTGAGGTAATAGTAATACCGCGCTCTTGTTCTTGCTCCATCCAGTCCATAGTGGCTGCGCCATCATGTACTTCACCAAGTTTGTGACTAACACCGGTATAGAATAAAACACGCTCAGTAGTGGTTGTCTTACCAGCATCGATGTGCGCTGAGATACCAATGTTGCGATAGCGTTTTAGGGGAGTTTTACGAGCCATAGTGTTTTCCTAGGAAAAGTCGTGTATATAATAATGTATTGTGTCTCTACCTCATACTCTATGACAAAGCGGTCAGCTTCATATTACTTACTGATTATTGAGCCTAATACGGACAAAAAAAGAGCAAATACTAAGAATAGTGCGGCATCAGATTTGGGATGCTCTCTTGTGACAAGCATGCTTAATTAAGAGAGACATCTTGATAGATGTCCGCCATCTCGCTGTTGATAGTCAAAAACTACTTACAACAAGATAAACGATGGCGGCAATCAATAGAATAAATAACAATGTAAGATTAGCTGACTTCAGCCAGCTAATCTAAAGCTACTACTAATAAACAGTAGCTTAGAAGCGGTAATGAGAGAACGCTTTGTTAGCATCTGCCATGCGGTGAACTTCGTCACGCTTTTTCATAGCAGCGCCTTTGCCATCAGCAGCATCATTCAATTCGCCAGCTAAACGCAAAGCCATTGATTTTTCAGAACGCTTAGCAGCAGCTTCAGCTAACCAACGCATAGCCAAGGCAGTACGACGGGAGGGGCGTACTTCCATTGGTACTTGGTAGGTTGCACCACCAACGCGGCGAGCTTTCACTTCTACCATTGGGCGTACATTTTCTAAAACTTCTTCGAAGAAAGATACTGGATCTTCGATTTTACGTTTTTCGCTTACTGTTTCAAGTGCACCGTAAACGATACGCTCAGCAGTAGATTTTTTACCATGACTCATTACATGGTTGATGAATTTTGCAACAGTTTGGCTACCAAACTTAGGATCCGGTAGGATCTCACGGGTAGCAACGACGCGACGTCTTGGCATAATAAATATCCTTTTCTTCAGGAGTGTCTGACATTCACAATCTCGCACCAATTAATATTGGATGGCGTTATATCGAGTTGTCAGTCAGCCTTACTGCACGGCGGTATGTTTTAACAGTGAATTACTAACTTAATAATACTGTCAACACCAGACCCATGCACAGTTAATGTTTGGTATAAAAAAGCTTAGCTAATAACGATTAGTTATTAAACTTTAGGCTTCTTAGCACCATATTTAGAGCGACCTTGCTTACGGTCTTTAACGCCTGCGCAATCTAATGCACCACGAACGGTGTGATAACGTACACCTGGTAGATCTTTTACACGACCACCGCGGATAAGAACAACACTGTGCTCTTGTAGGTTATGACCTTCGCCGCCGATGTAGCTTGATACTTCATAGCCTGAAGTCAAACGTACACGACATACTTTACGCATGGCTGAGTTAGGTTTTTTAGGGGTAGTAGTATATACGCGAGTACATACACCACGACGTTGTGGGCACGCTTCCAACGCAGGAACTTTTGACTTTTCCTTGATGGTTTTGCGACCTTTACGAATCAATTGGTTAGTTGTTGCCATGAGGCATCCTTCTCCCGTTTGGTATAAAACAAAAAAATGGGGAAACGCACCATCCATCTGACTTTAACGACAGATTTTGGTACACCCATTTTTAGGACAGTGTATTATAAAGAGTTGTTGCTGCTATTTCAACCACTTATGCGTGATTGCACTTTACAACATTTGATAGATATGCATTCACCCTACTACTATAACACTTTATCTATTTTTAATTAAAAATCAGCTAAAAAGTAGATTGTCATACAGTATATCGAAAGTAGCGTTACGAACGATTTAGATAGGATGTTTAACTATAAATAAATAGCAATTTATAAGTACTAAGTGGCGATATTATCTTGTTTTTCAAGAGAAAGAAGACACTATCGCCAAAATTAGTAGTAGATATCCAGCTCATAATCCTTCTATGATACAAGCTGGCTGAAGAAAGAAAACAGGTAAGTCTGATTATTTAGGCGCTCTTATTTGCTTTTCTTGTTAGCCGTCTTGTTTGATTTGCTATCAGAGGATTTATTCTGACCGCCTTGCTTATCATTGTCGTCTTTCTGCGTTTCTTTCACGACCTTTTCATCAGCTTCTTGATGGTTGTTTTTTTCTTCAGCAGTATCTTTCTTGCTATCGGTATCCTTGCTTGACTCTTTCTCAGCATCTTGCTGCTTGTCATTGTCAGCTGTTTTGTTTACCTTAGCTTCATTACCACTATCATCAGTGATTGCGCGATTGGCAAGTTTGGCTTCTGGGGCAAAAGTCGCTTGAGCCACGCCAATCACTTCATCAATGAGCTGGCTGTTGTAGCGCATACCAACGATAACAGCGGTAACTGGTAAGAATTTGCGTATCCATGTTAAATTGATTTTATCCAAGTCAATACCGACCTGACTGGCAATACTGTCAACTTGTTCTGCATAAAAGTTGACGTTTTTATCCTTTAGACCTAGGTTTTTTAGCTCATTGTGTAGACCACTGCTTTGGGCATTATCCAATAAGCCTTTGCCGATACCAATACCTGCTAGCAATGCTTGTTTTTCTTGCATCTTGCTCAGATCAGCATTTGCTAGCAGCTCATAAGCCATCTTAACGCCTTGCTTACCCGTTAACGGCTTATTATAAACAGCACCTAGCTGATAGACGGTACGTAATGATACCAATAAAAGCCAAAGCGTATCAGCAAGCAAACCAGGAAGCCCAGCCAATCCTGTCAAGCCCCCTATCGTTGCCAATGCACGATTTTGATTGGCGATATCAGTGGCTAATGCATAACGCTCTTCATCATCCAAGCTTGCGATATTGGCGAAACGATGCTCATTAGGTAAGTCAATCTGACTCCAGTTAGAAGCAAGGTTTGCCACTTGTGCAAAAGCGCCATCGACCGTCGACTGAAAAAAACTGTTTGGCACTACTTTTTTGGCATATTTACCATAAGTGGCAAAACGTGGCCCTAACAATTGCTGAGTGGCTTTCAACGTTTGCTCACGGAACAAATCCTGCTGATAGTCTTCATCGCCTAAGTTGACTGCTTTGTATTGACGCGGTTTTCCCGTCTTAGCATTCATACTATCAATCATAGCGCCCACGCGCTCTAGATTATTGCGAGTAAAAGAGCCAACGGTAGTGATACCTTTAGAGAGAGTGCTACGCTTCGCCATCGTGATGTCCTTAATGTGATGAGTGATTTTGTTTTATTGTAAGCGATTTATAATAATAGATGTGCCATTCTAGTCAATCACTATAATCGATGTCAGTGCGAACAATGTTATCGCAATCACAAATTTTGTATCCAAAAGTATCACTTAATGTATGATTGACACCATGATATAAGCTGTCTTCAAGCAAATGGTCTTTATAGATGGCTTTAGACAGCAAGCGCGATTTTGTCGTTATTTTGCACTTGTAGAAAGATTTTGGGCGCTCGATACGTTATCATGTGCCATAACTCACAGTACACTTGTACTTCTATTTATAAGTAGTTCGTTACTTATAAATAATCAGTTACCAAGCATATAGTTTTACTATGATCATCACAATGATTGTAAAATGAGGCTTTGACGCTCAATACATCCTAATATTAAATAATAGAAATACATACTTAAAAACGATTATTAAAAGTAATTGTGAAAAATCGTTACTCATAAGGAATAGAATATGCGCCGCGTTGTTATCACTGGAGCAGGGATCGTCTCTTGTATCGGACATGATTTAGCCACGGTTACTGCCGCTCTAAAGCAAGGGCAGTCTGGCATTACATTTAATGAGGCTTATGCTGAGCATGGGTTTAAATCACACGTTAGCGGTAGTATCGACCAGTCGACGCTTGATACCAGTGGTATCGATCGTAAGTTGAAGCGGTTTTTTAGTGATGCCAGTCTATACGCTTATATCAGTGCTTTAAACGCCATTGAGCAGTCTGGTTTGTCGCTTGAAACCATCAACAATAATCCACGCGTGGGCGTGGTCGCAAGCTCTGGCGGCGCATCGACAGAGAATATTGTCAATGCCATAGATGCCATGCGGGATAAAGGTCTGCGCGGTGTCGGCGCGATGGCTGTGCCAAAAACGATGGGCAGCTCAGTATCAGCGGCACTGGCAACAGGTCTAAAAATCCAAGGCGTATCATACTCGCTCACTTCTGCTTGTGCCACCTCAACCCATTGCATCGGTCATGCGGCTGAACTTATTCAGTTAGGCAAAGCAGATGTGATACTCGCGGGTGGTAGTGAAGCGGAACATTGGACACAGTCTTGTATGTTTGATGCCATGGGTGCAGTCAGTACTCAATATAATGAGACACCGCAGCGCGCCTCAAGAGCTTATGATAAAGATCGTGATGGCTTTGTGATTGCTGCTGGTGGTGCGATGGTCGTGGTTGAAAGTCTAGAGCATGCCCAAGCGCGTGGTGCCAATATACTGGCTGAAATCGTCGGTTATGGTGCCAGCTCTGATGGCGCTGAAATGGTTGCGCCAAGTGGTGAAGGTGCTGTGCGCTGTATGCAGCAAGCACTGGCCGAAGCTGGTTTGCAAACTGTCGACTATATCAATAGCCACGGTACTAGTACGCCACTTGGTGACATCACTGAGCTTAAAGCCATTGCTAAAGCATTTGGTGATGATATCAGTCAAGTACCTGCGATCAGCTCTACCAAATCTATGACAGGTCATAGCCTCGGTGCCGTTGGTGCGCAAGAATTAATCTATTGCTTATTGATGCTACAAGAAGGCTTCATTGCGCCCAGTATCAATGTTGATAATTTAGACCCTGCGGCTGAAGGCTTTGATATTGTCACCGAAATGCGTGAAGCCAAGCTTGAGACACTAATGAGCAACAGCTTTGGCTTCGGCGGTACTAATGCCACATTAATCATTAAAAAGTTTGACGCCTAACTATGCTCGCAGCACATCCTCTCAAAACTGAGCAGACAATGTCTGACCCATCGCCAGCTACTAAACCTAGCTGGCGTTTTGGTGACCTATCGGCTGCAGAACTTATGCCGCTGCTACAGCAGTATTTAATCGCACAAGATACTGAGGCAAACTGGCAGTTGGTTTGGCTCAACAATGATGGCCGACCGGTGATTGGCTTATTGCCAAAAGTAAGCTGGTCTGTTTATGATTGCGCTGAAAACACGCCAGATTCGAACGAACAAGCAACCCTTTATCAAGTCACAAAAACCTATCGTGACGCCGTTCACAATGATATCACTCATATGAGTTATAGCGACTGGCAAGATGAATTAATCAGTTATAGTCAAACTTATGAGACTGATAATGAAAACTCAGAATCAGTAAGCGATTTAAATGAAAAACCAAGTTATCATCATGGTTTGATAGGTTTTATTGGTTATGATATTGCGGCTCATGAGCTAAGTCCAGCCGCCAAAATTGAGCGAGCAGCACAGCCTTGTGCCGTATTAGGACATTATGATATTTACCTAGCACCTGAGGAAAATCATGGCAACACAGGTTGGGAATTAACGATAAAGGCAACTGCTAACGACTCTGAAAGCGACTTTAATAATCAGCAAAAAAATAAAATAATCACGGCACTTGTCTCTTATTTAGATATAGTAGATAAAAAGCTGGCTGATGACTGTCTCAATAAAACGCAACTGACAGCATCATCAACGCCTGCTCCTTTAGTGTTAAAATCACGATGGCGCAAACAAGACTATCGACAAGCATTCAATCAAACCCAAAAATATCTACAGCAAGGCGACTGTTATCAAATCAACCTAACCCAAGAATGGCAAGGTTTTTTTGATCATAACCCTAGCGATAATAGCGCTTTGCCGATGCTGATTGATTACTTACCTGCTTTACATCGTAATACCCGAGCACCTTTTGCTGGATACTTAGCGGTTAATCCCTTTAACCGTGAAATCAAAGATAATGCGTCCCAGCATCCGTTTGAATTATTGAGCTGCTCGCCTGAGTTGTTTTTTACATTTACCAAAGATATGGATACTGGCAAGCACCATATCATCACTAAGCCCATCAAAGGGACCATGCCGCGCAGCACCAATATTCAACAAGACCATGCTTATAAACAGCGACTGACTGATAGTGAAAAGGATCGCGCCGAAAATGTGATGATTGTCGATTTATTGCGTAATGACTTGGGTAAATATGCCAAGATAGGCAGCGTGAAAGTGCCGCAGTTATTCGCGATTGAGAGTTTTAGCAATGTGCACCATATGGTCAGCACCATTACCGCAGAATTACAGACGGACACTCACCCACTCGCCGTTTTATTTGGTAGTTTGCCTGCTGGCTCAATTACTGGCACACCAAAAAAGCGAGCGGTTGAAATTATATCTGAACTAGAAACTGCGCCGCGCGGTGCTTATTGCGGCACATTGGGCTATATGAATTTTGATGGTAGTGGTCAATGGAATGTACTCATTCGTACGCTGCAAGCTAACACTTCATCGCATAATGAGTTGGATAAAAAAAGACATATTAGCTTATGGGCAGGCGGTGGTATCACTGTCGCCTCTGATTGCGATGCTGAATACCAAGAATGTTTGGATAAAGTCGGTAATCTATTAAGCGTTTTAACTCAAGAAAATATCCACAAATACCCTTAAGATTGTTCTAAAAACGTGACTAGATAAATTCGTCAAAAAGCCTGCTCAACATAATGTTGGCAGGCTTTTTATCAATATAAGCATCGTCATTCAATTATTAACTGTCAAAATCGCGAACCAGATATTAATCAGCAATGATTTCAGCCTCTTTTTGCAACGTCTGTAAAGCATCTATCAAGCGGCTGTTTTGCTCTGCTGTACCAGTAGTGATACGCAAATACTCATTGATGCGTGGCTTGTCAAAATGACGGACGATGATGCCTTGCTCACGTAACGCATTCGCTACCGTATTAGCATTACCATCTTTAGGGCGGGCAAAGACAAAGTTGGCATGCGATGGCAACACATCAAAACCTAACGCTGTCAGCTCTGCTGTTAGAGATTGGCGTAAGTCAATGACTTGCTGACAGGTCTGGGTAAAATACTCAACATCCAATACACTGGCAGTCGCCCCTACTTGCGCCAGCTTATCCAGTGGATAGCTATTAAAGCTGTTTTTCATACGGGTTAAGGCTTCAATCAATGAGGCATTACCAAAAGCCATACCAACGCGCAATCCAGCAAGCGAACGTGACTTGGAAAAAGTTTGGGTCACAAGAATGTTGTCAAACTCATTGATTAAGCTCACTGCTGAAATTTCTGCATCTGAGCTACCGTCAGCTGCCCGCGCAAAATCAATATAAGCCTCATCAATTACAATCACTGAGTTTGAGTGCTCACTAGCCAGCTTACGAATATCGGCAAGCGATAATAGCAGTCCAGTTGGGGCATTTGGATTGGCAATGATGATGCCGCTACAAGGCTGGCGATAAGCATCAGGATCAATACTAAAATCTTCTTCCAAGGCGATTTGTACCAGCTCGATACCAAAGGTCTGCGCATAGACTGGATAGAAGCTATAGCTAATATCAGGTGCTAAAACAGGGCGCTCTTTTAGGAAAAAGCTGGCAAATACTAGCGCCAATACTTCATCAGAGCCATTGCCAACAAACACTTGGTTGATATCAATATCATAGAGTTGTGCCAATGCGGCACGCAAATCATCAGACTCAGGCGCTGGATATAAACGCAGATCATCCGCTTGCTGCTCTAGGACTTTTGCGATTGCCTCGCCTACTTTCGGTGACGGCGGGAATGGGTTTTCATTGGTATTTAATTTGCATAAATTTTCATGCTGAGGCTGCTCACCAGGAACGTAAGGTGACAAATTACGCGCTTTAGATGACCAAAGTCTGGTGTCTATCTTTAACTCACTCATAAGTTATCCTACTATTAGCCACATAAATTATTAAATATAAATCTCAAAAGTACAATTCAAAAGTAATCATTAAGCCACGTTACTGATAACGATAACGGGCTGAACGCGCATGGGCTTCTAAGTCCTCACGTTGCGCTAAAATATCTGCGGTCTCAGCCAATGGCTTACTACCGGCTTCAGTACAATAAATAATAGAGGATTTCTTTTGGAAATCATAAACACCAAGCGGTGAAGAGAAACGCGCGGTGCCAGAGGTTGGCAACACATGATTGGGTCCTGCACAGTAGTCACCAATCGCCTCAGGCGTGTGACGTCCCATGAAAATAGCACCTGCATGACGAATATCGTTGAGTAGCGTATCAGGATGATCAACTGACAACTCTAAATGTTCAGGGGCAACCCGATTAATCACCGCCATACCTTCCACGCGGTCTTTGACTACAATAAGTGCGCCACGGTTTTTTAGTGAATCGCGGGCGATATCGGCTTTTGGCAACTCTGCCAGCGCTTTTTCAATTTCAGCCGCGACGTCTGCAAGCTGCTGTTCACTGGTCGTGACAAAGATAGCTTGAGCGATACGGTCATGTTCAGCTTGTGACAATAAATCCATCGCCAACCAATCGGCGCGATCTTGCGCCTCGCCTTCTGCATAGACCAATACTTCAGAGGGACCAGCGATCATATCAATCCCAACTTGACCAAATACCGCGCGCTTTGCCGCTGCAACATATTTATTACCAGGGCCAGTGATTTTATCCACCGCTGGAATCGTTTCGGTACCATACGCCAAGGCAGCAACCGCTTGCGCACCGCCGATGGTAAAGACACGATCGACTTGTGCCAAATGCGCTGCTGCTAACACCAATGGATTGAGCACGCCTTTTGGCGCTGGCACTACCATGATGACCTCTTTAACACCCGCCACTTTGGCAGGAATGGCATTCATCAATACAGAAGATGGATAAGAGGCCAAACCACCAGGGACATAGATGCCTACTCGATCAAGTGCGGTGACTTTTTGACCCAAGCGATTACCAAGCTCATCTTCATACTGCCAAGTCTCTTGTACTTGGCGCTCATGAAAGGCCTGCACACGCGTTGCTGCGGTGGTCAATGCCAATTTTACTGTATCATCAAGATTCGCAAACGCTTCAGCAAGCGCCTCTTTAGACAGCTCTAGCTCTTGCATTGTCGTCGCTGGATGCTGATCGAATTGCTGGGTTAACGCCAGTACGACGCGATCGCCATCATGCCGAACTTGCGCGATGATATCATCAACAGTCTTAAGTAAATCAGCATCATTGACGGTTTCAAAGGCAAGTAACTCTGTCAATTGACTGTCAAAATCGGCATCTTGGGTACTTAGTTGGCGCATGACTTAATCCTATATCTGAGCATAAAAAACTGCTGAAAATTAGCGATGTAAAAATGAGGGGTATTGAGTATTAATAATAATTGTGATGGCTGATATACCAGCTTCTATATATTTAGTTTGTTCAGATTATACTAACCTCATACTTTCTGGCAAGCAAATACAACAAAACCAGTTTAGCACGCTATATCTATCTTATAGCGCTAAACTGGTTTAAAAATTTGTATGACAATGCTTAAGATTACCAATGATTAGTATCGTTTGATAAAGCATTGATTCATTAGGAATTAATTTATGAAGCGCTGGCAATACTGTTTTTGAAGCTATCTAAAATCGGCTCAAGTAACGCAAATTTACGCTTGTAGCTCACTTGATTGACGATAAGGCGTGAGGACACATCGCAAATATGATCGCGTGCTTCAAGACCGTTGGCGCGCAACGTATTACCTGTATCAACCACATCGACGATCAAATCACCCAATCCGACCAACGGCGCAAGCTCCATAGAGCCATACAGTTTAATCACATCCACTTGCTGACCTTGGCTGGCAAAGTAAGCGCGGGCAACATTGACGTATTTGGTCGCAATACGTAGGCGACGATTGGGTAGCGGCGCATCTTTTACGCCAGCAGTCATGAGCTTACACTGAGCAATTTGCAAATCAAGTAACTCGTAGACATGGTTGGCACCATGCTCAAGCAACACATCTTTACCCGCCACTCCAAAGTCAGCCGCGCCATGTTCAACGTAGGTTGGCACATCACTGGCACGCAAAATCAATACACGCACATTGGGGTTTGAGGTTGGAAAAATAAGTTTGCGTGAGGCTTCAGGATCTTCTAATAACTCAACACCAGCTGCGCGTAGCAGTGGCATGGTCTCTTCTAGAATACGACCTTTTGATAAGGCCAGTGTTAATCCTGAAAACTCATCATTTACTTCATTTAATAAACCATCATTTGGTAGGCTATTGCTTGCTTCAGTCATAATGACATCGTGTCCATGTGCAGTTAACACCCCCGCTGAAGGGGGCTTTTAGTGGTAGGTTACTAATAATGGTAGATTGCTAAGCTATTCATATCAATGCCAATCGTATCAATCATTTAGGTCATGGATTTGATAAGCAAATCGATATTAGTCATTAGTATTGATACGTTCGATATTGACCCCAAGCGCACGCAGCTTTTCTTCGACATGCTCATAGCCACGATCGATATGATAAATGCGGTCGATTAAACTTTCACCTTCAGCAGTTGCCGCTGCCATCACCAATGACATAGACGCACGTAAATCAGTCGCCATCACAGGGGCAGCGGTGAAGTTTTCGACGCCTTTTACTACGGCCGTATGACCATCTACTTGGATAGAAGCACCTAGACGATTAAGCTCAGGGACATGCATGTAGCGGTTTTCAAAAATATTTTCGATAAAGGTACTCGTACCATCCGCCAAACACGCAATAGCCATGACCTGCGCTTGCATATCGGTTGGGAAACCTGGATGCGGCTGAGTACGGATATCAACCGCTTTAGGGCGACCTTTCATCTGCGCACGAATCCAACCATCACCAGTGGTAATAATGGCACCCATGTCTTCGAATTTTTCTAACACAGGTGTTAGTAATAGCGCAGAGGTGTTTTTAGTCAACACATCGCCACGCGTCATGAGTGCGCCAGCAAGGTAAGAGCCTGTTTCGATGCGGTCTGGCACCACTGAATACTCACAACCGTGTAAGCGCTCAACGCCTTCGATGGTCATGATTGAGGTGCCGATACCACTTATTTTAGCGCCCATCGCAACCAACATATTGGCCAAATCAACGACTTCTGGCTCAAGGGCACAATTACCTAAGACGGTCGTACCTTTGGCAAGTGCAGCTGCCATAATGACGTTTTCAGTACCGCCCACGGTAATCATATCAAAAGAGTAGTTACAACCAATCAGCTTACCGCCTTTTGGCGCTTGTGCTTTTACGTAACCATTTTCGACACTAATTTCAGCACCCATCGCCTCAAAGGCTTTTAGGTGTTGGTCAACAGGACGTGAACCAATGGCACAGCCGCCAGGCAATGACACTTCTGCCTCACCAAAACGTGCTAGCAATGGTCCAAGCACTAAAATTGAGGCACGCATGGTCTTTACTAAATCATACGGTGCATAGAAATTATCGATATTTTTGGTATCGCAGGTGACAGTATCGTCCTGCTTTTGGATTTTGATACCCATGCCACCGATCAATTCAATCAACGTCCGCACATCTTGTAACGATGGCACATTGTGCAATGTCGTTGGCGTCTCGGCCAATATCATAGCGGCAAGTAACGGCAAAGCAGCATTTTTGGCACCTGAGATAGTAACTTCCCCTGCGATACGACTACTACCAGTGATTAAAAATTGATCCATAGAAGTGACAACCTAACGATGAGTATTAAAAATAGTGAAAATCAGACCAATCACACCCAGCCAACATAATAGCCAGTCTAATAAGCCCAATCATATGTATAACGGTCTAGCCTTTGGATTGAACTTCCCATTCAACAGGCGTCAGCGCTTGAATATTGAGCGCATGAATATCGCCACTGGCGATCTTATCATTGACTAATGCATAAATCGCCTGCTGACGTTGCACGGCACGCTTACCTTCAAAACTGGCATCAACCACGCGTACATCAAACTTATTACCTTGATTGGCAGCTTGAATAAAAGCGTCTGGGAAGTGAGTCTGTAAAAATGCAATCAAATCATCAGCGTTCATGCTCATAAAATATCCTGTTGATAATGGTAAAAAATGATTTTATTTTGAATGCGGGTATTATAACAAGAGTTTAAGCATCTTACAGTACTGTCTTACGCAACTGCACCTAACTTCTGATTGCCGTCCATTATTTGAGCATTTTATCCAAGTACGTCAGTACTTGCGCGCGTACATCATTGACCCAACGTAGCGGCGGTGCCATCGCACCAATACTGGTCGCATGACTGGCACCTTTTATTTCACCGTTTTCTACGGTGACGCCCGCCTCTTGCAACGCTTTGGTCATTTTAATCGTATTGGTCGCATACACCACTTTGTCTTTTTCGGCAGTCAACAATAAATACGGGGGCTGCTCGCCTTTGATTTGACGGTCTGGCATGACCTCGTCTGGCGTAGCATCAGCAGCAAAGGCGGTGGCGCTATCAAATTTACGGAAGTCGTAACTATAAGGACCAGCAATACCCACGACCGCGGTAATATCCTTTGGCTTAATACCATAAGGCGCTAAAAAATCTTCATTGGCGACCGCTGCAACCGCGTTAAATGCACCAGCAGAATGTCCAATTACCGCTAAGCGTTTAGGATCAGCATGTAGGCTCGGAGCATTATTGATACTCCAAGCAATCGCTTGCGCCGTATCTTTGACATAATCAGGGTACACATGCTCAGGCGCTTTACGATAATTAATTACGGCGGTGACATAACCTGCTTGCGCCAAACTCTGACCGACAAAGGCATACTGTTCTTTATTACCACTCTCCCATGAGCCACCGTGGACAAACACCACCATCGGATAGCTATCATTAATCGCACCATCATTGATGGCGCTTTGGACTTTCATCGCTTGTGCTAATGGCTTGGGATAATAAATATCCAAATCTTGATCGGGCTCATCACCATAGAGAATGTTTTTGCTGACGCCAACGCCGCCACTAGCAGTAATGCCATTGACGATAGCCAGTGGCGATAAGGCTTGCGCATTCTGGGTGACTAGGGCAACGCTACCCAGTGCTAAGGCGGCGACACCTGTGAATTTTAGAATGCCTACTTTGCTAGCAGTATTATTAATCATGCTTTCATTATTTATTTTTTGACGGCTTTTATTATATTCTAAGCGCTTGTTTGCATCCTTCATTGCCAGTATCCCTATTATATTTATACATGGATCAAAAGTAATAGCGTTGAGACAGCCGTCTTATCGAATAAGCATTAGGGTCTGTCTTGTCTATTCTTCGCTTTTTATATCTTACTGGCTGGCTCAAACGTTCTCGTGTTTTTCCTGTTAACCGTGTTTAGGTTTCTTGTCATTAAACACGGTTTAAACTGACGGGGCAAATAGCTTACGCTACAAGCTATTTAGCCACTGTTTTTTTGTTTTATTAATAAATAACAGCTGTATTTTAGAACACTTTTTACGGATCTTGATACAGGTCTATATAGGGGCTTGATGACGGTTGCTCAACGGTTGTGCCATCTTCGGTCACGACGATAGGAGTCGATGTGCCAACGGACGCTGGCGCTTCAGAATTATTAACGCTAGCAGCAGCTACCCCGTCCACAACGACTGGTGCTGAAGCAGGATTTACCAAGTTATTTTCAGACATAATGTCGTCTTTACTTATCTTTACGCCCCTGTCATCAACGACGGTCGTCAGCAGCACCAGCTCAGTCACACCAACGGTGCTATTGGCGATATCGATTAGGTGACTCTGCTGAGTCGGTGTCATACGTCCCATAATATAAACCACACCATCATTGGTCACGGCTTTGATCTGTGAGGCTTTGACACCATCACTCGCGGCTACTTTTGCCAGCAGCTTTGAGGTGATATAGCCATCATGAACCGTCGAGCTATAGCCTTTAGACGCGCTGACGTTTAGCTCATTATAGACATGGCGCACATCTGGCATAGAGCTGACGACTTTTTCGACTTCTACTTTGATGGCCTCAGTGGGTACTTCGCCTGTCAATAACACTTCACTATTAAAGCTATCAATACCCATACGACTGGTTTGTTGCAGGTCTTCTTTTAACCCATAAACATTGATTTTGACGGTATGTTCGATACTGCGATCCAGTAGTCTCTGCGGAATGGTACGCTCTGTCATCGGTACACCATACGTACCTTCTGTACTGTTGGTCAAATAATTGGTGGTACAGCCCGTAGTGACGATGCTGGTGATTAGCATAACGCCTATCGCGGTGCGGCGTGATGAGCCAAAAATAGCAGTGCGCAAATGCATCCGTGTCATGATTTACCTCTTAGAACATGAGTGTGACGATCGTATAAAGTCAATTGATTGAGCCAGTTTTAATCTAATAACATTTGTTTTGACAACTGTTAATTCAGTTAATAACAACTTAGCTACTTTACTTAATTTTTACTATCAGCGGTTAGGTTTTTGGTAACGCTCACTCGATGATAAGTACTTACTACCTTCTAGTTGGGTAGCTTTTGCATCCTAATATCACGTATCTACTATAAAAGCACTTTTGAGCCATTGTGGTTGATTTTCTACATTTTGACCACTGGTCTTAAGATGAGTACCTACCGTATCATAAGCGATGACATCGAACCGACAGTCATAATCCTCATACTCAGGATGCTGTTGCAAAAAATATTGCGCCGTTTTAATCACTTTACGTTGTTTGCTTGCCGTCACGCTCAGTGCAGCACCACCAAAACCTGAACGCTGCCGTTGACGCACTTCAATGAATACCAGTGTCGAGCATGCTGAACCTGTCTCCAGCATAATCAAATCCAGCTCACCCACTTTGACCTGCTGCCAATTTTGGGCAATCAAAATCAATCCTTGCGATTGTAAAAACTCACACGCCTGCTGCTCGAATAGACTGCCTTGGCGCTGCTTTGGTGAAGTGAGGCTCAAAGGTTTATGACTGCACATAAGGTCGATAGGTCTGGTTAACATTTCAGAATTATCATAGCACATCATGCTAAACTAGCCACTTTCGCGTGCAGATGCTGGTATGGTGTTTTATGCTTTGCTTAAGTTCTATTTTTGACCAGTTTTGTCAGTCAGCGCGCCACATCATATTTTAATTCCCGCTTTTAATACTCCGAGGTTTTCATGTCTAGCCCTACCGCGATGCCAGCTTGTCTATATATCGTTGCCACGCCAATTGGCAATATGAGCGATATGACGCCGCATGCCATTGATGTTTTAAAGCAAGTCGCCATCATTGCCTGTGAAGACACCCGTACCTCAGGTAAGCTATTGTCGCATTTTGGCATTGATACCAAAGGCAGTAAAGCCGACGACGAAAAAGAGTCAGAAGCTCCTAACACTAAAAATAATACCGATAATAACGTGACAGACGCTGATACCGCGACCAAGCAAAAAGGTCATAACAAGCTTTGGGCATACCATGAGCACAATAGTGCCATTCAAACACCCAAAATTATCGAGATGATCGAGCAAGGTCATTCGGTTGCTTTGATTAGTGATGCCGGTACGCCACTCATCAGTGATCCAGGTTATCAACTGGTACAGGCCGCTCATGCCGCAGGCGTTAGAGTCTCTCCTATCATTGGTGCCTCTGCTGCCATTGCCGCACTGTCAGTCGCAGGATTGCCCTCAGACCGCTTTAGCTTTATTGGGTTTTTACCTGCCAAAACCCACGGTCGCCAAAAGCAATTAGCAGCATTAAACTCACGTACCGAAACGCTGATATTTTATGAAGCGCCGCATCGTATTATCGCCAGTTTAGAAGACATGGCGGCGGTATTTGGCGCAGATCGTGAAGTCACTTTTTGCCGTGAATTGACTAAGACCTTTGAGACTGTCCATAAAAGCACCCTTGGGGATTTGGTGGAATTTGTCAAAGCTGATGACAATCAACAGCGCGGTGAGATAGTCGTGGTCGTCGCTGGCGTGAATGTGGCGCAGGATGCCGATGACATCAGTATTCATGATAAATTATTGCAGCGCTTGCTTGAAGACTTATCGGTTAAAAAAGCCGCTGCATTGGGCGCTGATATCACTGGCGTCAAAAAGAATGCGCTATATCAGCGCTTACTTGAGCTACAAGCTGAATAATTTTTGAATATTAATATTAAAAACAGTTATAAACCCATTGAGGAGAAGTGAGCAATGTACAATGTAATGGCGATAGGCAACGCATTGGTTGACCATGAATATGTATTGTCAGATGCGGCGCTAGAAGAGACTGATTTGACCAAAGGCAATATGACGCTGGCAGGTATCGACGAGCAACAGCAATTATTGGCGTATTTTAAACTGGCAGAAATTGCACCATCAAAGCAGGCTGGTGGTGGCTCAGCGGCTAATACGATGTATACCTTTGCCAGTTTAGGCGGCAAGCCATTTTATGCCTGCCGCGTTGGTGACGATCAACAAGGCGAGTTTTACCTAAAAGACTTACATGAAGCAGGTGTTGCAACTTCAGAGAAATCTATCCATGCAGGCGGAGTAACGGGTTCATGTGTGGTCGCAGTGACTGAAGATGGCGAGCGCACCATGCAAACTTATCTCGGCACTTCAAGCGAAATCACCGCAGAAAATGTCGATTTTGATGCGCTGACACAAGCTGACTGGCTATATATAGAAGGCTACTTGGCCATGACTGAGAGTATTCAGCCTGCTATGACTCAGTTGCGTCAACAAGCAGGGATTCATTCTGCAAAAATTGCCGTAAGTTTTGCTGATCCTGCCGTGGTGAAGTTTGCCAAAGACGGTTTACTCAATATGCTGGGCAATAAAGTGGCAGTGATATTCTGTAATAGTGAGGAAGCCAAACTCTTTACGGACAAAAAACAAGTCAAGGCAGCCGCACGCGCACTGCTTGAGTATTGCCAGACGGCAGTCGTCACTGATGGTGCCAATGGTGCAACGATCGCCCATAAAGCTGATGATAAATCAGAGATTGAGATTTATGAAGTTGCTACACCAATCGTTACTAATGTCATTGATACCAACGGTGCCGGTGATAATTACGCAGGAGCATTTTTATACGCGTTGTCGCAGCACTATAGCTTGCCTGAATGTGGTCGTCTTGCCAGCGAAGTGGCGGCGCAGGTGATTCAACAGTTTGGACCACGATTGGCCTCACAAGATTATAGAGATATTGCAAAGCGTGTACTATCTGCTTAACTTATAAAAATCTGTCATTGCCGATAATAAAAAAGCCCATATCGATTGATATGGGCTTTTTTA
Source organism: Psychrobacter immobilis (assembly GCF_904846065.1). Taxonomy (NCBI): domain Bacteria; kingdom Pseudomonadati; phylum Pseudomonadota; class Gammaproteobacteria; order Moraxellales; family Moraxellaceae; genus Psychrobacter; species Psychrobacter immobilis. The sequence continues at coordinate 2,884,651 of NZ_CAJGZV010000001.1, forward strand.
TTATTAATTATGAGACAAATTATTCAGTTCACATTGCTCAGTTCAATAAAAAGCGTTTAATACTAAGCCGAGGCTAATGCTTGCGCAAGATCCGCTTTGATATCTTCGATGTGCTCGATACCAATTGATAAACGAACCATATCAGTACTTACACCTGCATTTTCGAGCTCTTGCTCATTGAGCTGGCGATGGGTCGTTGTCGCTGGATGACAGGCTAGTGATTTGGCATCACCGATATTGACCAAACGAGTAATCAGCTGCAGCGCATCGATAAAGCGCGCACCTGCTTCCAAGCCACCTTTTACCCCAAAGGTCAAAATAGCAGATGGCGTGCCTTTCATATACTTCTTAGCAAGCTCATGCTCAGGATGATCCGGTAAACCCGCATACTTTACCCAAGCAACCTTGTCATGGTCACGCAGATATTCCGCAACGGCTTGCGCGTTCTGTACATGGCGCTCCATACGTAGACTCAATGTCTCCATACCCTGCAAAATACCAAAAGCATTGAGCGGGCTAAGTGCCGCGCCAGTATTACGCAGCGGTGCCACACGAGCACGAGCGATAAAGGCTGCTGCACCGACATCTTTGACAAAGTTCACACCGTGATAACTATGATCTGGCGTGTTCAATAAGGGAAAACGCTCAGGATAGTCGCCCCATGCGAATTTACCACTATCGACAATCGCCCCACCAATCGACGTACCCGTACCACTCATATATTTGGTCAATGAATGAATCACGATATCCGCACCAAACTCAAAAGGACGACATAATGCAGGCGTGGCAACCGTACTATCAATCACGACTGGCACACCATATTCATGTGCGATATCACTCAGCGCTTGAATATCAACGATGTTACCTAATGGATTACCGATACTTTCTGCAAAGACCATCTTAGTCTTATCATCAATCAAATCACGAATCGCCTCAGGATTTTTGTGATCAAAAAAGCGGACTTCTATACCTTGACGCGGCAACGCATGGGCAAACAAATTGTAAGTACCACCATACAAGGTCGACACAGCAACGATATTGTCACCCGCCTCACAGATGGTTTGAATCGCATAAGTGATGGCTGCCATGCCAGATGCTACGGCAAGCGCACCGATACCGCCTTCGAGCGCCGCGACGCGCTCCTCCAACACGGCATTGGTCGGGTTCATGATACGGGTATAGATATTGCCTGCAACTTTTAGATCAAACAAATCAGCACCATGCTGAGTGTTATCAAAGGCGTACGAGCTAGTGTGATAAATAGGCACTGCGACCGCTTTGGTCGTTGGCTCAACGCTATAACCGGCATGAATCGCCAAGGTTTCAAGACGTTGAGGCGTCTCTGATTTTTGGGCTGTTTGCTGGGCTGCTTGTTCGTCACTCATCATATATTCCTTTATTTCGATAAAAGTTATTAATCAATACATGACTAATCAACAAATTATTAATCAACAATATGTCACTGAAAATTCAGCTAAAAAACAATCTACCAAATCATAGCAATAAAAAAAGCCAAGTTCATCAAAACTTGGCTTTTTAATTAAAATAACTCTTCAGACATTAATTAACGCTTTGGCTTTTACTGAGATTTCTATTTATAGTAAGCGTTTTCGGTACGGGTATGATCGGTTTCATCAATCACTTGGGTCAGCTCTGGAATTTGTTGTTTCAGCTGCACTTCAACGCCTTGACGTAAGGTCATATCAACGGCTGAACAGCCTTGGCAACCACCACCAAACTTCAATACCGCAGTCAGACCAACGCCTTCTTCATCAATCAGTTCAAGCAGTTGTACGTCGCCACCATGCGCCGCTAAGCCGGGATTAATCTCTGACTGCAATACGTAGTTGATACGCTCTTCGACACTGGCATCCGCACCCACTTTAGGTACTTTAGAATTTGGCGCGCGGAAGGTCAGCTGACCACCAAAACGGTCTTTATTATAATCAATCACCGCATCTTCTAAATAAGGAACAGACGCCGCTTCGATAAAGGCAGAAAAGCTTTCATACGTAAAACGCAGGTCAGCGCTATCCTCTTCGCCCGGTTGGTTATAAGCCATACAGCACTCTGCACGCGGCGTACCTGGATGCTCAACGAAAATACGCACGCCGATACCATCGGTATCCTGCTTGGATAACAAATCTGCTAAGTAGCTTTGGGCTGACTCAGTAATAGTAATATTGCTCTTTGCTACAGTTTGCTCAGTATCTAGCGCTGATTCATAGTCTGCTGACTGGTCTAGTTGGCTCTCAGCTTGGTTGTGCTCACTCATAATATGTCCTATGCGTTATGACACAAACGCTATATCTGTCATGGCTACTGTGTCGTGAATTTAAAATTAGGTAGCGGGTATAAGTTATGCGGGTTATCAATCATTACGGTCTGTTGTCTTAAAATGCGGACTGCCGTTGTTATAACATTTTGCTCAATTTATAGCAGCTATTATAACGTACTCAGACGACAATTCCGACTGCGCTACTGTGAATTAAACCAAAATGCTCATAAATGACTGCTATCGGTTTTATCAATGCTTTATTAACAATGACGAAATAGACACGACAAATAGCGCTTATCTAATGATTGATATATCCCCTACTATATAAAGACAGCAACCGTGATTATCAAGCACCCAGAACACTAACTAACCACCTACTTTCTTCCGAATACTACGGCATGTCTAACACTGTGTGAGACCATACAACCAAAGCACTTATCATGCTTACTATTTTCTAGCGCTAGTTTTAGATCTATTTACAAGGTAAAGTGTATTGTCATAAATACCTTTTTATAGGTTTACTTATTGATTATTATATTAGGCATTCTTGTTGCCCTTATTATAGTCGTCGCGCTTTTAGTGCCGGAGGGTGTTGACTATACCAAAGCTGTAAAAGAAATTATGTCTCGCTATATCAAAATTCATGTAGCGTTGGTATTTTTTCGTAATCCATTACTCCAGTTGATATTCTTTTATATTGACTATAGAGATCGCTTAGATATCGAAGAAAAGAGGATGTTCAAACGTTATTTTATAACGCAATTTTTTAGCATCTTTATATTTATTACTATAATTTTCATTGTTAAACATTACATTTAAGCTAGCAGAAATTTCATATTTTAGTTGAATCAATCTTATGATGACGCAAACAGTGAATCTAGTAACGACCAAAGACGACGAACAAGTAGCCGTTTGGAAGATTGTGGATAATACAAAAGACGAAACAAAGAGCGATACCCTTACCACCAATACCTTTGCCATAAAAGCGCAAAACATATTTTTGACGCACGGCACGTTTTCGGACAAACAAACCTGTTTGAAAATCGCTGAGTATCTAGCCCGCCTCGGTCATCATTGCTACATCATGGAATGGCGCGGTCATGGCGCAAGCTCAATACCCAAAGAAAAATTCAATTTCGAAACGGTTGCAACCTATGACTATGAAGCGACTTTTCGCTATCTTTTTGAGGAATTAAAACTCGATAATCTACATTGCGTCACCCATAGCGGCGGCGGGGTTGGCTTAACGATGTTTTTGATCCAGCATCCCTGCTATATCGATAAGATTAATAGCGCCAGCATGTTTGCCTGCCAAGCTTATGGCGCTGCAATAAATCCGATAAATCATACTAAAATTCTTGTAGCAAAATTATTCACGCGGCTGGTTGGTTACATCCCTGCTAAAAAAATTAAGCTAGGGCCTATTAACGAAAGCTATCATATGATGAACCAGTGGTATGACTGGAATCTACAAAAAAACTTTAACAGCAGTTTTCTTAAGCAACGTACATTTAATACAGCCAGCATGGATACATACGCCGCTGATGATGCACCTTTAGACTACCGGCAACAGATGCCAAAAATCACGATACCCATCTATGCTATCAGCGCAAAAGGCGACAATTTCATCTCCCCTACTCGTGGTTGTCAGCTGTTTTTTGAACCCTTTAAAAACCCTGCCAATATTTTTCGAGAATACTCGCTCAGCCATGGGGATTTGGACGATTATACGCACAGCCGCATTATGATCAGTCGTAACGCCGCCCACGAAATTTGGCCAACAGTTACCGCGTGGATTGAGCAGCATGCCCGTTAAAATAGCGGTGCGGTTGTAGCCTAACTACAGCATGGTACGGACTATAATCAGAAACCGCACACCTCTAAACATCTTTATACTTGTCAGCGAGTGATGGGCTGTGTCAGTATTGGCGTCATTACTTTTTACTCAATAAATTTTAACCAATGAAATATCCGTAGTAGGAAAGTGGCGTATATGAGCGAATCATCAGAGCAAAGTTCAGCTAAAGAAAACAAACACTATCGTTATTTGGTTTTTATCGGGCGTTTCCAGCCCTTCCATCGTGGACATAAGGCGGTCATCGACGAAGCATTAAAGCGTGCTGATAATGTCATTATGTTGATCGGCTCTGCTAACTTACCGCGTAGTTTACGCAATCCCTTTAGCGTCGCTGAGCGTGCTGCCATGATTAAAGGCGCGTATTCAGCAACAGAAGCAGCACGTATTCACTGCGTTGCTCTAGATGATGCACTCTACAACGACACGCGCTGGCTACAGTACGTGCAAGCAGGCGTGAAGTCTGTCACTGGTGATTTGCAAACTGATATCGGCTTGATTGGTCATTCCAAAGACAGCTCCTCGTATTATTTATCGCTATTCCCCAATTGGGCGTCCGTCTCAGTACCGAGCTATCACAATCTATCCGCCACCCCGATTCGTGATAGCTATCTAATGGGCGCGACCCCGACTCCTGAACGCACGCCTGAGTCGACGCGCAAAGTTCTGAACGATTTCAAAAAAACAGACGAATATCAAAATCTGCACGAAGAAGCGGACTTTATTGATAAATATAAAAGACAGTGGGAATCAGCGCCTTATCCACCAACCTTTATGACAGCAGATGCCCTAATTGTCCAGTCAGGACATATTCTATTGGTTGAGCGCCGCAGCATGCCAGGGCGTGGACTTTGGGCATTACCAGGCGGCTTTTTAAATCCAAAAGAGACCTTATTCGATGCCTGTATCCGTGAGCTACGTGAGGAGACTCGCCTAAAAGTCCCTGAGCCAGTATTGCGCGGCTCTTGTCATAGTCAGCATACCTTTGATGACCCATATCGCTCAGCACGTGGTCGGACGATTACCCAAGCCTTTTATTTTCAACTTAAAAATGACCCAAAAGGCTTGCCAAAAGTTAAAGGCGGCGACGATGCAGCCACGGCTTTTTGGCTACCACTCGCTGAGCTTGACGCCACCATGATGTTTGAAGACCATTATGCAATTATTACTAAAATGGTTGGTTTGTAGGATTTTATCAGACGATTATCCGATTTTTCATTAACAATTTTCCACGCCCAAGCTGATAGACAGCAAGGGCTAACCGCCGTAACTGTTCTTTCATTAACGCAGCTACGGCATCTCAAAGCAGAGGAGTTCTGTGATGTATACCAGCAATTTAAACAATTTAATTCTAAATAGCGACAGCTACAAAACCTCACATTGGGTGCAATACCCAAAAGGTAGTGAGTATCTGTCCAGCTATATTGAGGCGCGTAAAGGCGACTACGATGTGGTGTTCTTTGGCTTGCAAGCCTTTATTAAAGAATATCTAAGCACGCCAATCACTCATCAAGACATTGATGAAGCCGAAATGGTCATTCAAGCACATGGTTTAACCTTTAACCGTGCTGGCTGGGAGCGTTTGGTTGATAAACATGGCGGCTACATGCCACTGCGCATCGAAGCCATACCTGAAGGCAGCATCGTACCAGTATCCAATGTGGTCTGCCAAGTTATCAATACCGATCCAGAGTTTTATTGGCTGCCAAGCTATATCGAGACTGCTTTGCTTCGTGCCATTTGGTATCCATCAACCGTCGCTAGTGTCTCGCATTACTGCAAAGGCATCATTCGTCAAGCGTTAGAAAAATCAGCGGACAATACCGAATCACTCACTTTTCTTTTACATGATTTCGGCTCGCGCGGAGCATCTAGTCAAGAGTCTGTCGCGCTCGGCAGCCTAGCGCATTTGGTGAACTTTGCTGGAACCGATTCGATGACAGCGTTGGTGGCTGCCAGCCGCTGGTATCACATGGATAAGGACATGCCAGCGTTTTCTATTCCTGCCGCTGAGCATAGCACCATGACCGCGTGGGGTCGTGACGGCGAAACCGCTGCTTTTGCCAATATGATTGCGCAGTTTGGCGGCGCTGGTAAAAGCTTCTCAGTGGTCTCTGACAGCTATGACTTATGGAACGCCATCGATAATATCTGGGGCGGCAGCTTAAAAGATGATGTGAAAAATATGGGCGGGACTTTGGTTATCCGACCCGATAGTGGTGAGCCTGCCAAAGTGGTTCGCGAAGCCTTAGAGCGCTTGGCAGTAAAATTTGGAACGACGATTAATAGTAAAGGCTATAAAGTGCTGCCTGATTATGTACGTGTCATCCAAGGGGATGGCATCAGCCCACAAAGCTTAACTAAGATCATTGAAGTGATCATGAAAGCAGGCTTTAGCGCAGATAATGTAACATTTGGTATGGGCGGTGGTCTATTACAACAAGTCAACCGCGACACCATGAGCTGGGCGATGAAAGCCAGCGCTATCTCTATCGATGGCACATGGACAGACATCTATAAAGACCCCATTACCAGCCGCTCTAAACGCTCAAAGAAGGGACGTTTGGCGCTGGTCAAAAACAGCAATGGACAGCTAAAAACCATCAAGGCTGAAGACCTATCTGCAGACGCAGATAACCTACTGCGTGATATTTATGTCGATGGTAAATTATTAATTGAAGACAATCTCACCACTATTCGGGAGCGTGCAGGATGGTAGCAATATGATAAATAGCAATAAAATCGCCTCGGTGGCAAGAGATGTACTGCTTGCTCCTATTTATCTTTATCAAGGGCGCAAAATTAAGCGTGATACGGTACGTCTACCTGAGCCAAATGGTGAAAGGCACGGGCAAGTTCAATTAAATGACACGATTGAATCGCTAAAGGAAGCGCACAAGCGGACATTAAATCTAATGGTCGTTGGCGATTCGGCGGCGGCTGGCGTCGGTAGTGAGACGCAGCAAGAAGCGCTTGTCGGTAACTTAATTCCTGTTTTGACGCAGCAGTTTGCTATCCAAAATCAGTTTGATATACTGAACTGGTCATTGCAAGCGACAACGGGGCATACCAGCTTTGATATCTTGCGTAGGCTTTATGTTCTACTCGCGCCTAGCCAGCCTGTTGATGTGATGGTGCTGAGTGTCGGCGTCAACGACACCACCTCTAAAGTATCGGTGGATAAATGGCAACAGCAAATTGAAAATATCATTGCTATCGCTCAGCGTAAATTTGGTGTGCGAGAGTTGATTTTTTTAAGCCTGCCGCCGATGGCACAGATGCCTGCGATACCTGCCCCGCTAAGTAACTTTGTGGGTGCTAAAGCCTCTATCCTTGATAAGACATTGCAGCAAGTTTGCGCCGCTCATGATAGTGTCACCTACATGGCCACTGACTTTCCACGAATGATAGCAGAGCATTCGAACGGTACTCCAATCGATATCAAAGTGATGTTTGCCAGTGACGGTTTTCATCCTAGCAGCCTCATGTATGGCTATTGGGCGCAGCAACTGTCAGAGTTGATTATACAGTTACTGAACCCTTCCCCTTCCGATGCTGAGTTGACTGATTAAGAACCATTGAGGCGTTACTTCTAAAAACTTAAACAAAAAAAACCGCTGAATAGTCAGCGGTTTTTTTATGTTCTTAATACTATAACTGTGCATGTTTGAGAAAACACATGCTCAAAATAATATCACGCAATAGGTGTGAATTATTCTGCAGCGTCAGTATCAGCAGCTTTCTTACGGCCACCAAATGCACCAAAGCGTTTGTTGAAGCTAGCAACACGACCTTCAGTAGAAGTTTTGCGTTGTTCGCCAGTATAGAATGGATGCGACGCACTTGAGATATCAAGTGGGTAGTATGGATATTCTGACCCTTCGTATTCACGAGTGGTTTTGGTTTTAACGGTTGAACGAGTTAAGAAAAACACGTCAGCGTTAGTGTCATGGAACAAAACTTCTTGGTAATTAGGATGGATATCTTTACGCATAATAAACTCTCTATGTCCGATGTATGTATAGCACTCTTGAACACCATCTTAGACGATGTGTCAAACAAGTCATGACATACGTAACTGAGGCACTAAGGACATTGATAAGTATGGCAGCTGCGTCACTGGCTTATTCCAGCACCCAACACCATTCCTCTGCTCACTTAGCCTTTCCCCAGCGGGAAAATCAAACCGCGATTTTAACGGTTTTTATCGCTAGACGCAAGCAGCAGTTGTGAGTGATATATGTGATAAGTTGTCACCAAAATCTCTATTTTGTTGAGAGGGATACGGTATGTTAGTATAATATTAAATTAATTAAAATAACCAATATACATTTTAAGTTTAGATTTATTTAATAATTTATTTTTGATATTCATCATTTGTTAATGATGATGGATACCGTCTTATTTCGCCTCATTAATCAAGCACCCACTATTTATAAACACTCAGTAAGGACAATATAATGATAAATACTGTTATGAAGAATAGCGCAAAAGCCCTGCTTATCAGCTCAGCACTGGCACTCACCACTGTTGCAGGTGCGGCATTGCCTAATCAATGGCAATTAGACGACTCGCACACCCGTGTGGGATTTTCTGTCAATCATTTAGGGTTTTCGACCACCATGGGTCATTTTAACGACGTCAAAGGGGTCGTTAATTACGATGTTAAAGCACCCAGTAAAACCAATATGAGCTTCACCATTGCAACCGATAGCATTGACACCAATTGGGATGCACGTGATGAGCATTTAAAAAAGGCTGAATTTTTTAACGTCGCCAAATATCCAACCATGACCTTTAAATCAACCAGCGTAAAATTTATAAACCCGCAACAAGCCAAGGTCACAGGTGACTTTACTATGCTGGGTCAAACCAAACCATTAACTTTGGATGTGACTTTGAATAAAATCGCCAACAGCCCTCTTACCAAAGAGCCAGTTATTGGCTTCCGTGCAACGGGTAATATTGATCGCGCAGCCTATGGTATGACAGCTTTCGCAGATGGCATTACCACCAATGTCCCGATCCAAATCGATGGTGAGTTGATAGAGAAAAAAGCGCAAACCAACAAAAAATCTAAATAATTCTAATTTTTAGCCAAGCACAAATCGCTACTTCCTCTACATACTCTAAAAAAAAGCAGCCATTATGATGGCTGCTTTTTTGACAATAATGAATCAACTAACTCGACATTTATATATATTCAATAAATCGCATAAATACTTCCCATTTGCTTGTTAACCTCAGTTTTTATTGTTATATTCATATATACGGATTTACGAATATAAAACATAACACTGAGGGAGCAGAAAGATGGATACAGTACAGGTAGACTTTGCCGAGATAAATAAAGACTGGGATAAAAACATCGCTGATTATCACTTTGATATTTATCACTTATCTGGTTGGATTGCTGCGTCAGCTATTGTCGATAAAGGCACTCCTCAAGGAGTGATTGCCACTTATAACAATAAAAAAATCTTTTTACCTCTCATTATAAGAGAACTCGACTCAGAGCATTGGGATGCGACTTCTACTTATGGTTACGGCGGTCCTGTCATGGATAAGTCTCTCACTGATGCCGAATTAGACATAATATTGGCAGAAGTAAGGGGCTTTCTCTTAGCAAAAGGCTGTGTGTCTTTATTCATGCGACTGCATCCAATCATCAATAAAGAGTGGCTACCAACGGTCGGCAAAGCACTCACTCATGGATTGACATTGATGTCTGACTTGGGTAAATCTGAAGAGGAGCACTGGAGTGAGACTCAAAATCGTCATCGTAGAGGCATTAAAAAAGCCTTAAAAATGGATGTCGTGACAAAAATTGAGCGTTTAACCAGAGACAATGCAGTGATGTTTTCCAATATTTACAAAGAAACGATGGCGCAGGTGAAGGCAGATCAGTACTACTTCTTTGATGATGATTACTTTTTTAATTTGCTCGAAAATTTGCAAGACAGAATACTACTGATAACTGCCTATCAGGATAATAAAGCCATTGGTTCCTCTATCTACACAATCTGTAAAGAATCGGGCATTATGCAATTTCATCTCGGAGGCACGCTCAACGCCTATACCCATCTACAACCTTCCAAACTCATTACCCATGTGGCTCGTGATTGGGGCCGAACCAATCATTATAAATTACTGCATCTTGGCGGCGGTGTAGGCTCTAATCTAGATTCTTTATACGAGTATAAAAAAGGGTTTAGCTCACAAGAGTTATTATTCAAAACCTATAGACTCATCGTTAATCCAGAAAAATACACAGCATTAGTCGCTGATAGCTGGTTCACCGAAAATGATTTACGCTCCGACTTTTTCCCTTTATATAGAAAAGAGCCTACTAAAGAAACTATCTTGGAGACTGAACAAGCTGAAGCTTTGGCAGATATTTGATCTGCGTTATTTTACGATTCTAATCATTCAAGCCAATAAAAAAGCAGCCATTACGATGGCTGCTTTTTTGATGCTAATTGTCTTTCATTTCGGTAGATAATGGGCTTACTTTACTTAGTTTTGATGATATGCCAAACGCCCAGTTTATTGTCGCCATCTTTATCGCCCACCTTTGTATCATTGGCATAGAAATATAACGGTTTACCATTTACCGCCCATTGATACTTGCCATCTTCGCGTTGAAATGCTGCAAACTGCCCTGACGCTTTGGCATTACTCGGTGCCATAAATGCGGGCCAAGCAATTAGACAGGCACTACCACACTCTGATTTGTTCATCCCATCTTTGTCAAAGGTATATAAGGTCATGTGATTGCTTGCATCGACTAACATGCCGTTTTTACTCGCGACTGGCGCGGTATTTTTATTGGTGGCTTGTACATCATGCATGCCAGAATCATCATTGCCGAATACATTGTTTAACGTAGTACAACCAGTAAGCGTTAAAACACCGGTGAGAGCCGATAATATAAGCATACGTTTCATAATAACTTCCTTGTCATTTTGATTGTGATTATGATTGTCATCATAAATTTCTATTTGGATTTTTCTCATCGTCAGACTATTTAAGCAGCAAAAAAACCTATCGCTGACTTCAAGCAGTTTTAATATAGCATATGCAACAGCGCAGTCGTTTCTATCCCTATATAAATTTACAAAAGCTTATGTATTTGCAAATTGGTTAAACTGGCATAGCCATTCATTGACAAAACTCACGTATCTACTTACGTATTTGCCGTCATATTGGTTGTCATTTTTCGTAGAATACTCTATACACATTAAGAATTACTACACAATGACAAATATGACCCTTGCGGCTTCATATGCATATTGAACTTGACGTCCTTTGCACGCATATCAATAGTTATAAACGGCTTAGAACAACATCCATTAGGACAAATTTTTTAAAATAAGACTCTAGAATAAAACATTTAACAAATACACCGAGCATGACCTGCTGTAACTGCTACTAAGGATATAACAACGACAATGACTCACTCTTTCATTAAAAACCCAGTGAAAAACCAAGCGCACTCTGCCAAACGTGTCGGTATTCTTGGTGGTGGTACGGCAGGAGCAACCATTGCTATCCGCCTTGCGGCATTGGGGCTTGAAACTTATGTATTTGAAAAAAACAAATCGCTGATTGATGGTCCACCGATGTGTCACTTGCATGCTGGCGGCAATCTATACCGCGAAATTCCTGATGAAGATTGTGTGGCTCTCCTCAAACAATGTATCGATATATTGCGCCTTTATCCTTATACCATCGATGTTCGCCCAACAGTATTTGCCGTGCCAACCCGCGATGAAGGCTTGCCAGAAGATTTGCTACCACGTCTTGATATCTTGACTGATGCGTATCGTAAGCTTATCGCTGAAGATGCTAATAACAAAGTGTTGGGCGAACCTGAAAACTATTATCAGCTTTATAGCCATGAGCAACTCATTGCGCTGTCAGAACGTGAGCAAGTCGCAGTGCCGCGGTCGGTTGATGAATGGATGATACCAGTAGCTAAGTATTTGGACTTAAATAAAGTCAAGTTTCCACTGATTGTCGTGCAAGAGTATGGCTGGAATATTTTTCGCTTGGCGGCCTCTGCGCAATTGGCATTAGCAGATTATGAGCATGCCCACGTCTTTACAGATACGCAGGTTAAGCAAGTCATGCCTGTTGATTGTGAAAATTGCTCAAACGCAGACCATCATGTTACTAAATGGCGTATTGATTATCAACAATCTGCCAGCTCTGAAACTCAGCTTACAACCGAATCTGAGACCAAAAATACAACCGAATCTATCGAAGTGGATTATTTAATCAACGCTTGCGGTTTTCGTACGGGCGTCATCGACGATATGGTCGGGGTCAAAGTCACGCGTATGGTCGAGTTTAAATCGTCTTATATTACCCACTGGGATGATACTGGCGGACAGATACCAGAGATTATCGTTTATGGCAGTCGCGGCACACCTGAAGGCATGGCACAACTCACGCCTTACCCCGGTGGTTATTTTCAAATACATGGCATGAGCAAATTTATCACGCTATTCGATGATGGCTTGGTCGCCTCTAGCAAAGACAGCGCCCAACCTAAGCTGCCGCCACAGTATGTGCACTACATCGAAGATGGCTGGGATAAAGCACCGTTACAAGCGCGTAGTCAGCAAGCGATTGATTATGTAGCGGAGTTTGTACCGACCTTCCATAGCGCACGTACGGTCGGTAACGCGCTATATGGTGGGCAGCAAATTCCCGGTGAGGACGATACGCTGCGAGTGGCTGATGTAAGCTTGTACTCTAATATTCGCTATGCTCGTGCGGAAAACGTCAAAGCATCATCAACTTTGATTGCTGCCGATCAAATCGTTGATGAATTGACTGAACTTGGCTTAATCGATCATGACACGCCAGCCAACCGCAATCGTTATGCTCATAATTGGGCGTATTTAACAAAACACGATAGCATGGCGATTGATGAAGTCGCGCGTACACTGGCTGAGCAACGAGGCTTTCCATTGGCAATGGCTGATGTGAATCACGGTATTGGCGAGACAACTTTAAAGGGTTTCAACACGGTTAATGATGCAGGTGCTACTGAGATATAAAAAGCGTTCTATTAAAAATTGAACAAAAAAAAGGAGAGAAGGGCTAATGATCAGCCCTTCTCTCCTTTTTTATAGATGAAATATTTATATATAAAAGTATTCATCTATAGAAATATGTACTCTTAATTACCAGCCATTTTTTCGGTATCGACTGCATCGTCTATTTTTACGACTGTTTTTAATAGCTCAATGGCTTCATTAATCGTGTTACATACTACCAAACGCTCCAGATCTTCTTGTTTCATAAAACCTTGGTCAGCCGTATATTTTAAGTGCTCGATCATACGATCATAGAAACCATTGATATTCAGAATAATCATCGGTTTTTCATGTTGATATAGCTGACGCCACGTAGCGATTTCCATAATTTCTTCTAAGGTACCAAGCCCGCCCGGCAAGGTAATAAAAGCATCCGCGTACTCTGCCATCACGGTTTTACGGGTGTGCATGGTATCGGTTAAATGCAGACGAGTCAGCTGCTCATGAGCAATTTCGTGCTTGAGCATAAAGGTTGGAATCACACCGACCGCTTGCGCACCGCCTTGAATCACCTCATCTGCAACGGCACCCATCAGCCCGATGCTCGCGCCGCCGTAGACCAAACCCATGCCATTGTCGGCAAGCGCACTACCCAACTCGCGGGCTGCCTGCTCGTAGACTTCATTATTGCCCAAACGCGAACCACAATAAACCGCTACCAACGGCATCGTTAACGTTGATTTATCCACTGCTTTTTCAATATTGGTAATGTCTTGACTGGTAATGACTTCATAAGTGTCATTGTTAATTTTCATTTGCATATAGCTTCCTTAATTTTTATATCGATTGTTTTTGTTAAATACTCGTTAAAACCCTAATGGATAATACCACCCAAGATAAATAGCATAGAACTTGAAAGTCACAATTGAACGCCTTGCTTGCCAGCATTTATCTTAACATAAGCGATGCTATCAGGTGGCTATCAGCTAATTTAAGCGTTTTATCACTACGTAATGACTACATTTTAAGAGCAGATTGTTGATAAATAATTGCAAATAAATAACCACTCCACACCGCATAGAACCCTAACAATATGAAGGTTAAAGCATGGAAAATAAACAGTATCAGACGGATATTTATTCACTGAGTATCATGACTGAGCGCAATCAGGCATTGGCAGCGACTGTCTATCGCCCTAAAAATGAGGTAAAAAAAGCGGTTATGCTCGCGCCAGCAACGGGTATCAAGCGCCAGTTTTATCACAATTTTGCCACTCACTTAGCAGAAAATGGCTTTGGTGTACTAACCTTTGACAATGAAGGCATCGGTAAATCGCTGTCGTCTGCATTGGCTAAATGCGATGCATCGCTGATTAGCTGGGGTCGCCATGATATGCCAGCCGTCCTTGATGCGTTGCAAGATGAATTTTCCAACGCCACTTATCATTTAATTGGTCATAGCGCTGGCGGTCAGCTGATTGGTTTGATGCCAAATTATAGTGCGCTCGCTTCAGTGTTCAATGTCGCCTGCTCATCAGGTCGTATTAAAAACATGAGCATGCCCTATAAACTCAAAGCGATGGGTTTTATGGATGCCTTTATTCCACTCGCCAACTTGACGTTAGGGTACACGCCGTCAGATAAAATTGGTATGGGCGAACCGCTACCACGGGGCGTGTCTCGGCAGTGGCGCGAATGGTGTAATGGCGCAGGCTATATCAAAACAGCCTTTGGCAAAAGTATACAAACGCACTTTTACAATGACATTACTATGCCATCATTATGGCTGGGGTTTAGTGATGATGACATTGCCAATAGCAAAAATATGGATGATATGATTCGTGTTTTTACTAAAATGCCAGTCGAAAAACAGTTTTTAGATCCCAAAGACTGTGGTCTAAACAGCATCGGTCATATGCGCTATTTTAGTAGCAGAACCAACACTAAAGCACCGCAGCTTTGGCAAATGGCAGTTGATTGGCTAGCTAAGCAGCAATAAGTTCGGTTTAGTTAATCCATTCAAGTGCAATTCTATTTAGTCTTGCGTACTTTTTGCTGCCTGTTCTACTTTGACACGCTTGGTTAAGGCAGAATAAAGCGACGGCTGCATATTGTGGATATTACCCAGCATCCATTTTACGTAGCTGATGGGCACGTCTTTAATCAGCGTGCCTTTATGTTTGCCAAAGGGCATTTTGCTCACTGGATTGGCTTTATTAGCGATAGCATGGACAACAGCAAAATCCGTCGGTGCTATGGCTAGGCGCTCACAACACGCCTGATAAAGCAGATAACACATACGCGCATCACCTAGCGCATCATGAGCGGCAATCGTCATCCTACTTGCTTCCTCTTTGCCTAATAATTGCTCGATACATTTGGACTGACCATAAGCACTCCACTCTGGAAAAGCCACACGCGCCAGCCGAACCGTACATATCAACTTAGTAGACGGACTGCCAATAACCCGCCAATCAAAGCGGACATTATGACCAATCAAATACTGCGGCAACTCAAATGCCTCTAAATCAAAGCGCTCAAGACCAGCGACATCCTCATCGGTGATACCATGAATTCTAATGACAACTGGTGATATCGAACGACCACTATTAAAGTACTTCATCCACTCCAAACCCGTCATTACATTAATAGTCGCCACTTGAATCGGACGCGGATCACGACCTTGATCGGTTTCGGTATCGATAATCAGCGCAGTGTCAGTCATAAAAGTTCAGCCATAGATAACAATAATAGATAGCAATAATAGATAGCAATAATAGATAGCAATAATAGATAGCAATAATAGATAGCAACATTGGTATTTTATGTAACGTTTTAAAAATACGTAAAATTTAAAAGAAACGTTATGTTTATGGGGATAAAAACCTGAGATAACAATGGCATACAAAGAATAGACGACTTCACTTATATAATAATAAGAAAAACTAATTTAAAAAACTAAAGAGAGATAGATGCCAGCAGATAGCAGTAACCCGCAATCAAAGCCAAAGAAAAGGCCAACCTTTTTAAGCCGTGTACTCAGTGTGCTCATTAAAGCGGCTATATTGTTGATGCTATTATTTGTATTTGATAGGCTCTTACCCAGTATCAGCCAACAAACTCAGTCATTTGTAATAGCAAAATGGCAACAGCTCAGTTTGTTACAGCAAGAACTACCGACGGAAAACTGCTTACCCAGTCCACTTCCAGAACAACATCTAACAGATACATGGGGCGCTGCACGCAGTCAAGGTCGCAGTCATGAAGGTATCGATATCTTTGCCCCACGAGGCACACCAATACGAGCCACGACACAAGGCATCGTCAGCAAAGTTGGTGAAAATACGTTAGGCGGTCGTGTGGTGGTCGTGGTTGGACCAGGCGGCGCAGGGCATTATTATGCGCATTTAGAAGATTATGCAGATATTAGTCCAAACGACTGGGTCGATGCTGGCGATATCATCGGCTACGTCGGCGACAGTGGTAATGCAAAAGGTACGCCGCCACATGTGCATTATGGTATTTATATCAATGGTAGTGCAGTGAACCCCTATCCACTTTTACAAAAAGATTAGGGTATCGCAGCTGATCTAATGTGGGCAGCTGGAAATACCATACTGAACGTCGAGCCCAGCCCTTCTACTGATTCAATTTGTAAATTAGCCTCATGCTGATATAAAACGTGTTTAACGATTGCCAAACCTAGCCCTGTGCCGCCAGTCGCCCGACTACGACCTTTATCAATACGATAAAAGCGCTCCGTCAACCGTGCGATATGCTCAGGTGCAATACCAATACCGTTGTCTTCGACGGCAAATCGGCAACCTTCTGACGTTTTTGTCCAGCTAATGGCGATATTACCGCCCTTGGGCGTGTATTTGATGGCATTAATCACCAGATTAGAAAGCGCGCTATTTAGATACATCTCTGAGCCATACAGTCCGTCATAAGTGTCTATCTGCAAGTGAATGGTATGCCCATATTCTTGATTGTACGCTTGCGCATCATCATAAACATGGGTCAGCAGCTTGGTCATATCAATATAACTGAGCTCATGGGTTTCTTCGATTTCGATGCGAGATAACAGCAATAAGTCATTTACAATTCTATTCATACGCGCAGTCTGTTGGCTCATCAGCTCAAACCCGCGCTTCCAATGCGGCGGCATATCTGGCTGATCCGAAAAATTTTCTAGATAACCCATCATGACGGTCAACGGTGTGCGTAACTCATGCGAGACATTCGCCACAAAATCGCGGCGCATCTCCTCCAAATGATGCAAGCGCGTCACATCATAAATAATGAGCAGCTTCTCATCGCCAAAAGGCGTGAGCTCACACTTTAAATAACGCTTGGGCGCGCGCCACGAGACAATGTGCACACCATCCTGAGCACCATCGTTAGGGTTGGTCGTCGCCTGATAATACTGACGAAATTCAGGCGCACTGATAAAGTCAAAAATGCACTTACCTTTATCTGATAATTGTAACAACATTAAATCTTCGGCGGCCTGATTCCACCATTCGAGCCCATCATCGTCATTGAGCAAAACCACCGCATCACGCAATGCGCGTAGTGCGCTTCTAATTTTTTTGAGTTGATCTGTTGTATTCTGCTGAGTTGCTAGCAGTGACTTATTTTGTTGGTCGCCTTGAGCCGATATTAGGGTGTTCATCCATCATCCTTATCACTATTCGCCGTTTTTCACTGTGCTGCGATTAACATACTGCTTTTATAGCGAATAAAAACCGTCAGTTAAATTGGTTCAATAAAGCTAGAAAATCGATAGCCTGTCCCGCGTACTGTCTGTATCAACGTATCACATTGATGCGGTCGTAGTAATGTCCGCAAACGTTTGATATGCACATCAATGGTTCTATCTTCGATATATACATTACCGCCCCATACTTGGTCTAGCAGCTGCGTCCGCGTATAGGCACGCTCTGGATGACTCATAAAAAATGCCAGTAATCGATATTCCGTAGGACCAACATCAACCACTTTACCAGCCGCTGTCACCCGCTGACTTTTGGGATCAAGGCTCAGATTGCCGATTTCGATAGGTTTATCACTACTGAGCGCGTTACTACGCCGCAATACTGCTTTGATTCTGGATATTAACTCTCGTGTCGAAAAAGGCTTGGTCATATAATCATCAGCACCAGCATCAAGGCCATGCACCTTGCTGTCCTCTTCACTTTTAGCCGTCAACATAATGACTGGTATCTCAGCGAGTAGCTCATCGTTTTTGAGCAGTCGACAAAAATCAATGCCACTTTTATCGCCGGGCAGCATCCAATCTAGCAAAATCAGCGCCGGGCGGTGATCGACCACTTGTTGGTGCGCCTCAGATACATCTGCTGCCTGCAGACTATCAAATCCCGCCATCTCTAGCGTCATGACGATCATTTCACGAATCGCAGGTTCATCTTCAACAATCAAAATTTGCTCATTATACATACGGCATTCTCAGTGTTAGAGGACAACATTTAGCTGACAAAAAGGCGATAAATGCTCGCCTGCTGCTCCCTATTAAACGGGGTAATTATGACAGTTTAATGACATTCAACTTTTAAGCGGTTCATAAGTCTAATGACGGCTAATGCTTGGTTTACTCAATTTACTTCTAACAAGAAATTCAATGGCCCATCATTGACGCTCGACACTTGCATATTGGCACCAAATTGACCAGTTGCCACGTTTGGATGTTGCGTGTTGGCATAGGCGACCAATTGCGCAAACAATGCTTGCGCCGCATCAGGTGCCATCGCACCACCAAAGTCAGGGCGGCGACCCTTGTCTGTTTTTGCCATTAGCGTAAACTGTGATACCAATAACAGTCCACCACCAACTTGCTGGACGTTTTTATCCAGTTTGCCGTACTTGGCAGGATCATCGTCATTGTCAAAAATACGATAGGTGAGGATTTTATCCACCATGCGCTGGGCGCTTGTTAGGTCGTCATCAGGCCCTAAACCAATATAAGCCAATATGCCTTGCTCAATCGTACCAACACACTGCGCATCGACGGTGACACTAGCATGGCGTACGCGCTGTATAAGTGCTTTCATTTACGGATTCCTTACCAATTATGCCCATACAATAATACGCCGTCCATGATAAAATACGGCCATTCTCTTGCTTATTAATTATTACATCACACCCTATTTTGGTAGCCTCATTATGAATGTATTCACTACTTTACAACAGCTTGTCCCGCAGCAGCAACTGAGTAAAGTTGCTGGGCGCCTAGCCGCTAGCCGCCATCCTTATGTTAAACGCACGTTTATCCGCAGCTTTGCTAAAGCCTACAACGTCAGCTTGGACGAGTATGAGCGCCAAAGTCTCAACGCCTATGAGAGCTTTAATGATTTTTTTACTCGTGAGCTAAAAGAAGACGCGCGCCCTATCGACATAACGCCTAATGGTATCGTCAGTCCTGCCGATGGTATTATCTCGCAGTTGGGTCAAATTGACGACCATAAATTGCTCCAAGCAAAAGGTCGCTATTATGACGTTGGTCAACTGCTTGCTGACAGTGAAGATGGCCGCTATTTTGCGGATGGGAGTTTTGCAACGGTTTATCTTGCCCCCAGTAACTATCACCGTGTACATATGCCCTTCGCCGGCACTCTGACCAAAACCCGTTATGTACCGGGTACGCTGTTTTCGGTCAACAATACTACGGCGGCGAACGTGCCAGACTTATTTGCGCGTAATGAACGCTTGGTTTGTCTGTTTGATACAGCATATGGTAAAGCAGCGGTGGTGATGGTTGGGGCGATGATTGTCGCTGGTATCGAAACGGTGGCAACTGGTAAAATTGCCCGCACTGATGATATTCAAGAAGCTGAGCACAATATGAGCTTTGAGAAAGGCGATGAGCTGGGTCGTTTTTATTTAGGCTCAACCGCAATTGTCATTCTACCAAAAGGCGCAAAAGCAGATTGGCAAGACAGTATGAAAGCCGATAGTGTGGTAAAAATGGGACAGCTACTAGGGACTACTAACGCTTAATAATTGAGCGATTTAATGACTTAAAAAAGCTCAGTCCAGCATCCTAATCTATGTTGAACTGAGCTTTTTATTGTGGGTAATTATCTTATCGCAACATACTAGTTAATAAAGAAAGTAGTCAATAACGAAAGTGCTTGAGAATAGGATAAGCAAATAAGATGTTTTCTTCTTGCGTACCGCGTCCGATATTGTGAATAATCAGCGGTGTACCATCCGCAGCGACTTTATCGGAGACAATACCTGTATGCGGCAAATTACCATTCGGTAGCCGCCACGTCACCACATCCCCTGCTTGAAAACTGGCTTTATCAGTCGTCGATAATGTCTTTGCGTGACGCGCAAAAAACACTTCAAGATTGGGCACTCGGCGATGATCGATATTCTTATCGGTTGATTTCAGCCCCCAAGTCTTTGGATAAGCCGACCAATTTGACATCATATCATGGTTGACTAATTGCTGTAGATCTATATTTTGCAAGCGATAAGCACGGACGATAACATCGGTACAGACGCCAGTTTCTATCGGCACATCGCCACGCGGAAAATCCAACTTGCGGTAAGCAGGATCATAGCTGGCGGTAATGCCGATCTGTTTTTTGGCATCGTGCGCCAGTTTATCACCATTACTAATAGGTGCGGCAGCCTGAGTTAGTTGCGCCAAAGTTAATAGGCTAACAAAGACGAGCGATTTAGCGAAAACCTTATAAGTGCCAGTGACTCTCATTTAACAATCTCTCTATATAATGTACTTAATCGCTCATTTAGCTAATTCTAAATACTTTAATATTTAAAGAATACAAATATTTGCAAACATGTAAACGGCAAAATGATGGCTTTACTTAAGCATCAATCAACCATCCTTGCTGAGTCGCATAGTCGATATTTTTTGATAGCCAATCATGAATGGGAGGAAAGCTGTCTTTGATAAAAGCAAGTGCTGTAGTCACTTGCGAGCACGTGACGTTAGCATCAATCCACGTTTTTCCATTGGTATTTAAATTCAATAAAAAAGGCAATAAGCGATCAACCACTCTGAGCAGCTGGGTTTCTTTACTACTACCCGTCTCCTGTTCTTCCCAAACCTCATTTAAATCCATGATGCCATTGCCATGCTCAGCTTGCAATCGAGCAATGCCTGCACGTTCTTCAATGTGCGCCTCGCTACGACTGTTTGCGAATAAAAACGTATCGCCTGCGTCAATCTCACCCAAGTCATGTACCAATGCCATCTTGAGTAGTTTTTCATGATTGACATCTAGCTCAAACTGTTCAGCAATAGACCAGCACGCCATGGCTAAATGCCATGAATGTTCGGCAGAGTTTTCTTTGCGTGTGGTATGCGTCACATAGCTACGACGATTGATACGTTTAAGCGCATCAAGCTCTAATAAGAAATGAGTAACATGATCTATATCAATGTTTGAGGCAAGCGTTGGGTTGGTTAATAAAAGGGGTTTGGTTGATGGCATAAATTTTCTCTTAATTTTTCTACGAATATATAGCGCTTCATTTTACCTTTACGCATAAGCAAGTATTATACATTTTATGAGCGCTATAAAAGAGAATGACAGAATAGCGTTAATGAGCGTCACCATTATAAAAAAATAGCGCTTATGTGAGTAAGCGCTATCGGTTCTATCTTGAATAAAAGAACTATTTAATCAAGTTACTAATGGTTTTAAAAGCAGGGTCTTTACTACTGCGGCATAACTCAAATAGAATGGTTTCAACTGTGGTAATCACGCCACCAGCACGGCGAATACGGCGAATTGCTTGCTTTTTATCATACGGAAAACGAGAACCCACCGCATCCCCAATAATAACCGGCTGCATACCATTATCTAGCAAATCAAGCGCTGTTTGTAGTACACAGACATGTGTCTCTACGCCAAATAGCAAAACAATACTTCGATTTTGCTGTGCTAAATAATGCCACGAATCATCATTATCACAAGCGCTAAAAGTAACCTTTTCAAAGCTTTTGGCGTTATCGCCTTCTAACACCTCGCGTATTTCAGGTAGCGTATCGCCGAGCCCTTTTTTATACTGTTCATTGAGCATGATAGGAATATTCAGTGCTTGCAGACCCTTAATAAGCGTCACTGTTTTTTTAACGATGTTTTCATGGTCATAAATATGCGGTGTTAAGCGTTCTTGAACATCGATTATCATCGCTTGGGTATTTTCGCGAGCGATTCGATAGGTACGGTCGGTAATCATAGTAGACATGGCACACTCCTTGTACGGCTGACTTTATTGTTAAAGGCTATGTTAATTTTATCATTGATATTGTCTTTATTAGCCTTACTCTTATTTAGTCATAGTTTGCTGAGGGCGTCAATGGAGATAGTCTCTAATAATGATTAATAACAATTCATCACGTTTGATTCATACTGCTTAGCGTAGGTTTTTGATTATGAATAGCCAATAACTATATATTATGACGCCTAGCATTACGTAATAAAGACTGTTTTTGAGTCATGACCATGCCCACACCGAAAGCAACGCCAAAACATAAGGTTAAAAGATAATACACCATATAACTGAGCGTGTTTATAAATGCAAAGAACATGCTGGTTAAAGTAATGATTAATATCGCAGCGATAGTACCGCCGAATAGCTCTCGATATTTTTTATTAAAAACCTTAAAGGCCACCAACGGTATCGCGATACCAAACAAGCCAAATGTAGCACCCCAAACACCTGCCATATCCATATCAAAATATAGTACCCCTAAAACATGAGCGAAAATACCACATATAAAAAACGCAATCGCAAAACGTATAGGACCCAATACTTTTTCCAAAATATAACCTGTCGCAAACAGCATCCCTAGACTCATTACTAAATGCATAATCCCTGCGTGTACAAAAAGCGATGTCACTACTCGCCAATACTTACCAGCTTGCATCGCGTCCATCGTCAACCCACCTGCACTATTTACCTGTCTAGATAAAGGATCAATGATATCCATACCCATGAATACGGTCAGTATAAATGCACCTATACAGGTCAGTATTAACACCAACGTCGCAGGTCGCTCTTTATTATTTTTAAACCAAACTACTAGGCTTTTTGATACATCACTGACTGGTGCTCGTTTTTTTACAGGCTTTTGTATATGTTTTCGCTTTTGTATATGTTTTTGCGTACCTTTCTTTTCTTGACTATCAAACTCTGCTGCAAGAACGAGCAACAAGCACAGCACCATACCAATAAAAAACGAACCAAATCCCCAAACAAAATCACGATCTAAGCTATCAGCAAGTAATCCTGTTTCTGGCTTCAATATCAAGGGTGGCAAATTAGATTGCCTATTAGCCGTAGAAATCGTGTGTAAGTAAGCATTTCTGCTATTTGATGATTTAAGTTTCTTAAAGTAGCTGATAGTAGAGAGGTCTTTGGCTTCGTACTTATGGCGCGAGTCGTTAATAAACGCTGAGTATTGACTGTCTTTAATACTTTGGTCTGCACGATTATCGTATTTCGTGTGGTAGCTAGAACCTAGCCAAATATTCTCAGCGGCTATAAATGGCGTCGCAATGTAATAATCAATATGCAATGTTGAGTCAAAATTTCGTCCACTGATTACTTGTGTTTCTATAAAAGAAACGCTCTCTAATTTGAGTGGCTCAAAATCATTTACTCTGAAATACTTTTGCTTTGGATAATGACGAATATCATTCAAGCTATTTACTTCAATGACCTCATAAGCCGCTTTGGACAAATAGTTTTGGCTGAGAACGAGCGGTATCACTAATGCTAGAACCATCGTTATAAAAAAGTAGCCTGAACTACTGCGCTTAACCCATTTTAAGGTTAAAAGCTCATACCTCGGCCACATCCAAATACTAACGACTAAAACAGATAACAGAAAAGGAATACCAAAATCCCAATAGCCTTCCTTTAAAGGTAGAATATCTAGATAAATATCAAGCAACCAGCGTAAAGCCCCAAAAAGCAGAATGGTCAGGACACTAAGACCTAAATATGGCAAGAATACTTGCTTTAGTTTTATTATGATCGATTCTTTAGCGCTTAGGTTTTGTGTTCGCTTCTTTTTATCCCTTTTGCTTACTCTTTTTTTGTTTCTGCTTCTATTTTTATCTTTATACCTATACTGGCTTTGCTTATTATTATCCATGCCCTATCACCACAAATCTAGCGTAACTTAAACTGTTGAAATGCTTTTTTATCAATCGTTGCTTTTAAGACTAATAGTAAGCAAATAAACATGCCAATGATAAAAAATCTAAAGAATTTTGCTAACTCTTTATCTGCTTTTTCGTTAAGTGTGCTCAACTGAGATACAAGTATTATTGGGTCATTAATATGTTGCTGACCTGACAATCTAATCGCTTCTAAATAACCATACTTAGTATCTGAGTTTTGCAATTTTTCAAAATAATCAGCAGTAGATATCTCTTCATTTGCATATTGTTGTCTAGAAATCCTTTTAAAATTTTCTATTTGTTGAACTTTCTCTTTTTCTTCAAGATCATTATCAATAACCTTAGTAAAAGCCTGTCCCCACCAGATATCTTTATCTCCATAAAAAGGAGTGGCAAAATATAAGTATATTTTTAACTCTTGTCTAGATTTCCCCATCTCCCTAGTATTGAAGTAAGAAACAACCCCTTGTTTCTCAATACTTTTATTATCAAATTGGAAGTATTTTTGTTTTGGATATAATTTAATATCACTTATATTACTTATATCAATAATGTCATATGCTGCTTCATATAAGTAAGCTTGACTGATTGATATAGGCGGAAATAAAGCAAGTATCATCACCAAGTAAAATACATTAGCGCTATTATCATCAAATAATTCAAATCGTAGCAGTCTAATCCTTGATCGCATTATGACAAGCACTAAAATAACACTGATAATTATTGGGATAATTAAGTTCCAGACCGTATCTTTTAGAGGCCATATCCCTAGACAGATGTCCAACATCCATCTTATGATGTTGTAGAATAAAATGGCGCCAATACTAAAACCTAAAAAAGGAAGAAAGATATAGCGCATTTTTAACTTAAACACCTCTAAATCTAAGCGCCTCTTATCTGACGATTTATGATGTGCCATTTATACTCTACCTTTCATTACTATGACTTAAACCAAAAAAAGCGCCTCCAACATTAAGTGAGAGACGCTCATTTTACAAGACATTAGTACAAATTTAATCGACAAATATCAGCTTTATTAATATTTACTGCTATTTGGAGATTAGATAAAAATTACACACGCTCAATAATAGTCGCGATACCTTGGCCAAGACCGATACACATAGTCGCTAGACCAATTTCAGTATCTGACTGCTCCATGGCGTTTAGCAAAGTAACCGTGATACGAGCACCTGAACACCCTAGTGGATGACCTAATGCAATCGCGCCACCATTAATGTTGACGATGTCTTGCTTGTCCGTCAAGTTTAAGGCTTTTAGTACTGATAAGCCCTGCGCTGCAAAAGCTTCGTTTAGCTCGATTGTTTGCATATCATCGATGCTCATGCCAGCACGCTTAAGCGCTTTTTGCGTCGCAGGTACTGGACCGTAACCCATGATAGCCGCATCACAACCAGCGACTGCCATGCTACGAATACGAGCGCGAGGTTTAAGACCTAGCTCTTTGGCTTTTTGCGCACTCATGATTAGCATTGCTGAGGCACCATCAGATAATGCAGATGAGGTAGCAGCAGTCACTGTACCGCTTACTGGATCAAAGGCTGGACGTAGCTTTTGCATTTGCTCCATCGTGGCATCTGGACGAATCACTTCATCGACAGTACATAATTGCAAGCGACCCGCTTCGTCATGACCTTCGATACCGATGATTTCATTGTCAAAACGACCTTCAGTGGTCGCAGCCCATGCACGGCGATGCGACTCAAGACCAAAGGCATCTTGCTCTTCACGAGTGATGTTATTCATACGACCAAGCATTTCAGCAGTTAAGCCCATCATGTTTGAGGCTTTTGCATAGTGCTTTGATGCTTCAGGGTTCAGATCAACACCATGCATCATGCCGACGTGACCCATATGCTCAACACCACCGATGATGAACACATCACCTTGGTTGGTCATGATCTGCGCCGCAGCAGTATGTAGCGCCTGCATAGACGAACCACATAGACGGTTGACTGTTTGGCCACCAGCAGTTTTTGGAATACCAGCTAGCAGACCGATGTTACGACCGATGTTCAAGCCTTGCTCTAAGGTCTGATTGACACAGCCCCAAATGATGTCTTCGACGTCACGTGGGTCAAAGTCATTACGTTCAACCAATGCACGAACCAATTCAGCAGACATGCTATCAGCGCGGACATGACGGAACATACCGTTTTTGGTTTTACCCATCGCTGAGCGTACGCCATCTACGATGACCACGTCTTTTGGACTTAAAATTGTCATACTATCTTCCTTTTCAATTTTTATTGTCAGTGTAGTCAGCCCATTTCAATGCTATTACTTCGTCAATCTCACTTGAAGTACAATACGTACCTCTGCGCTCGATTTCCTTGTACTAGCATTAAATAAAACTAACTATAATCGTACGTCTACTATTAAAGAACCTTGCTACTAAAGAGTAGTGATAAACTAATTTTTCTCAGCCTAAATAGTAAACGTACGGCACTTCATCCTAGTAATGACTGCCTATTACGCGGTGGCGTAAAAGGTCTCGCCTGCTGCTGCCATGTCGCGAATCTTCTGCGGGGCTTCATAAGCTTTACCAAGGTATGCGTATTTTTCACACAGTGCCAAGTAGTTATCTAAACCCATTTGGTCAATATAACGGCAAGGTCCACCGCGGAATGGCGGGAAACCAACGCCCATAATCATCGCCATATCAGCTTCTGATGGCGTGCTGACGATGTTGTCTTCTAGGCAACGTACAGTCTCATTACAGAACGCTAGCATAGTGCGGTCAATAATCGCTTGATCTTCAAACGTTTGCTTGTCGCTATCTGTGGTGGTTTTTAATAGCTCATAGGTGGCTTCATCAGCAACTTTCTTTGGCTTGCCGCGTTTGTCCATTTCATACTTGTAGAAACCAACGCCGTTTTTCTGACCTAGGCGTTTGTTTTCATATAAAAGCTCAATCGCGCCTTTATAATCAGGCTTCATGCGGTCAGGGAAACCTTCTGCCATGACTTCTGCGCCATGAACACCAGTATCTAAACCAACAACGTCGATTAGATAAGCTGGACCCATCGGCCAGCCGAATTTTTCCATGACTTTATCGACATGAGCAAAATCAGCACCTTGCTTAAGCAGCAAATCAAAAGCGCCAAAGTATGGGAACAAGACACGGTTGACTAAGAAACCTGGGCAATCGTTAACGACAACAGGCACTTTACCCATTTTAGACGCTAGCGCAACCGTGGTCGCAATCGCTTCTTCAGATGATTTCTCACCGCGGATAACTTCGACCAATGGCATACGATGTACTGGGTTAAAGAAATGCATACCAACGAAGTTTTCTGGACGCTCAAGTGCTTCAGCCAAGAATGTAATAGAGATAGTCGACGTGTTTGACGCTAGGATACAGTCGTCTTTTACCAAGCCTTCCACTTCTTTTAATACCGCACGCTTCACGTTTGGATTTTCTACGACTGCTTCGATAACGATATCAGTCTCAGCAAAATCACCATAATTCAAAGTAGGACGGATACGGCTTAAGGTTTCACCCATTTTAGTTGGGGTCATTTTGCCGCGATCGACCATTTTGCCAAGTAACTTGCTGGCTTCGCCCATACCAAGGTCTAATTGCTCAGACTTGATGTCTTTCATGATGATTGGCAAGCCTTTGCTGGCTGCTTGATAAGCGATACCGCCACCCATGATACCAGCGCCTAGTACTGCCGCTTCATTGATTTCATGCGCTTTTTTGCTATGCTGCTTGGCTAATTTTTTAACCAACTGATCGCTTAAGAACAAACCAACCAAGCTTTCTGCTTGTGGGGTTTTCGCCGCTTTTGCAAAACCAGCGGCTTCTACTTCAATCGCTTTATCACGTGGTAAGTTAACGTGTTTTTCCATCGCAGCGATAGCCAGTGCTGGCGCAGGATATTGCTTAGGATTGGCTTTAGCAAAGATCATACCTTTGGCACTGTTAAACGCCATCGCTTGCTCAAGCTGATTTAATTTAACAGGAACGAGTTTCTCTTCACGCTTCGCTTTCCAATCAAGCTCACCTGAGATACATTTTTTGACTAAATCAATGGCAGCATCTTGCAAATCATCAGCAGCAACAGTCGCATCAACCAAGCCTAGTTTTAGGGCATCAAGTGGTTTCTTTGGTGTACCAGTCGCAATCAACTCAAGCGCATTATCGATACCGATGACACGCGTACTACGAACCGTACCACCAAAACCTGGGAAGATACCCAGTTGGGTTTCTGGTAGACCGATGATGGCTTTGTCGCTCATGACGCGATATTCACAAACCAAGGTCATCTCACAACCACCGCCAAGCGCCGCGCCATTGATGGCCGCTACTTTCGGGAAAGGCAGGTCTTCAAAGCGATTAAAGGCGTCATTAATATTAATAACCCAATCTTTAATCTCTTCTTCTGGCTGTTTAAAAGACGCCACAAATTCTGTAATGTCAGCACCAGCAATAAACACGCCTTTGCTCGAAGTAACAATTAAACCCTTAACGTCATCGGCTTTTTCTAAAGCAGTAACGGCTTCACCAAATTGCTTATTGGTTTCAGCATCAAACTTGTTCACGCTCTCATTTTCGGCGTTGTACTGCATGTTGGCGATGCCATCCTCTAGCATTGTCACCGTGATGCGATTTCCTTGGTATACCATTTGGAACTCCTTGCTATATAACGAAAGCTACGTTTTAAAATTAAAAGTTTTAAAATTAAAGGTCATAGCCAGTTATTGTTAGTAAAACGAGTAATAACACTGCCAATATACTGTGTTATAAAGTCAGTATAGAGTAAGCAGTGAAGATGTCTTTATTATCCAGCGCTCATGGTTATATATTCATTTTTTATGCTTAATATTACTGCGTTAGCACAAGTGAATACGGCGCTTCATTTATATATATTGTGACCAGTACTGATATTGAACATACTAACATTAAAAATATGGACTGAGAGTTGAGCAAATTTTTCGCTGAAATAAGCACGCAAACCTTCTGCCCTGAATCATCAGATCATTTTTACGCCAATTAGTGTAGGGGATTATGCCCCTAACTGTCACAAGCTAATACCATACTCGCAAGTCACTCTTAAATCAGCAGCAGCCCTTTACCTGACTAGTAATGTGCTTTAAGTGACGGTTTGTATACTGAAATTGTATACTAAAAATTCGTCTTTTAAAGATTATAATGACAGATGCTTATGGTCACACGCTTAACTTGATTCTTTATCAAAACATATCCACTGACTAAGTTAAATCACCAATACGTAACGAGGGCTTGTTGCATTATTTCGGTGTACTTAATCGAATTTTTAAAAGTAAGCTGCAAAAATATGGCATTGATGATGCTCAGCCCATAAGCTATATAATCTATCATGCTACACTAGCGCTATTTTTATTATTCACCTGATAAATGGTTGGGTTATGACTGTTTCTTCTACGCCAAGCTTTATACCTGAAAGCCTTATGCCTTCAAGACTTGTATCTTTTACTAGCTTTAATAACAACACCGAGCAATTTCATAGCACCGTGCGGGCGCAACTTGCACAAGATATCGAGGTGCTATTTGCTTATGCTGAGCTGCCAAGCCCACTGATTGATGCCTGCCGTTATGTGATGACTGGTCAAGGTAAATTGGTACGTCCGTTATTGGTCGCCAGCGCCTTTGATAGTGTCAATCAAAGCAATGCTAATGACGACTTTAATGACGGCGCTAATGACAATGTTAATGTTAATGACAGCGCTAATAACAATGTTAGTAATGACGATGAAAGCGCGGATAAAAGCACTGATAGAAGAACCACTTATAATAGCGATTTAGAGTCGCTGCTAGAAAACGACTCCGATTATGATATGTGTCGCCGTGCGGCGTTAGCCGTGGAGCTGTTGCATACCTACTCATTGGTACATGATGACTTGCCATGTATGGACGATGATGAGCTGCGCCGTGGTCAGCCAACCGCCCATATCGTCTTTGAAGAATCGACCGCACTGCTGGCAGGTGACGTGCTACAGACACTCGCTTTTGAAGTGTTGACCGCAGAGCTGCCAACCTTTGCCCCTTTTGATTCAGCTATCGCAAGCCAGCTCATCGCGATATTTGCACCGCGTGCCAGACGTATGGTTTCGGGTCAAATGCTCGATCTCAATGCCGAAGCTACTACAGGCATTTCACAAAGCGACTTGGAAGCTATCCACCGTGATAAAACCGGTGCACTCATTGAAGCGGCGATGCTAATGGGCGGTATTTGTGCTGGCGCGACCGCTCCACAGCGTATGGCTCTACAAGAGTGTGCGCAGCATATTGGTCTAGCCTTTCAGGTACAAGACGATATTTTAGACGTCACCACCAGCACCGATACGCTTGGTAAACCTGCTGGCAGTGATGAAAAATTGGATAAATCTACCTACGTAAAATTGATGGGCGTTGAGCAGGCAACCAGCTATGCGCAATCGCTATTTAATGATGGACGCACAGCCATCATTCGTGAACTGAGTCGTCATGAATCAAGCAGTAGCGAGCTTGGCAGTGACGCAAACAACGATGCTTTACTGGCATTAATAGAATGGCTATGGGCACGTAAAAAATAGCCAAAAATTTAATCATCAAAGAATGGTAATGAGTGGTCAACATGGACAGTACCCCTACTCCGCGTATTTATCTTGGCACCGGCGGTTATAGCGATACCGACTTACTTGGTACGCTATATCCAATCGGCACCAAAAAAACCGACTTCTTACGCGAATACGCCAAGCAATACGGCGCGGTGGAAATTAATAGCACTTTCTACGCGCCCATCGGGCAAAAAGCCTTTGCTGGTATGGTCGATAAAGCCTATGTGCAAGCAGACAGTGAATTGAAGTTCGCGGTCAAACTGCATCAAGACTTTACTCATGCACGTAAAGGCACTAGCGATCACGCCCAAGCATTTATTACTGCTCTAACGCCACTGATCGAAGCCAACGCTCTCGCGCCACTACTACTGCAATTCCCACACGGCTTTGATCGTACCCGCGAGCATCGTCTATATCTGGCAAACCTTGTCAGTTGGTTTCAAGATTATCCACTAGCCGTTGAGTTTCGCCATAATGGCTGGCATACCCCGCAAGTGGTCGATAGCTTTCGGCAGCAAGGTCTCATTTGGTGCAGCGTCGATTACCCCAAAGTCAGCGGTCTACCACCGTCACGATTGATATTTACCGAGCGCACTGGCTATCTACGGATGCATGGTAATAATCTAAACTGGTGGGATGCGATGAGTGCCGCTGACCGCCATGATTATCGCTATAGCGAAGCTGAGATGCAGGACTGGGCGCAGGCGATTGCCAATCAGCGTCAGCACTTTGATACGCTCTATATTTTCTTTCAAAATACCGTCAACGCGCATGCTTATTATAATATTGCGATGTTGAGGGAAGCGTTGGGTAAGTTTGGGTTTGAGGTGTTGTAGCACTACTCCCCACGCTGTATATCAGAGGGTTTGACTAACTCTAGTTTAGATGAAAATCTATATTTTTAGGTTATTGTAGCTTCTTAGAAACATAGCAGAAAAGTTAGCTTGGGAACTTAAATCCACCCTTTTACTGCTGTAAAAAGCTGCCATTTATCACTATAGTAAAGAGTCGTTCTTATGAGAAAAAACCTTATAGTATTTTTAGGATTAGGTACAATTTCTTTTATTCTTATTATATCTTTATTTCTGATAAACCCTAATGTAGCGAATATTATCGACGTAGATAGTGAAAATAATCAGCAAAAAGCCTACAAAGCTTTTGGTTTAGAAGAAGAGGATATGGGCATACACTACATCAAATTATCTAACCTAATAGAATCTGAAAGAAACGAAGCCTTAACTGCATTAAAAAATTTGAAAACTACTGGCAGCCTTAGTGGTGGCATACAGACAACAGAGTTTGATGAAACAATGATTGGGGAGGCTAAGAATAACTTCCAAGCCCTAGATGAAGATATCAATAAAGCTAAATATAAATTAACATTCGAGCCAGTTCTCTTAGATAATTTTTATAATAGTAAGTTGGTAGGTTTGAATAGCTCTGGCATATTAGCTCATAACAAATACAATATATTTTATCAGGTCTACGATATCAATAATGGTCAATCTGTTATTGAGCTCACAGAACATTATATACCTAAAAACGGTTCCGTCAGGCTAACAGTGATTGAGGATTTCTTGAACGATAAAGTCAATGATAAGCCTGCAAGAGTGGAAAGCCTATATTCTGATAGACAAGAGCTTTTATACAATTTTAGCTGGCAAAATAACCAACGCTATTATGAATTAAATACTAAAAAGCTATCATTAATTTCTGTAAGAGAAATCGCAAACTTCATTGATTTAAGCTCCACTAAAATACAACTATTAGATGAGAAAGAACCTAACTAATTAGACAATCCCAAAAGAGCCGTTTTTTATATAAATCCAAACCAAAAAAAAGGACGCCTCTCAGCGTCCTTTTTTTCAAATCAAATACTTAGTGGTTAAAGATTACTCTTCAACACCAGCATCTTGACCTTTATATTTTGCGTTTGCGTAGTCCCAGTTCACTAGTTTGTCTAGGAACGTATCAACATAGTCAGGACGACGGTTACGATAATCGATGTAGTACGCATGTTCCCATACGTCACAAGTCAATACCGCTACTTGGTCATGTGCAAGTGGTGTATCAGCATTTGCTGTTTTAGCGATAGACAGTTTGCCACCGACTTTATCAGCAACTAGCCAAGCCCAACCTGAACCGAACTGGGTTAGTGCAGCGTTTTTAAACTCTTCACGGAACTTGTCATAGCTACCGAAATCTTCTTCGATTTTAGCTTTTAGATCGCCAGTAGGTTCGCCGCCGCCGTTAGTTGGCGTCATGCAGTTCCAATAGAACGTGTGATTCCATACTTGAGCTGCTTGGTTAAACATACCTTGCTTACTGTCATCTTTAGCAGTCGCTACGATGATTTCTGGCAATGTTTTGTCTTCCAGACCAGAACCTGGTAGCAATTCGTTGAGCTTAGTCACGTATGCATTATGATGCTTGTCATGATGATACTCCAGCGTCTCGGCACTGATATGTGGCTCTAGTGCGTCTTTTGCGTATGGTAGTTCTGGCAATGTAATGTTTGACATAATTATTTTATCCTTGCTGTTTTTAGCCGTCATTTGATAAAAACTCATTATAGAAACTGAATTTTACGCTATTTTTACATGATAAAAAACACGATAAAATGGCGGACTAAATTGGCTGAGTTTATTGTTTGAAATGAATGTTATTGCTTAATACCGTTTATTGTTTAACACAGTATCACGTATTATTATGAATCCAAAATTAACTTACTTTTGTTACTGTTTGCTCAAAAGCCAAGTGCTTGACTTCATAAGCATTTATTAACTTAATATTCACAAGCCATAAGATATCATTCACGGTAGCTTGGCGGCTATTATAGCAACAGTGGCGACAAATATCAGTTACCAAATGTTATGGATAACACTGTTAGTATAGCCTTTGGTTGTCTATAGACTAAGTGTAGAATGCCTTGCCATGCCAATCGTACTAGGCACTTAGCTAACTGATAAACTGATGAAATTGGCATTAAGATACCGCTATAATTTAAAAACCGACCATACTTTCAATAATGATACTTTCACTAATCATATTCTTAATTATGACATAACGGAATAACCCTATGAGCACCACGAATACCTCACGATCCTCCACCCAATCGACCCCTGATAATCAATGGGTGCTCGCCAGTAACAATAAAGGCAAACTTGCTGAGTTTAAACGCCTATTTTCTGAGGCAGATTTGGATGTGACGATTGTCCCGCAAGGTCAGCTTGATATCGACGATGCAATCGAGGATGGATTAAGCTTCGTTGAGAACGCCATTATCAAAGCCCGTCATGCCAGCCGAGCAAGCGGATTACCGGCGATTGCTGATGATTCAGGGTTATGCGTGCCAGTATTGGGCAATGCACCCGGTATCTACTCTGCCCGCTATGCAGGCGAGCACGGCAATGACAGTAAAAACAATGCTAAGCTTGTTGCCGACTTGCAGCCTATCCGTGCAGCACAGCCTGATGAGCCTATTAAAGGCATGTTCGTTTGCGTATTGGCGATGGTACGTCATGCCGATGACCCGCTACCGATTATCGCCCAAGGTTTATGGCACGGTGAGATTTTGGCGGCGCCGCATGGTGATGGCGGTTTTGGTTATGACCCGCTGTTTTGGTTGCCAGAACTGCAAGCAACGGCGGCAAGCCTCAGCGCGGCGGATAAAAATAGCATCAGTCATCGCGGTCAGGCGATTGAGCAATTATTGGCACAGTTGCCTTTATTGTCTTTATAAAAGCAATCCGAATAACAGCAGTCCTACTTTATCGTCGATCCATAGCGTTTACTGCTTTGCTATGTTATTAATACCGATAATAGTTAATACCGATAATACGACAATATTAACCCAGCAATTTTATTTAAACGGACGATAGCAGCGCTGCCCTATATAGACAGCAAACAGATAATTTTTACTTTGATAAACAGATGGATTATACTGTTCTACTTTTAAAATTTTGTTGAAAGCCGTTATTTGTCTGTATAATTGCGCAAAAATCGTTATTATGCGACCTATTCATGGTTAATATTGATATCAGATAGCGTCTATTCAGATAAAGCGTTTCACATTTTTGTGTCAGCAGCGATTGCTACGGGCACGGACTGCGAAATTGCGCGCTATCAATATCCCCTATTTATTCCAACGGCAATCGGTAACACCCGCCCGTATTTTGAGGCACGGTTGTCTATTACTATTTAACCCTAAGTACTATTCAATCAAACGTACTATTAAATCCTAAAGGTGTAATGAACATGGCTACAGATTTACAAGTTACAACCAACAAGCTATCTAACAAAGAAACTCAGCTAACGGTTAAAGTACCCGTTGAAAAAATTCAAAACAAAGTTGAAGGCCGTATTCGCCAAGTTGCGAAAACTGCCAAGATTGACGGTTTCCGTAAAGGTAACGTCCCTATGTCACATATCCGTTCACAGTACGGTGCTGGCATTCAACAAGAAGTTATCAACGATGTGATACGTGATACTGTTTTTGAAGCGATCAAATCTGAAGACATCCGCGCGGTTGGCATGCCTAACATCGATGATGTAAAACTTGAAGATGATTTCTTGGTATATCAAGCGACTGTTGAAATCTTCCCAGAAATCGACGTGCAAGGTATTGATGAGATCGAAGTTGAGCGTCACACAGCGACGGTTAGCGATGAAGACGTTGACACCATGATTGAAAACCTACAAAAACAACGTGAAGAATTCGTTGAGAAAAAAGGTAAAGCGGCCAAAGACAACCAAGTAACGTTTGACTTTGAAGGCTCAATCGACGGCGAAAAATTCGAAGGCGGTTCTGCTGAAGATTTCAAATTGGTTATCGGTAGCAACCAGATGATTCCAGGCTTTGAAGATGGTATCAAAGGCATGAAAGCTGGCGAAGAAAAAGTCATTGACGTGACTTTCCCAGAAGATTACCAAGCTGAAAACTTGGCTGGTAAAGAAGCCCAGTTCAAAATCAACGTAAAATTGGTTGAAAAATCAAAACTACCTGAAATCAACGAAGAGTTCCTAGAGCTATTCGGTGTTAAAGAAGGCGGCGTTGAGAAATTAAAAGAAGACGTGCGTAAAAACATGGAACGCGAAATCAAAAATGCGGCGCGTAGCCAAGTAAAACAAGCGACCTTTGATGCGCTACTAGAAAAGAACGAGTTTGACGTACCAAACGCCATGCTAGAGCAAGAAATCGAGCGTCAACGCAACATGATGATGCAACGTTTTTCTCAGCAGTTCGGTGCCAATGCTGATAGCTTCGATAAAGACATGCTGCCAAATGAGCTGTTCGAAGAGCAAGCGCTACGTGCTGCCCGTCTTGGCATCATCGTTGCTCGCGTTATCGACACCAAAGGCTTAGAAGTCGACCAAGAGCGTGTTGAAAGCTTTATCAAAGAAGCCGCTGAAAACTACGAAGATCCAAGCGAGGTCATCGAGTACTACACCAATGACAAGCAGCAACGCGCTAACATTGAGTCTGTGGTTCTAGAAGACCAAGTGGTTGATTATCTAATCGAGCAAGGTAAAGTAACTGACAAAGAAGTCAGCTACCAAGACTTGCTAGCTGCTCAGCAACAACAGCAGCAAGGTATGTAATTTAGTAAGAGATAACTTGGCAACTTGCCATTAATGGCAAATTGCTACTCTTACTGCAAAAATGCCCTATTACAATGCCCTAACATCTTGTTAGGGCATTTTTATTGCAAGCTTATAAATTACTGGCTTATTAGCTACTTTTATCTGGTGTTTATTGCCACTGCCCTTGATAAATGGGCACAGACGCCTTATTAATAGGGAGTCATTTATCATTTGTCACATTAAAAAGTTACTATTGCCGCAATAAAAAAGTTACCATTAGCTCAATTATTTTTAGCAGCTACTATTTTTGACAGCTGCTATTTCTAGCAGGTAGCTGGAATAACTTTTAAGCGCCGTCTTAAATCATGAATATGATTGGCTACTTGCTAGCGATATTTAGAGCATTTAATTGAACCGAATAGGTTTTATTAGCAGACAGCTTTTATTAACAGGCAGCTTTTATTCATAGGCGGCAATGTTTACAATGATAACCACCATAAAAATTTAGCCAACAGCTAGCCTATACCTCTTTACTTTATGTACTTATAAACAGGACATCTTTATGACAGATTATGATCGCATCACTGCTAACCCGCATTTTGATATGTTGATGAGTGCGCACAATACCGCCCAAAGCGCACAATATAACCAAAGCGCGCCCCAAGCCGCATTGGTTCCAATGGTGGTTGAGCAGTCAGCGCGCGGTGAACGCTCGTTTGATATTTTCTCACGCCTATTACGTGAGCGCGTTATCTTTTTGACCGGTCAAGTTGAAGACCATATGGCCAATCTTATTGTGGCGCAGCTATTATTTTTAGAAGCAGAAAACCCTGATAAAGACATCCATTTATATATCAACTCGCCAGGCGGCTCAGTCAGTGCTGGTTTGGCTATTTTTGATACCATGAACTTTATCAAACCTGAAGTTTCGACCATTTGTATGGGCGGCGCTTATAGCATGGGCTCATTTTTGCTCGCAGCTGGCGAAAAAGGCAAACGTTATGCCCTAGCCAACTCTCGCGTGATGATTCACCAGCCTTCAGGCGGCGCGCAAGGTCAAGCAACCGATATCGAAATTAATGCGCGTGAAATTCTGAAAACGCGTGCTCGCTTGAACGAGATTTTGGCTGAGCGTACCGGTCAACCGGTAGAAAAAATCGAAAAAGACGTTGAGCGTGACTATTGGTTAGATGCTAAAGAAGCCAAAGAATACGGTTTGGTTGACGAAGTACTAGAGCGTCGCCCGACTTCTCTATAAGCGCTTTAATAATAGCCGTCTACGAGACTTTAAAACATCAGATGCCTAAGCGCGATAGGGTGAGAGAAAATATATTAAGTGCCCTGCGCTTTTGCATCGATGTCCATAATCAGAATATTGATCAGTATAAAATTTTAGGAGTGCCTGTATATGGCAGAAGATAACACCCCGCAGTGTTCGTTTTGCGGCAAAGAAAAAAGTGAAGTAAAGCAGCTGATTGCCGCTGACGACGCCAATATTTGTAATGAATGTATTGAGCTATGTACAGACCTGATTGCCGATAGCGCCGAAGATGGTGACGACGATAGCGATATTGATACCTCTTGGGTCAATAAAAAGCTGCCAACACCAAAAGAGCTGCGTGCCAAGCTTGACGAATATGTCATCGGGCAAGATGCGGCCAAAAAAGCCTTGGCAGTGGCGGTTTATAACCATTATAAACGCCTAAAAGTCAGCCAAACTTTGGCCAATGACAGCAAAAAAGCTAAAATCGGTGCTGATGATGCCATGGTTGAATTGGCAAAAAGTAATATCCTACTAATCGGTCCAACCGGTTCTGGTAAAACCTTGTTAGCGCAAACTCTAGCGCGCTTGCTTGATGTACCTTTTGCGATAGCCGATGCGACGACCCTGACCGAGGCCGGTTATGTCGGCGAAGATGTCGAAAATATCGTGCAAAAACTTTTGCAAGCATCAGATTATGATGTGAGCAAAGCAGAGCAAGGTATTATCTATATCGATGAGATTGATAAAATCAGTAAGAAAGGCGACAACCCGTCTATCACCCGTGATGTGTCAGGCGAAGGCGTACAGCAAGCGTTGCTAAAGCTTATCGAAGGTACGGTCGCTGCCATTCCGCCACATGGTGGTCGTAAGCATCCACAGCAAGAGCTGATCCAAGTTGATACGAGTAACATCTTAATCATCGTCGGTGGGGCGTTTGCTGGTCTTGATGCAGTTATTCAGCAGCGTACAGAAAAAGGCGGTATCGGCTTTAACGCCGATGTCAGCTCAAAAGACGATAGCAAACGCAGCTCAGAATTACTGCAACAAGTAGAGCCTGAAGATTTGATCAAATTTGGTCTTATTCCTGAGCTCATCGGTCGTCTTCCTGTTCTCGCTGCGCTCACAGAGCTGGACGAGGATGCATTGGTTCAGATATTGACGGAACCAAAAAACGCCTTGGTTAAGCAATATAAGTACCTATTCGATATGGAAGGCGCTGACATTAGCTTTACCAAAGAAGCGCTCGATGCTATTGCTAAAAAAGCCATGGCGCGTAAGACTGGTGCTCGCGGACTGCGCTCTATCGTTGAAAATGCGCTCCTTGAGACTATGTATGAGTTGCCTTCGATGAAAAACGCCAAGACTGTCATCGTCGATGAGCAAGTGATTAATGAAGGTAAAACACCTGAAATCATCTTTTCTACCGACGACTCAGAGCAAATAGCGATAGATGCTTAGCGGTTGTTATCAGCTTTATTAAAACTGTCATTGAAGTAAAGGCGTCTAGCATATCTTATGCTAGACGTTTTTTTATGGCTGCTCACTTATGATCTTTTTATGACAGCCAATGTATGGATAAAGTGACAGTGGCGTCTATCAATCGTTCATAGCTAAAGCCACAAAGCATGCTAAGGTAAATGTGCTACCAACACCTATCACTGATGAAACAAAGGACTGTTTATCATGCTTAACAATGTTACTTCTATCGCAACCTCATTACGTCAACACTTGCCTTTTCATACCACGATAGACCAAGATATTGCCCCTTATTATCATAATCATGTCGCGGCTATTACGGGTGCTGGCTCTGGTATGGGGCGCGAGTTGGCTATTCATTTGGCAAAGATGGGCTGCCACGTGGCACTCTCTGATATCAACGCGGCGCAACTGGCACAGACCAAAGAATTGCTCGTCGGTTATGACATCAAAGCGACCATGACAGTCCTTGATGTCTCAGACAATAAAGCCGTGGAAGCGTGGGCAGATAGCGTCATGGCAGACTATGGCAAAGTGAACTTCATCTTTAATAATGCAGGCGTGGCGCTATATTCGACCGTAGAAGGCAGTAGCATTAGCGAGCTTGAATGGGTAATGGACATCAATTTTTGGGGTGTGGTCTATGGCACTAAGGCATTTTTGCCATTGATTAAAAATAGTGTCAAACAAAGCGAATCGACGAATGGCAGCAAAAAAAACAGATCGCGCCAATTTAACGAGCATGGTCACATCATTAATATCTCAAGCCTGTTTGGCTTGACCGCGCAGCCGTCACAATCTGCGTATAACGCCAGTAAATTTGCTGTACGCGGCTTTACCGAAAGCTTGCGTCAAGAGCTAGATATTCAGCGCTGCGGTGTGTCAGCGACCTGCATCCATCCCGGCGGGATTAAAACCAATATTGCCAATAGTGCCCGTGGCAATGACAGTATCAATGATATTGGCATGCGTACTGGCCCCAAAGCCATTCAGAGCTTTAATAAATTCCTGAAATTTGATGCAGGCCATGCCGCTTGGATTATTTTGCAGGCTGCCGCGACCAATCAACCGCGCTGTCTGATTGGCAACGATGCCAAAATAATCGACGCGGTACAGCGTGTCTTTCCAGCGACATACAGTCAAATATTGAACGATGTCCATACGCTCTCTCGTAAGCTCAAACCACGCCGCCATAAAAAACCAAGCACGCCAAAATAATATATTCGAAGAGTATTTGCCCACAAAAAAGCGCTTAAATATTATCAATATTTAAGCGCTTTTTTGATCGATAGAATGTCAATACTGTCTTTCAATATCGTTCTTCATACGGTATGAAATTAATTCATATCACTCTAAAGCCAAAACACTTTATCTATTTATATACTTTAAGTATTTAATATTTGGTACAATTATGTTTCTAGCAACTTACAGATTGATGACTCATTCAGATTTTTTGCACAAAAATTAAGATCACTTCTGTCATTTTGACAGCTAAATTATCATAAAAATATATTATTACATATTATTTTTGATAATAAGGATATTCCAATGAAAATACTTTTAAGGGTCAAACCCTCTTCCTCCGTTTTACTGGCTGCTATCTTTGCTATTGGTGCGGTTAGCCTGTCAGGCTGTAGTGAATCAGATACCAAGGCTGTCGACCGTGTCGAAGAAGCTGAAGCATTAGCCCGCGTTAAGTCACTTGAGGCACGTGCCGCAGAAATTAAAGACGAGATGGCTGCAAATCCAAGCGCCAAACTGAGCGTTAGCATGCCAGATGAGTCCACTATTCCAGATGATGAGTTCGGCGCAGCAGTACGTCGCGGCTTACAAATCGCCAATCATACTTATAAAGAGATGCCTGACAATGTCGGCAATCAGTTGAACTGTACCAGCTGTCACTTGGGTAACGGCTCAGAGGCCTACGCGGCGCCTTGGAATGGCATGCCGGGTATTTATCCTATTTATCGGTCACGTGCTGGTCGCGTGAATTCAATACAAGAGCGCATCAATGGCTGTTTTGAACGCTCAATGAATGGCAAAGCGCTTGACCTAGGTTCAGATGATATGAATGCGATGGTGTCTTATATGAGCTGGCTATCACAGGGCTTGCCTTATAGTGTCTCGCCCGAAGGTCGCGGTTTTGTTAAAGTAGACAAAACTTTAGAGCCAAATACGGATAATGGCAAAAAGCTGTTTGCGGAGAAATGTAGCGTTTGCCATGGTGAAAATGGCGAAGGTCAATATAACGACGATGGCACTTATATCTATCCAGCAGTAGCCGGAGACAAGTCATTCAACGATGGCGCAGGTATGGCACGAACTTATACAGCAGCGGCCTTTATCAAAGGCAAAATGCCCTTTGGTCAAGGTAACTCGCTTAGTGACCAAGAAGCGGTCGATATTGCTGCTTACTTTACCCATCTGCCGCGACCTATCAAAGCCAACAAAGACAAAGACTGGCCCAATGGTGATGCCCCTAAAGATGTACGCCGCTAATTAAAACAAGCTCATAATTTATATAATAAAAAAGCCCAGTTATTTAATAGCTGGGCTTTTTTATTATTGATAGTTAGGACAATTTGCGTCCTTTATCTTTAATTTAAGGCAATTTCATATCACCATCAACCAGCCAGCCCACGCGGCGCATCACATGAGCGACCACCCCTGCAATTAGGGCAGGTAATACAAACATCAACAGGATAATCGCTGTCCATAATTGACCCGTACTCATGATGTCTTGTGACGCTTCAATCACTCCAAATACGCCGACCAATCCGGCGGTACCCATACCCGCACCCGTTGCTGTACATGCCAGTCCAAAACCTACTGTCGCAATAGGACCAACGATGGCGCTGGCAATCACAGCAGGCAACAACACCAGCGGTTTTTTTAACACATTAGGAATCTGTAGCATACTGGTGCCCAGACCTTGAGATATTACGCCACTGACGCCGTTGTCTTTAAAGCTTGCAACGGCAAAACCAATCATGTGTGCCGCACAGCCTACCACGGCTGCCCCGCCTGCTACGCCACCAAGCCCAATTGCGATACAAATAGCAGCGCTGGACGTTGGCAATGT
Organism: Psychrobacter immobilis; assembly: GCF_904846065.1. Taxonomy (NCBI): domain Bacteria; kingdom Pseudomonadati; phylum Pseudomonadota; class Gammaproteobacteria; order Moraxellales; family Moraxellaceae; genus Psychrobacter; species Psychrobacter immobilis. The sequence goes on from NZ_CAJGZV010000001.1 coordinate 2,927,027, forward strand.
CAATAAAATACCCACCACCACTGCAATCACAATACCCATTAACAGAGGCTGTAACTCAGTGGCCGCTTGAATACCTTGACCAATGGCAGCGACCGCAGCGACGATAGGTGGATTCAATAGGGCGCAAACTGCTAATGCTACCGCGCATACCAATAAAGGAACCAATAGAATATCAAGCTTGGTTTTGCCAGCGACCCAAGTACCAGCACGGTAAGCAAATACCGAGGTCAAATACGCCCCTATCGGATTGCCCGGTAAGGCGGCAAAGGTCGCAGGTCCGCCTACTTGGGGCGTAAATAACGTCCCTGCCATTAATGCTTCAGAATGTGCGCCAAGCATACCCGCCACCAAGCAGCTGAGCATGACGAGCGTCGGTGCTTTAAGGTAATAGGCGATCCCTACTCCGATACCCGCACCCATTAATACTGAGGCAAGCTTGCCCACCGCAACCAATGCGGGCAAATCTAACCAGCCACCGATTTGCGAGATGATTAGACCAGCAATCAATGTGACAAATAGCCCTAAAGCCATGCCAGTAAACGCATCAATAAAATACTTTTGGAAAAATGCTTTAATGAAGCCAGTAGGCGGTGTTGCTAAATGAGAGACAGTCATAGCCATGCTCTTTATAAAATTTTTGATGAAAGGTAATAAACCAACAGAAAAATAACTTTGCTAAAAATCAGAGATAAAAAAAACGTCATTGCGACGCTTTTTTTATTATTCATAAAGAACTATAACTGTCATTAAACAGCATAACTTAACGACGCTGTTCAACAATAATGGAGTCAATACCATTATTTTGTAGGCGCTGCTGAGCAGTGGTTACTGCTTGGCGGTTATTCATCGGGCGAGAAATAACTTGATAGATTGGCAAACCATTACCCGTCGTATTCTTGACCACGCGAGCGTCTACACCTGCCATCAACACTTGAGCACGGCGGCGATCTGCTTCATCCGCATCACCGAAGCTGTTGATCTGCAAAATATAAGTTGCCGCAGGTTTTGCAGCCTGAACGCTAGCAGTACCTGCGCCCGTATTATTGGACGTATTATTGCTACTAGCAGGCGTCGATCCATCATAGGTCGCGTCTTCTTCAACGATCACAATGTCATCGCCGCTATTACTGGTAGCAGCGTTATTGCCACGACTGGGCGCAATCACTGTATTTTCAGAGATACCAAAGTTACCAGTATCATCATTGCGACTGGCTGAGCCATCTTCAGGTTGAGTCACCACCACATCAGGCTCAAAGGCACTGATATCCCCTATGCGATCATTGCCTGTCTCAGCAATATCTTCATCAGGAATAGTCGCCATCTCTTGATTGGGCAAAATATCATAGAACTCATAATCACCATTATCAGTATCAGTGTCGACACGTGGCTGTACCTGACGATCAGGATCATTACCAGCGGTGCTGTCAGCGGGACTGAAATCAAATAATGGTGACAAGTATATAAACACCCCTATCATAAGGGTCAATACAGCCCCGACAAACATCCACAATAAGCCTGATACGCTACTTGTTTTGCGTTTTTCAGTCGCACCTTTAGGTTTTTTGGCTAGCATGGATCTGGTTCTCCCTACTGAATCTAACTATCATCAAATTATGGCTAGCAGTCATCTATACTCATACTACATGTTAGAAAGTTACTATATACTAGAAAAAAACTACATGCTAGATGGTGCCGACAACCCTAACAAACTAAGACCATTGGCCAATACTTGACGTACGGCTTTAGACAGACGCAAACGGGCTTGCATCAATTCCATCTCATCCGAGCTTGGTGTCTCACCTGAGGTCAAACTCACTGGCAAAATGCGATTGCTGTCATACCAACCATGAAATAGCGCTGCCAACTCTTTAAGATAGTTGGTCAAGACATGTGGCTCATAACCCGTCGCGGCGCGTAATAACGTCGCTGGATATCCTGCTAATAATTTAATCAGCTCGTCTTCGTTTGGTGCGCTAAGTAAGTTTTGATGTTCTAAACCAATCGCATCGTCTACGACAAGACCACTGTTTTGTAGCTTTTCTAATACTCGGCAAACACGGGCATGCGCGTATTGAATGTAATACACTTGATTGTCTTTGCTTTGTGATTTAGCCAGCTCCAAATCAAAATCAATATGCACTTCAGGCTTACGGGCGACATAATAAAAACGCGCGGCGTCGTTACCAACTTCGGTACGTAAATCACGCAGGGTGACAAATTGACCTGAACGCGAGGACATTTGCACTTTTTCACTACCACGCCATAGTGCAACAAATTGCACAAGCACCACATCTAAACGCTCAGCATCAATACCAAGCGCCAATAAAGCGGCTTTTACGCGTGGCACATAACCATGGTGATCGGCACCCCAAACATTGACCACTTTATCAAAACCGCGATCAAATTTGTTTTTGTGATAGGCGATATCAGAAGCAAAATAAGTAGATTGACCATTGGCACGGCGCACCACACGGTCTTTTTCATCACCAAAATCGGTTGATTTGAACCAAATATTACCGTCTTTTTCGTATAGATAGCCTTTTTCATCTAAGGTTTGCAAGACTGGCTCAATCTCGCTATCAATAGACCGTTCGCTAAACCAGCACTCGTAACGCACACCAAAGTCATTTAAGTCATCTTTGATATCGGCTAAAATACTGCTCAATGCCGCATTTAAAAACAGCTCATAACCCTCACCAAGCAAGGCTTTACTGTTGGCAATCAAGCCATCAATATGTGCTTCTTTGTCACCTGACAGCAATGTTTTTTCGCCGTCCGCATTAATCTCAAACTCAGCATCTGCTGGCACATCTTTGGCGATTGCTGCAAAGCTATGAACGTAATGATCACCGTGTTGCGCTTTTAACGTTTGGGCGATGTCACTGACATAATCACCTTGATAGCCATTGACTGGGAAGATTATTTGCTCACCGTTGCTTTCTAGATAACGCAAATAGGTACTGGTCGCCAAGATATCCATTTGACGACCGGCGTCATTGACATAATATTCACGCGTGACGTCATAACCAATCGCTTCCAGCAGGTTTGCCACGCTCATACCGAACGCTGCACCGCGACCATGCCCAACGTGCAAACTTGACGTTGGATTGGCAGAGACAAACTCAACCTGAATTTTTTGCCCATCAAACTGATCGCTTAAACCAAAGCGATCTTGCAAGGCAAAGATATCATCTAATACCGCGAACTTGGCTTCCGCATTTAAGAACACGTTAATAAAGCCTGGACCTGCGATTTCCACTTGGCGAATGTCTTGGTTTTCAGGCAGCGCATTGACGATTTTTTCGGCAAGCTGTCTTGGATTGACCTTGGCAGCTTTGGCAGCTGTCAGCGCGATATTACTGGCGAAATCACCATGGCTTAAATCTTTAGTACGGGTGATTTGGCTATTATTTTGCCAATCGCTTGGTAACGTGCCATCTGCTTGTAGGGTTTGAATCGCATCGTTAAATAGTGATGCAAGTGTATCAATTTGGGCTTGTGACATAAGGATTTGAACTCAGTTAAATAAACAACAAAAACGGTATAAAAATGTGGCGAATGCGAGCAGCCAATAACTGCCTATTATAATAGCGACCGACATTGCAGGGGATAAAATAATACAAAAAAGATAAGTAACCTGTAAATATAACAATCTTTGCCCTGCATTGCACCATTTGCACCAAAATTAGCACTAAAATCTTACGGTTATGACAGTTAACACTGATAATTTAAGTGACTAGGGCGTGTCTTCATTTTAAAAATGGTGATAAACATGAGATAAATTGCCGTCAAACAAGGAAAATAGCACAAATAATATCGATATATTGATAAGCTGGTTGACAATGTTTGGCAAAATTTAGCCATTTTTAGCCCATTTAGAGGTTAATCGATTGAATTGAAGACACGCTCTAACAGGCGTTGTCTGTGCTTTCACTCACGATAAGTCAGATTAAAATATTTTAAATAGATCAGCATTTAGCGCTGTTACCGATAAGTCAGCCCTGCAAATTGTAGCGTTACTGTTGTCTCATACTTAGCAGCAGTTTATACCTGCTCGCTTCCGCGTTATAATAACGGTTTGTATTGCTGCCTGCTTTTTTCTGACTTATTTTATGGATTACTGCTTATATCATGAATGGTGATACTTCATTTTGAAGGCAATTATTATCAAAAGATCCATAATAGAAATAAATAAAGACGGCGTTACTACTTTATAGGATTATGCCATGTTTGCTATTGCTGCCAGTACAGTTACCAGTTGGGGATTGTATGTTTTACTACCCATATTCATCGCCTTCTTATTTTTTATTATGTGGGATATCTCTAAAGAATCTCAAGCTGGGCGTGCAGGTACATTTTGGATTTTCTTAGCACTAGGCGCAGGGTTTGTGGGCTTCTTACTCAAGCTATTGTTGGAAGTCGCTTTTAAAAGGTGGTTGATATAATTTTTATATAATTAAGCTGTGTCTTCACTGTCAATGATAGGTAATAAATAACTCGCCTATCACTGTAAATAGACGGTTAAATAATCAATTAAAAAAATGCATGGCTCATGACGGCTTCACTTTATAGTGTGTCAATCATTCCTATCAGAATATCACTCACTGAGCCTTGCTATCATTTTTTACGACTTCACTCACGTAAGTTGGTAAATCCCACGCACCACCGGCAAAACCGCGGCACATTCCTGAGCTGGAATCTTCTGATTTGGCAAATGTTTGACCATTCCAAACCCAAACCAAACGATTCCAGCAGTCACCCAAGCCTCGATCTTTATGGGTGGCCCAAATCTCGCCATCAGAATAGTCATTGCCTGCCGTAGTGATCAGTTTTGGCTTGCTTGGTTTGTCATGATTAATAAGCCAATAACCCGAACTTTCATTATATGCGCCTTGCCAGCACAGGTGGCTAGCAAGCGTATGGGTGGCATCTACGGGTGTAAACGTCCAATCCAGTCTATCAACACCATACTCTTGCATTCGTTGATACACTTCGGTTTTTGGATTAATCAGCTCACAGTCTCCCATATCATCTTCAGAGCCCATTAACTGCTCGTCATCAATATCGATCCACTTATTTATATTGACCTGAAAGTACGCCTGTTTTGATGCAGATAGTGTCTTATTGTCTTTTTCTGAATACAAGAATGCCTTTTTGATGATTGGCTTTGGCTTAGCGGATTTCGGTGTTTGCTTACTTGTGTGGTTTTTACTCACCAATGCTATTGGCGTGCCCACTCTGCCTTGCACCTCATCAAGTTTGAGCAATACCGCACCCATACCTTTGTCACTAATTGTCCAGCGATCACTACCTACTCTTATCTCTATCCTAGTATTTTGACGCGCATGGTTAATAAGGTGTTGCGTTTGCTTGGCGGTTAAATCGTACGCAGAACCATCAGCATCTGGTTGTAGCATGCCTTGGTTTTTGCCATTTAACCACAGTTCAGCACTATGGTAGGTTTTGTCTGAGGTTTCTGATAAAAACTGGATTTGGGCAATCGGCAAGGCTTTTTTGGGTATGACAGTTAATAAAATAGAAGCTGGCATATCGAACACACTCTCATCTGCATAACCTGCTGCGCGACAGGTCAATGTATTATCACAAACCACTTGCCAATCATCCTGCACAAAGCCCCACCCTTCAAATGGCGTACCATAGGCAGCATGAGCTGATATGGACGTCAATGGCAGCAAGCCCATCATAGCGCTGAGCAAAATCGTTATTTTTTTCACTGTCCATATTCCTTATGAGTGATACAGTACGCACGCGCTACTTTTTTGCAATCAAAGTCGCACGCATCGGCGCAGGATAGCCTTCAAGCGTTTTGCTGCAATCATTAGGATCTAAGAAGTCGGCCAGCGAATGATAAGTCATCCATTCCGTTTTACGCTGCTCTTCCGTCGAGGTCACTGCTACATCCACGCAACGTACGTCTGAGAAGCCTGCTTTTTCTAGCCAGCCAATTAATGCGGCGACTGATGGTAAAAAATATACATTATTCATCTGGGCATAGCGGTCATGTGGCACCAGTACAGTATTGGCATCACCTTCGATAACCAAGGTTTCAAGCACCAATTCACCGCCTTTGACCAACTGCCCTTTAAGCTGTTGTAAATGCTCAAACGGCGATTGGCGATGATAGAGCACCCCCATGCTAAATACAGTATCAAACAGCTGACTGTGCTCGGGCAATGCTTCAAGTGGTACGGGGATATAATGCGTTTTATAGCTATCAGCAGCCCCGACAAAATGACGAATCGCCATAAACTGATGATAAAACAAGCAAGACGGATCAATGATAATGACCGTATCCGCGCCAGCGCCAGCCATACGCCAGCCGTGATAGCCAGAGCCACCGCCCACATCCAATACGCGACGACCTTTTAAATTACCCAAATGCGGTGTGACCCGTTGCCACTTCCAATCACTGTGCCATTCGGTATCAATCAATATTGGCGCGGCTTGTTGGTCTTCATTCTGACCACTATCAATTTGATTTTCGAGCTGACCACCAATTTGAAAAGGCCCTTTGCGCCACGGCATCAGCTGCTTTAATAATGCCATTGTTTGTTTACGCTGAGACTCACTAAGATTTGCCTCAATCGTTAGAACATCACTGTTCAGATCGACATTATTGGCCGTCAATTCTGGCAAGCGTGCTACCGAGGCTTGATAAGCAGGTGCATGCGCGTAGTTGGCTTTGTCCTTGATATCATTTAACCATGTTGGCAAGCGCGTAAGCCATTCATAAGCACTTGGCTGCTGCTGGGCTAACTCCAACAAGGTTAAGTACAATTCGCGTTCGGCGTGAGTAATAGTGTCGTTAAGCATAAAAGCAGGTTACCGTATTGATTGTTATTTAAATGGATAATAATGAAAAGATTCAAAAAAAGATGATCCTCGATATAGGAGTGCTTTAAAAGTGGGAAAATATGCGTAGCACAGGTCAGCGCTCTTTAATAATTATGCTCGCGCCTCGTCCCTTGGTAAAAGCGCGTTGTTCTTGAGATATAAATAAGTATATGAATAAATATTTTAAAATTTGCATTTTTTAAGTTAGTCCAAACGATATCAAAATAAAAAGTTCGCAAATAGTGAACTTTTTATGTTAGAATTTATTCTGTTAAGATTCATAGACGAAATCTCATCATGAATATCTAAGTATCTTTGATACTTGCGGGAAGACTTCTCTTCCTACCCACTTATCGGGCTCTTGAGCACAAATGCAAAATGAGCATTTATACTAAGAGCGGTAAGCCGTATCTTGTGATGATACAAGATACGGGTTTTAGGACTAATCGTCGAATACACGTCTTTCTTCTAATTTGATGAACTATTGGCATCGCTATTAAATTTCTTGCCAATAGTATTAGGAGATTAAATATGAAAATTCTTAACAATATTCGGCGAACGCTCAAGACTCTGAAGAAACCATTATGGAATTTAATTAAGTTTCTTGTATCTCTATTTAACTTAATATACAACATTCTAAGGTGGATTGACGGAGGTTCTTGAGCGTCATCCTAACAACTTAGGAATAAAAAAATGATTAACGTGGCACTCAAACAAATACGTCTTTTTCATAAGATGAAACAGAATGAACTCGCTGATAAACTACAGATTTCGAAATCCTACTTATCTGAAATCGAAAATAGTAAAAAAGCACCCAATTTAGAACTATTAAAAAATTATTCAGAAGTTTTTGATATTCCTGTTTCTTCTTTGTTGTTTTTTTCGGAAAAATTAGAACAAGATACAACGACCTCTAAATCATTCCGAATTAAATCAGCATCTTTAGTTCTGAAAATTTTAGAGTGGAGCAATAAAAATGCAGACCAACAAGAAAAGGAAGCTAAAAACTTATAATAAATGTTATAACCTCAATCAGAGTCCTCTTTACAAGCTTTCGAGCCAAAAAGAACTATGTAGATTACTAAACGTATCTAAAAACGAAATCCAAGAATTAATTGATTCGGAAAACCTCTCCAAACACTACGACTGTTTTCTTATAGAAAATCGACTAATTCGACATCCCATCAGTAAAATGTACGAGATTCACCATGTGATCGGTAGTTTACTCGCTCGAATAGAGACACCCGAATACTTACATTCTAAAAAGAAAAGCTCTTACATTACGAATGCTTCGTTTCATAGTGACTCTCGCCAAGTAATAACATTTGATATTAGCTCTTTCTTTTCAAGTATAACATCCAATACTGTCAAGATTTTCTTTCGAAATAAGATGAAATGTTCTCCAGATGTTGCTTATATTCTATCTGAGCTTTGCAGCGTAGAAAGCGCTCTTCCAACAGGTAGTGCTGTTAGTTTTTACTTAAGCTTTTTAGCTAATATAGACATGTTCGAAGAGATGTCTATATTAGCTAAAGCTAACAACACTAATTTTACCCTTTATGTTGATGATATTACTTTATCAGGTAAACACGTTGATAAAAGCCTCTTTAATACTATGAAGAAGATTGTTGAAAAGTACGGCTATTTAATCAAAAGTAATAAAACAAAACGATACACTTACAACGATACACCAATAATTACTGGGCTTGCCGTTTCGAATGGTAAAGTTAATAGTGTTAATAAATTTATGTATAAGTTGAGGAAAAAAAACGAATTTCTAAGTGGTGACATTCAAAACTTAGATAACAAGTTATTGCTCAAAGAATATAATAGTTTAAGAGGTAAAAATACGTACCTACGATCTTTAGGTTCACTTGTTCCTTCACATTCTTTGGAGATGGAAGAAAAACTAAGAAACATTGTAAGTGTTCAGTCGTAAGTTTCTCCAAATGAAAATTTTCTTTAGTTAGATTAGAGATCACACCACATAGACTTCATCTACAAAAGCAACACAACTTCATCAATCCTACTTAAACGCCACAATAGACACAAAGTTCAAAAACTGAAACCATGTGAGATGGCGCTTAAAGCCAACTTGATCTAACCGTGCATGATGCTCATCTAATGTATCAGTGATAAGGACGTTTTCTAGTGCATTACGCTTGCCGCTGATTTCCATCTCGCTATAACCATTGGCGCGTTTAAAATCATAATAACGCTCGACCAACCACGCATCATATTGTTCATCAAAAGCATGGGTTTTTTCAGTTAATACCAGTATCCCGCCTTCACTTAACGCTGCATAAATCTTCTCTAAGACTGCGACTCTATCGGCGGCGGGTAAAAACTGTAGCGTTAAGTTCAAAATCACCATATCGCACGGTTCAAGCTCGACATCGCGAATATCAGCGGTAATCACTTCGATGTCATGCTCAGGATAGTTTTCACTCAGTAGCGTGGTCGCTTCGGTCGTCATCGCTGGTGAGATATCAATCGCTTTAATCTGCAAATCTTGCGGCTCAAACTCACCCGCCAACGTCATGCTTGCTGCGCCAAGTGAACAGCCCAAATCATACACTCGACTGACGCGCTGACCACTATCGCTCTGTTGATGATACTTACAGTGGCGTCGGGCAAATATGGGCAACATCGCTAGCACCTGACCATAACCGGGCACACTGCGGCGAATCATATCAGGGAAACAAGCCACCACTTGCTCATCAAAGGAGAAGCGCGCCGCTTTATCGAGTGGCGTGGTAAACGGTTTGTCAAATAGGGTGTCGTGTTTAATAATAGCAGGCTTAGATTGACTCATGGTGCGACTCATTTTGTGATAATAGAACTTAAATTAGGAGATAATTAATGGTCTTGCTTGTCATTATTAGCTGAAAGCGGCACGACGTAGCAAAAGCCCATTATAACATTACTGTTTGTTACTTATCGCGGTCAGATGCCCTGCTAAGCTAAATACGTATTGCTAAGTAAAAAACACTTGGCTCATATTTTATATTTATAAAAATAGGAAAAATTATGCAAACCATTATTTTGGGCGGTGGCTGTTTTTGGTGCACCGAATCGGTATTTTTATCCGTAAAAGGCGTGCAATCTGTCGTTTCAGGCTACATAGGCGGTGACGCTGTTTCTGCCAATTACGAAGCGGTCTGTAGTGGAAATACAGGGCACGTTGAAGTCATCAAGGTCGAGTTCGATGACTCTATCGTTCCGTTAGAAGTGATACTTGATGTTTTCTTTGCCACCCATGATCCCACCACAATGGATCGTCAAGGCAATGACGTCGGCAGCCAGTACCGCAGCGTGGTTTTTTATACCGAAGAAAATCAGAAACCAACGATTGACCGCACTATCAACAAACTGCGCGATATGGGCGTCAATGTGGTCACCGAAGTACATCCAGCTGTTGAGTTTTATCAAGCAGAAGAGACCCATCAGGATTTCTTTAATAAGAATCCAGGACAAGGGTATTGCAACTTTGCCATACCGCCAAAGCTTGCCAAATTGCGTAAAGAGTTTAGTCAATATATGGTGAGCTAAACCACAAAATGAAGATATTTTTTTATTTAGAATAAAAAAATATTTCAGCATTTTATTATAGCCAAACGCTTATTGTACGAGCGTTTGGCTTTTTAACATCTTTAGCATTCTCACTCAAACAGTTATGATAGAAACAACTCAAATATAACCCTCAACGAATAAAGGCGAAGGTATGAACGCTGAATTTTGGCACAGCCGCTGGCAAGAGAAACGCATTGGCTTTAATCAGTCTGCGGTGAATCCATTATTAATAAATTACTTTAAGCAGTTAAACCTGCCAGCTGGTAGCCGTGTCTTTGTCCCTCTTTGCGGTAAATCGATTGATATGGCTTGGCTGGCAGCGCAAGGCTACGACGTCGTAGGCGTTGAATTGGTGGAAACAGCGATACAAGCATTCTTTACTGAGCAAAATATCTTCCCTACTGTGCACCAACATGTAGACAATTCAGCGATTAAATACTATCAAGGTCAGTTGTCAGGACAAACCATTACCTTATGGGTTGCTGATATTTTTGCACTGTTATCTGAGGATATCGGATCTGTAAAGGCGGTGTATGATAAAGCCGCATTGATTGCGCTACCGGCTGATATGCGTACGAAGTATAGCGAGTATATACGTAAAATAAGTGGTCATGCACCACAATTTATCATCACTCTCACTTATGACCAAAGCAAAAAAGCGGGACCGCCGTTTTCTATCAGTAGCGAGCAAATACAGCAATATTATGGCGATAACTATCATATAAGCGAACTGACGAGTGAACCTACTTCTATAGGATCGGCACCTGAGCTAACAGCCTCTGAGCATGTTTGGCTATTAAAGTGAGTGGTTAATAAATGAAATGAGTGGTTAATAAAGCCGTTTGCGCAGCGATTAATCAGTACTAAATCATGATGGAGAAATTGAATGAAAATATTAGTTGGGCTGATAAGTTTAATCTCTATTTTGCTAGTCACACTCGCAGGTCCGCTGTACAAGTTTGGCTTAGTCGATTTAGCGATTGCGTTTTCAGGGTTTAAGTTTGGTGTATTTGCTGGTATCGCAGCATTAGTACTATTAGGCATACAGCTTTTATTTAAACGAGACACGGCTAGCCTTGGTAGCGTATTAACATCAGCAGCGCTTGCTATCATTGCCATTGCTATTCCACTAAGCATGATGAATACCGCCAAAAACGTACCGCCCATTCACGATATTTCAACCGACCTAGTGAATCCACCTAAATTTGTGGCCATTGCCCCACTGCGCGCTGATGCACCAAACCCAGTTGAGTATGCAGGTGTAGAGACTGCAACGCAGCAGCGCGCCGCCTACCCTGAATTACAAACATTACGCTATAGCCAGTCAAAATCTGAGTTGGTTGGGGCAACCAAACAAGCCATCGATAATTTAGGTTGGGAGCTTGTCAATATCGATGCTGACAAAGGTGTCATCGAAGCGACAGATACGACTGCTTGGTTCGGTTTTAAAGATGATGTCGTCGTGCGTATCACGGATAACAGTAGTGAACGTCTAGTAGATATTCGTAGCAAGTCACGGGTTGGTGGGAGCGATTTGGGCAAAAATGCGGCGCGTATTCATGACTTTATTAATGAGTTGGATGGGGTTTTGGGGGATTAGTTGGGTTTTGAATGAAGTAGAAATGATTAATTGGATTTTTTTAGCACTTTATCCATTTTAGCCTATCTACCCTAAACCCTCTCCTAACGTCACGCCACCGTCAATTTATAGTAACAGCTTACTTCGATACCTTTTCTTTACCCATGAGATTGGTTACTCTAAGTCCATACTGCACCAATCCGCTTTGCTTTCTCTTTTAATAACTATTTCAACGTTTATAGGATATTTTCATGCGTTTGACTCCAGTTTCTACTTTATCGTTACTCAGCCTTGCTGTTGGGCTGAGTTTTGCTAGCACTGCTCAAGCAGCCAAACCACCAGCACCAAACTTATCTAATGCCGAGTTTCAACAATGCTTAGACGGTCTAAAAAACTCTAGCAAATTTCGAGGGGTTGATGGCTCTACTTTTAATAACTATCGCCCTAGCCAGCCTGATCCTAGCGTGATTCAGTCATTGAATTATCAGCCAGAATTTCAAAAAGACGTTTGGGATTATTTATCTTCGCTGGTCGATAAAGAGCGTGTAGAAGATGGCATCCGCGCCAAGCGTCAATGGGCGGATACGCTACGTCAAATTGAATCACGCTATGGCGTCAAAGCCGAGCACGTACTAGGTGTATGGGGTGTTGAGTCAAACTTTGGGCAGACATTAGGCAAAAAACCTTTGTTTGAGTCTTTGGCGACGCTGTCTTGTTTTGATCGCCGTCAGAGCTACTTCCAAGGCGAATATGCCAATGCACTAAAAATCGTCCAAAACGGTGATATCGCGCCAAGTGATATGACCGGCTCATGGGCAGGCGCTTTTGGGCAAACGCAATTTATGCCAAGTACCTTTTTAGAGTTGGCAGTTGATTTTGATGGCGATGGTCGCCGTGATTTGGTCAATAGTGTGCCTGACGCGCTAGCCTCTACCGCAAACTTCTTAGATAAGCGCGGCTATCGCACGGGCGAGCCTTGGGGTTACGAAGTCAAGCTGCCCAGTGGATTTTGGGCAGCGTCTGACCGTAAAAACAAGAAGTCTATCAGCCACTGGCGCAATCAAGGTATCACGCTCGCCAATGGCAGTCCATTGCCAAACGATTTGAGTAGCGCTGGGTTATTATTACCCGCTGGCAAAGATGGTCCTGCTTTCTTAGTTGGTAAAAACTTTGATACGTTTTACTCTTATAATGCGTCAGAAAATTATGCGTTGGCAATCGCCCATTTATCAGACTTAATCACCAAAGAGGACAGCAGCAAAACTGACTTTGTCACAGCATGGCCTACCGATGACCCTGGTATCAGTCGCCAGCAAGCCAAAGATATCCAGCAGGCGTTATTGAACGCGGGTTACGATATTGGTGGTGTTGATGGCATTATTGGCGATAACACCCGTATCGCGATTCAGCAATACCAATCTAGTCGTGGTATCTTGCCAGCGGATGGCCGCGCAGGACAAAAATTCTACCGCGCCATCATTGGAGATGCTGGAAACACAGCCCCGAAAAGTACGCAATACGGCAATCAATACAGACAGCCGTCGAATAGCCAGCCTTTAAACCTTGCCTCTGCTGATCGCATGGGACAGTTGATTCAGCAGCAAACGAGTACTCCTAATACTTACTCAACGCAGCCTTCTGCACAATCACCTACCTCTGGTAACACACGCTATCGCCGTGTCACTGGTAGCGACGGTGTGGTAAAGCTCGTTCGTGTTGACGAAGGTTCTTAATTAGTTAATGTCTGTTAATTATTACTAAAATAAAAAGCCACGTTAATAATAGCGTGGCTTTTTTATAACATGAATTTTCTAAACGAATTTTATATATAACTACTTTTTTTAATTAAAGTTAAACGATCGGTGGTGGGTTCGGTTTACCATTGTCACCATCCCAGTTCTCACGTGCTTTTTCATCTAGATCAGCAGGTGTTTTTGGTTCCCACTTGCCGTTTTCTTTCCAAGTAGCATCGCCCCAATCAGCATCTTCTTCTTTTCTGTCCAAGTCTTTGTAAGCTTGGCTAGGGTCGATACCGCGACGTTTCATGTCCGCTACTTGCTCTTCTAGTGTATGAAACTGCTCGGCAGCATGCATAGATTCTTCTAAGCCATCAAGCTCTTTTTTTAATGCATCGTTTTTAGCGTTACTCATCAGGTGCTCTCCTTAGTCAGTATTATTATGCGATTTATATACATTCGATTTGTATGTATACAATATATACGTCAGTAATTTTAATATAAATAATGTATTTATTATCAATCTCTGATTAGTCTTAATATTACCAGTCTTAAATGGATTCACAACCGTTGACGCGTATGCTTTGTATTACAAAACGTAGTCACAGCCACACGTGTGCTCTTTACAGCAGATAGGCTACTGACTATTTTGAAATGAGGAAGGCAGGAATATTATTAGTGCAGAATACGAATCATTGGGAGTTATGATGGACTTCGTTCAATAGATTTTTTGCATGAAAGGTCAACTTCCAAAGTTCTTGCGAGACGCGAGTGCCATAGGTTGTGAGCTGTATCCAGTTTGCACCCACTAGCTGACGTTGTAGCTGGTTCAAATCATCTTGAGAAATTTGGCAGCGCGAGACGGCATGGACATTCGGCATCTCTTTTTTGATGTCTTGCTCAGCTTTTGACGCTATCAAGCGATTCACAGCATTTTGCAAGCCATAGCTCGAAAAGGTCGCTGGTATTTTCATCAAGGCGATCAATATCTCTTGCCATGTCAAGGTCAAGGGTCTGGTAACATCGGTCAGGTTGCCACCTGCATAAGCTTGAGCGCTATATTGAATATCAAAAGCTTCTAACAATACAATTGGCTTACTCACATCATCAGAGACGAATTCATCAGCAGGTGGGCTATTTTCCTTTAGCGTTTTGTCAGTAGACAATAGATCTGCAAACCGTTCCGCCACGGTTTGCTTGCTAAATTTAATCATTTCCTCATTAGCTCTCAGCCATCCACCAACGACCTGATGATTGGTCACTGCGTTATAGTAAGCTTGTACAAGTAATGGCTCAATATCCGTTTCTGTATCATAATAATATATCGTATTGTCCTGCCGAGTTACCGACTTAATAAATTCTTGCAGTTGACGACTGATACTCGCATCTGGATGATGATTTTTGATTAAGATGAGTAACGGTTTGAGCTTGGCTTTGGCATTCAAATAGCTCAAATGCATTTGGCTAACGCCATTCCTTTGCACGGTGCCATAACTGTCTCCAATGAGCATCAGTGCATAATCGCAGGAGTCGATACATTGTCGACCATATAGCGATGCTTTTGGCAATTGGCTCGACACATCATAGGTCAAGAAAGCCCGCGACTGAAAAAATATCGCCAAGCTGTCCAAGACCAACAATTGATCATTGTCAGCGCATATGATGTGAATATGATAGCGACGGTTTGGCACAATCACCTCTAAGCTTAGGTCATGACATAGAATAATATGATATAAAATAGAGCACAAATATCTTGTGTTGCACAGCCTAGCATAATCTTATAAAAATAAGCTCAATTTATTTTTAATATATCAATATTATGGTTATGGGTTTGATATAAACACCTTTAGCTGCGCCTATTCAGAATAGTATTGCAAGATGGCGTCTTTACCAAGCAAACGCGCTATTAAAGTACCCAGTTTATCATCGAACTTAGTCGCATAAAAAATCAATGGCGGTCGAATGACAACTTTTGTTTTGTTAGTTGTTTCTAAGCAATGATCATCTGATATATTGTCAACCAATGCAGACAGCTGGTTTGCAGCCAATAGCTGCTTAACTCGCTCAGCAATGGCTTGTCCAGAATCAACGACCTGCATCGCCAATTGCTGCTGAGCAATCTCATCTAACAAAAACGTTTTGAAAAATGGATAGTGCGTACAGCCTAGTACCAATTGATCAACGCCATCATGAGCAAATAATGTGAGCTGCTGGCGTAATCTTAAAGCAGTATCGTCCTGCTCTGGCATTCCCGCCTCTACCCAAGGTACCAATTGCGGATCAAAATATTTGGTCACTACCGTATTGTTGGGTTTAGCAAAGTGATCGATGACCTCATTAAGCAATGTGCCATTCAAGGTAGCTTTAGTCGCTAAAACGACCACGCGACCAGTTTTGCTCGCCGATATGGCGGGCTTTAGCGCCGGGACTAATCCGACGATAGGCAGCTGCGGATAACGCCGTCTGGCTGTTTCCAAAGCATAAGCTGAGGCGCTATTACAAGCAATAACAATGAGCTTGCAGCCCTGCTCATACAACCAATCAACGGCTGTTAAAGTCAACGCTTCAATATCGGCGCTATCACGATTACCATAAGGCACATTTAAGGTGTCTGCATAATAGACATAACGCTCAGCAGGCAACTGCTGTGCCAAATGTAGATAAACTGACAGTCCACCGACACCAGAGTCAAACAATCCGATTGGCGCATTGCGCTTTTTATTATTTATAACTGTGCCAATATTCGTTTTATGAATGTCAGCTTTAGCATTAGTTGCACTCTCGACATGCTCAACATGTTTACCATCAAAGCTATCTGAGCGCATTTTCACCCTATTTAAGCTATTACTTGCAGTAATATCCATCACTACTCTACTGCCATTTTTATATACATATTGTCATCTTTATGCTGTTTGCTGTTTGGCATACTACAGTAATTATCTGGTGATTTATCGCTATAGTCGGTTCAATATAATTTGGATACAAGGAGGGCAAGCGAAAGTACTACAAATAGTAGACTAAGCGAGTCTGACTCCGTATCTGATTTATATAGGATTGACTATATCTAAGCAGTAAATCATTTGACGGATACATAGCTTTAAGTCCTTACGTTAACTGGCTGGCATCGACAGCTCATAGGATTTTCCGCCACTTTGTAATGTCAGTATCGTCTCACCATTTTGCTCTGTCAATTCGCCAATTTCGGTCAAGTGATAGAAAGTATTACGCCCAATAAGTGCGTCCAAACCATTTCTAACGGGCATATAAGGACGTACCTGCATATCCATTGCTGCCTGCTGATCAATCGTATCATTGTCTGTAGGATTATACGCCTTTAATGTGATGGTGTGCTCATCATCTAAACGCACCACATCGCCAGTCGTCGTGGTAAATTCTAGCCAACGGTTATTGCCTTCGTTGACGATACCGACGTCATTGACTAATAAAGGGGCGTCTTCAACTTGGATACGGATTTTCTGTACTGGCGTCTTCAAAAAATATTCAATGATGCCATTATTGTCTTCTTTCCATAAAATAGTCGCAAATAAGCTCACCAATGACTCTCTGGTCATTTGCCCGCCTTCATGCCACCACTCGCCATTTGCCTTTATGACCAGATCCATATCGGCCACATCTTTTGGGTGCCATTTATCCAATGGTGGGATGGCCCGTCCTTCACGTTTGCCTACGGTAGACTTTAGATACTGACTGAGCGAATCCATATTACTTAGCTCAGATGGCACGTCTTTTGGCGGTTTAGCTGCCGATTCATCGTTTTGAATTATGTCTTCATTATTGTTATTCATCTTATAATCCTTTACTTAGCATTCAAAGTTTGGCAAATCTATTATTACTATAAATTTTAGTTTCGGGTATGATGAAAACATATCATCTTAGCACCCTCATTAGTTCAATCTTACCTTAACATCGATACTCATAAATGCGTATCGTGTTTGTAGGACTTTTCTTTTATAATGAGTAACGATTTTTTATTGAAATGGTCAAGTGGGTGTTGTGTTAATGACACATTTTACGTGATGTGTTGATATCCTTAAATACCTGGATCTCAACAGTAACATGGTCAATTGATGTCGCAAAAACAGTTTTTATCGGGCAGCCATATGTCTGAGTAATGTTAGCGCCGCAAGTCTATTATTCAATTGTTAAGCTAATGATGCCCTGAGATAAGCCACTAAAAGTTTAGGAGTAGGTATGCAAGAGCAAGACAATCAAAAGCCAGTCATTGATAGTGACACTGTGAATACTGACCCATCAGTAGCGACAGAGACGGCAAATCTAGATAAAGCAGAGTCAGCCGTTGTGACCCAAGAAGTGCCAGCTGAAACAGTCGCTATCGACAAAGCGCCAGAGCCAGTAGTAGAAGCTGTCGCGGCAGAGCCTGAGATTGAACGTGAGTCCATGGAATTTGACGTTATCATCGTTGGTGGTGGACCTGCTGGGCTATCTGCTGCTATCCGCCTGCGTCAGCTCGCTATCGCTGCTGGTAATGATGAGTTTATGGTTTGTGTGGTCGAAAAAGGTTCTGAGTTTGGTGCGCATACTTTATCAGGTGCTGTCATCGAACCACGCGCTTTGAACGAGCTGATACCAGATTGGAAAGAAAAAGGCGCGCCGCTTAATGTGCCAGCGACCGAAGATCGCTTTTATTATCTAAACTCAGCCACACGCTCTACTAAAGTACCTGACTCGTTGATTCCAGGACCGATGCACAACAATGGCAACTATATTGTCTCATTGGGCAATGTGGTGCGCTGGTTGGCGGTACAAGCTGAAGAGCTTGAAGTCATGATGTTCCCAGGATTCCCTGCAGATGATATTTTATATAACGACGACGGTTCTGTACGCGGTGTCTTGACGGGCGATATGGGTGTGGCTGCCAATGGCGAAGCCAAGCCTAGCTTTGAGCCAGGTTATGAGTTACTTGCTAAATACACTATTTTTGCCGAAGGCAGCCGTGGTCATTTAGGTAAGCGCTTAATCAGCCGTTTTGATCTTGATAAAGACTCAGATCCTCAGCATTATGGTATCGGTCTAAAAGAGCTGTGGGACGTAGCCCCTGAGAAACACGAGCAAGGCGTGGTCATGCACGGTCTTGGCTGGCCATTGACCGAAACAGGCTCTACTGGTGGCTGGTGGTTATACTTCGATGAAAACAACCAAGTAAGCTTTGGTCTTGTCGCTGACTTGTCTTACCACAACCCATATATGTCGCCATTCGATGAGATGCAGCGCCTAAAGACCCATCCTGTCATCAAAAACGTATTGGAAGGCGGCAAGCGTATCTCTTATGGCGCACGTGCTTTGACCAAAGGTGGCTTAAACTCTCTACCGAAATTCACTTTCCCAGGTGGTGTATTGGTCGGTGATGATGCTGGATTCTTGAACCCTGCTAAAATCAAAGGCACACACACATCGATGAAGTCAGGCATGCTAGCCGCCGAAGCCATCTTTGAGGCACTACAGGCCGATCGTCAGCATGATGAAGTGATTGCTTATAC
Source organism: Psychrobacter immobilis (assembly GCF_904846065.1). Lineage (NCBI taxonomy): Bacteria > Pseudomonadati > Pseudomonadota > Gammaproteobacteria > Moraxellales > Moraxellaceae > Psychrobacter > Psychrobacter immobilis. Next base: position 2,946,289 of record NZ_CAJGZV010000001.1, read on the forward strand.
CACCATGTATAAAGAGTCATGGTTGTATCAAGACAACTATGAGTCACGCAACTTTTCGCCTGCAATACATCGCATGGGTCTGTTTATGGGCGGTGCTTTTACCTTTATCGAGCACAACTTATTAAAAGGTAAAATGCCGCTTACCTTACATGACAGCCTGCCAGATTATGATCAGTTAGAGCGTGCCAATCATGCTTTTCAGCCAACCTATCTCAAGCCTGATGGCAAACTGGTATTTGACAAGCTGTCATCGGTATTTATCTCTAATACTAATCATGCAGAAGACCAGCCGGTACATTTGAAACTGACTGATCCAACGGTACCTGTTTCAATTAACTTACCGCTATATGCTGAGCCTGCTCGTTTATACTGCCCAGCTGGTGTATATGAAATAGTAAAAGATGCGGAAGGAGCTAAGTTTGTGATCAATGCGCAAAACTGTGTGCATTGTAAAACTTGTGATATCAAAGATCCTTCACAGAATATCACTTGGGTAACGCCAGAAGGTGGCGGTGGCCCTAACTACCCTAATATGTAAATATAAACAATATTAGAATTAATCGCTGATACTAAAAACCGCCCTTATGAATTCATAAGGGCGGTTTTTTTAACTTCGAAACATGAAACAAGTGTATCTTTAATCAGGTGAGATTAATCTGTCCATGCATCACGATTGGCTTCGTTTTTCAGCTTCACAAAGTCATCAGGATTAAACTTGATTTGATCGCCAGTTTTACCTTCTTTAATCTGACGCTCGTAATCACGCAATATGCGCAGCGCTACGGGTGACAAGATTAAAATAGCCACTAGGTTAACAAGTGCCATTAGACCCATTGATAAGTCAGCGAAGTTCCATATGGCAGGAAGACTCGCAATAGCACCCACAAATACCATGCCAAGTACCATAAAGCGGAATATCATGATCATGACTTTGGCATTTTTGGCACCAGAGATGAATTCAAGATTTGACTCACCATAGCTATAATTGGCAATGATAGAGGTGAAAGAGAAGAAGAAAATAGCAATCGCAACGAAGATAACACCCATATCACCCACATACTGTGAGAGTGCCAACTGAGTCAGCTGAATACCTTCTTGCTCAACACTAGGATCGACCACACCGGACAAAATAATAATCGACGCCGTTGCCGTACAAATGACAAGCGTATCCATAAACACACCCAGCATTTGCATAAATCCTTGCACCGCTGGATGATCGGGATGACTCTTCGCCGTTGCCGCTGCATTAGGCGCTGAACCCATACCCGCTTCGTTTGAAAACAGACCACGCTTGATACCGTTAATCATTGCCTGAGCAATACCATAACCAATCACCCCGCCTGCTGCTTGCTCAAAACCAAATGCTGATTTAACAATTAACACAATCGCCGCTGGGAATTGACTAAAATTCGTCACGATAATGAACAAGGCCAATAAGATATAGAGAATCGCCATAACGGGTACGATTTTACCCGCAATACGAGCAACCGAGCGCAAACCACCGAATACCACTGGCGCAACTAATACGACCAATACCAAACCTGTCATCCACGTTGGAACACCAAATGCTTCATTGGTCGCTTGTGCGATGGTATTTGACTGCACGCCATTAAAGGCTAAACCGAACGCTACTAATAAGCATAATGAGAAAAATATCGCTAGCCAGCGCTGACCGAGACCTTTTTCGATATAATAAGCCGGTCCACCGCGGTAAACATTGTCATTGTGCGGCACTTTATAGGCTTGTGCTAATGTTGATTCGATAAAACTGGTCGACATACCGACGATCGCAGTCATCCACATCCAAAACACGGCACCCGGACCGCCAAGGTAAATCGCGATTGCAACCCCTGCCAAGTTACCCGTACCGACCCGCGCTGCCAATGAGGTCATCAGCGCCTCAAATGAGCTGATACCGCCATCTTTACGCCCTTGATTGGACACGCGCAATAGCTGCCACATATGCCCAAAGTGGCGAAACTGAATAAAACGTGTGGCAATGGTAAAATACAAACCTGCACCAATCAGTACGAACATCAGTAATCCATACCAAGGGTTACTTGCAATCAACCAATCATTGTTGCCCCAAATAATACTGACACCATAATTGACGATGCTATTAAACCAACCTGCTATCCCTTCACCCATACTGCTATCCTCTCACTTACATTTTATACTGCTAGTATATTTTATGGATTGATGTGATTAATGATATTTAAAAATGCTTACTAATCCCTCTGCCTACTCATGAAACAGTAAATACCTGATCAATATACTGGCAAAGTAAATCACTAACATCCTGTCGCTACATTTTAACTGACTAAAGATTATTTAACTATTTCAAACCTCTATTATAAAATTAAATAATTACGAACTTTTGCAAAGTATTTAGATAAAGATCAAAAAAATATTTTTTATATGAAATATTGAAGAAAACTTTTGAGACTAGGTACAACAGATAGATTTTAAAACGTATTCATATAAACATCATTCCAAAAAAAATAGTCACTGTCATAATATTTATTGAGCAAAGTATGGGCTATATTTATAGAATGGATGACTTTTATTGCTAATAATGCTCTAATACCTCTATAAAACTAAATCCTTAATATAAATAGGGTTTTAGCACAGCTCCTGAGCAACGGCCGTTTTTTTAGCTGGTCTCTCTAACATAAGTTGACCATGGTTTCCATAAAGCAAACATTTAGTTACATAAAGTAAATAAAATTTATTTATTGTTAATTAAGTCAATATTGTATATATTCCCAATAAGTTCATAAATATTTCTTGCAATACTTATTGGCATGAATAACAAGTTGAAATATTAAGACAATATCATCAGGGATGATGAGCATAATAAGACAGAGGACTGTCAATCAATAACGACCCTCCTCCATAAATCCTCATCTCTATATACTATAAATCCAGTCATTCTATAGCCCATAAGTCTTGTTAGATGTTTAGGTTATAGTCGACCCACAGCCATATTTTACAATGTAAATTTTTAGCAAAATCGAACCACAGAAAAGTATTTTTCGTAGTGCTTTGATTAATAGAAATCTGCTTTTTTTTCGATAATATTGGGTTACTTACTACTGGTTGGTCATTCTGCTTTATCAGCCTATAAACTGATTTTAGGATTCGTTTATAGACAACGTATCGAACTGTCTTCCATCATGTGATACATGCTAAAGCAAAATAACTTGTCAGGCTCAAATCAGTAATCTTGTTTTTATGTTAGGCAAAAGGAGTTGTCCTATGGAAAACCACAACGATCCATCCGGTTATTGGCGTGCCAATGTCCGTCTCATTTTAGGTAGCCTATTTATTTGGGCGCTATGCTCATACGGGTTTGGGATTTTGTTACGTCCTCTCTTAGCAGGTATTAAAATCGGTGGTACCGACTTGGGCTTTTGGTTTGCTCAGCAAGGATCCATTGGGGTATTTATCGTTTTAATTTTCTTCTACGCTTGGCGTATGAATAAGTTAGATAAACAATACGGCGTAGACGAGGAATAGCCCCATGAGTCAATTTACGATTAATATTATTTTTGTAGGTCTATCTTTCGCTCTATACTTCGGTATTGCAATTTGGGCACGTGCTGGCACAACGAGTGAATTCTACGTAGCAGGCGGCGGGGTTCACCCTGTCGTCAACGGTATGGCAACGGCTGCTGACTGGATGAGTGCTGCGTCATTTATTTCGATGGCAGGTATTCTTGCCGCTGGCGGTTATGGCGCATCAACTTATTTGATGGGTTGGACAGGTGGTTATGTACTACTGGCAATGCTCCTAGCGCCTTATTTACGTAAATTTGGTAAGTTTACGGTACCTGACTTCATCGGTGACCGTTTTTATTCAAAAACGGCAGCAATGATTGCCGTAGTTTGTTTGATTATCGCGTCGACCACATACGTTATCGGTCAGATGACGGGTGCTGGTGTTGCCTTCTCACGCTTCTTGGAAGTTGAAAACACTACTGGTCTACTGATTGCTGCGGTTGTTGTCTTCTTCTATGCTGTACTTGGTGGTATGAAAGGAATTACTTATACGCAGGTAGCGCAGTATGTGGTTCTAATGATTGCATATACCATTCCTGCTGTTTTCATCTCACTTGAGTTAACAGGCAATCCAATTCCAGGTTTGGGCTTGTTTTCAAACCATGTGGAAGCAGGCGTTCCTATCTTGACCAAGCTAGATCAGGTGGTTACTGATTTGGGTTTCACGGCTTATACCGCTGACGTTCCTAACAAACTAAACATGGTGCTATTTACCTTATCACTCATGATCGGTACAGCAGGTCTACCACACGTTATCATCCGCTTCTTCACCGTACCTAAAGTCGCTGATGCGCGTTGGACAGCTGGTTGGACATTGGTATTTATCTCGCTACTATACTTCACTGCTCCTGCCGTAGGTGCAATGGCACGTTTAAACCTGATTGATACGATTTATCCACAAGGGGTAGCAGAAGCACCTATAAACTATGATCAACGTCCAGACTGGATGAAGACATGGGAAGATACCGGTCTTATTAAATATAATGATCTTAATAATGATGGTCGTATCCAAATGTACAACGACAGTGGTCTTGGTGCCGCTGAGCTTGCCTTGAGTGCTGCACAAGCGGATGGTGGCGATGTAGCCGCTGCCACTGCAGCCGTAGAGACTGCACGTGTCGCACAGGATTTAGAACTTGATGGACGCTTCACCGCAGCAGGCTGGAAGGGTAATGAGCTGGATGTCAATGCCGATATCTTAGTATTAGCTAACCCAGAAATTGCGAATCTTCCACCATGGGTTATTGGTCTTATTGCCGCAGGTGGTTTGGCAGCAGCGCTCTCAACAGCAGCAGGCCTACTACTCGCTATTTCGTCAGCGATCAGTCATGACTTGATTAAACGAAACCTTAATCCAAACATTACTGATAAAGGCGAATTGAGAGTTGCGCGTATTACGATGGGTGTTGCGATTGTAGTTGCTACTTGGTTAGGAATAAATCCACCAGGGTTTGCCGCACAGGTAGTCGCATTAGCATTCGGTATCGCTGGTGCATCGCTCTTCCCTGCACTGATGATGGGTATTTTCTCTAAACGGATCAATAATGTTGGTGCCATCGCTGGTATGCTAACAGGTCTGATTAGTATCCTTGTTTATATCTTTGTCTTTAAAGGTTGGTTCTTCATTAGCGGTACAGCGAACTTCCCTGATACGGCAGAGTATTGGTTGTTTGGTATCTCACCACTATCATTTGGTGCGATTGGGGCATTGCTTAACTTTATCGTAGCGTTTGCTGTCTCTTATGCTACTGCTCCGCCACCATTACACATTCAAGAGTTGGTTGAAAGTGTCCGCTCTCCACGTGGCGCAGGCGGTGCAGTCGACCACTAAGTATATAAATGAGAATATATCTTCAGTTACTATATATCACTCACAGGCAGTAGCTGCTTGTGAGTGATTTTTTATCTCTTACTTATTATAAAAAATGTTAGATTTTTGCTTTATTGAATATACTTTATTAACTATGCTTAGGGCGTGTTCTCAATTAAATCGATTACCCTCTAAATGGGCTAAAAATGGCTAAATTTTGCCAAACATCGTCAATAGCTTATCAATATCTCGATATTATTTGCGCTACTTTCCTTGTTTGACGGCAATTTATCTCATTTTTATTACCATTTTTAAAATGAGAACACGCCCTAGTTAAAAGCGCTCAATTAAAAGTGCTTAACGCATTAAGGAAGATTTTATGCTTTTTGAGTTTATCGCTACCATCGCTGCCGCATTTGGCATGGCTGGTCTGGCACTCATTATAACTCACCTCATTAAACTGGCTGGCAAACGCGCACCAAAGTGGCTTATTCCTTTGTTTGCTGCGATTGGTATGTTTGCCTTTCAAATACACCAAGAGTATAACTGGTATGGTCAGCAAGTGAGCAAGTTACCAGCAGGCGTGCAAGTCGTCAAAGTAGCAAAAAGCACCGAGTGGTTTCGCCCATGGTCTTATATCAAACCGCAAATATTACGTTTTATCGCTGCCGATACCGCCAACGCTAGCGTGCAGGTAGACAATCCAGATGTATATTTGGTTAATTTATATCTGTTTGAAAGACGCAGAAGCGTGCAGAAAGTACCACAAGTTATAGACTGTCGTATTCCTGCGCGTGCCGATTATGTCATACCCGAAAAAGACAGTAAGCTAACGATTGATGAACATGTCAAGCAAACAACAGCATGGCGAGAGTTGGCAACAGATGACCCGTTGTTCATTAGTATTTGTACTGGTAAAAGCTAACCTCCTCATAAATATGCAAATACAACCCTGCTAAAATAGCTGATTATTAAGGGATTTAAGACGGCTTATATTATAATCGTGTATTCATTTGCGCTGAGAAGTTGCCGTATAAGTATGCTTAGAATTAGCGCCTAACAGCAATCCAGCGCATAGACCACCGAAGTGCGCCGCAAACGAGATACCTTGTTGCGGCATCAATCCTTGCTTAATAGTCAACCAATAGCCAGTACCCATGATAATACAAGCAATCAAATAACCCCAACGCCGCGCAAATACAGCACCGCCTATCATATAGCCGAGCATCGCGAAGCATAGCCCTGATGCGCCAACATGAATTGACAATGGCGAGCCAATAATCCAAGTGACCAATCCAGATGCGATAATGAGCTTAATCACTGTTCGATAAGCATTCTTCTCAAACAATCCAAACAAAAATAAAATTTGTAACAACGTCAAAGTGTTACCAAGCAAATGTGAAAAATTGCCATGCATCGTCCATGATGCAAATACTCCAATCATGCTGCCCACATCTAAGGCACGAGGCACAATCCCAAATATATTCCACATGCCAAATAATGCCACTTCATTTAAAAAAAACATGCCCCACATCGGTATTAATACAAAAGCATATAAGCCTATAACCTGCTTTATTCGTATCATAATCAAGCTAAGCAGTTGCTGCCAATTCATATAATGCCCTATTCTTTTAATCCATCTTTTTAGCGATATTTTAATGACTCAGCGTAGTAGTGGAGCATGTTACAGGTGTAAAATCTAACAATGCAGCCTCTTTGTCAGTCATCAAATCACTGTCACTATGTAATAACGACGTCGAGTGATAAGGCACTAAAGCGGTGGGCACAAAACGACGAGCGGCATCGATATGTTTGATAGAATCATCAAAAAAGATATGAGGTGCAAACGTTCTAAGTACAGCTGTTTTTTCTAAACCTCCTAAGAAAAACGCCATATCAACATTGACGCCCCACTCTCGCAATGTCTTAATCGCACGCAGATCAGCGGGTGCGTTGCGAGCTGTCACCAATGCAATCTTTATGGGAGAATACTTGAGACCAGCGGGTAGACGTTCCTGTAAATTTGATAGTTTAATCAACAATTCAGCATAAGGGCCTTTTTCAATGGGTAAATCACGCATCTGTATTTCGCGATCGTGAAAAGCACGCAGTCCTTTTTGCTTGTACAGCAGTTCACCTGAATCATCAAACAGCACCGCATCACCATCAAAAGCAATACGCAACTGATCGGTATCTAACTCATAGGTATTGACGGGGGTTGCATCGAGTATCGCACAAGCGCAGATATTGGCATCAGCCACTTGCTGGGCATCTTCGCGATTGGTCGTCAAAAATAGATCGACATTGAAGTCTTTAATATAAGGAGCCACAGGACTGCCTGAAATAAATGCCGAGCGTGAGATAGTCAGCTCATGTTCAAGAATTGCATTGAGGACTTGAATGCCCGTATCTGGACTACTCTTTGAAACAATGACCACTTCCACCAAAGGTGTCTCAACCTCTAAATCTTGCATGCCATCATTGCAATAATTATTCAGATTTAATAGAGCTTTAATTAATGGATAACCAGCACCAATACTGAGAGCATCGTTTTCACGCTTGGTCATATAGTCTCTAAACTCTTTTATGGCGCTTACAGGTCTCTGCTCTAGCAGCTCTAGCAAATAATTTTCTGATTCTGTTAAATCAAAAAGTGCCGTTGCAGAAATCGCGACGATGAGCGTATTACTAAAATCGACTGCCATGATTTTCTCTACTTATAAAGTTATCTATTCGGAAATGCCAACCAGTTTACTACATTCACAAGCCCTTAGAATGATAAGAAAAGTTATCCACGTATAATGTCATTTAATATAAAAACCACCTTTTAAGTAATCAAAATGACCGCTCAGAAAGTGTCTCATAATGTGACTTTATGTGAAATAATTTAACCATAGAGTTATCACGTCAACTTTTTCTTTTATCATAAAAAAGCCATATTGCTATAAAAACAATATGACTCTATTAATGAACAATACAAATGAACGACGAAGCTATGATTTTCTAAGCTTACTTTTATCAATAGCGCTTACGTTAGCAGCACTAAAGATATCGCTGGAAAGGCGACCAAAATAACCAGTCGAATCAGATCAGAGACAATGAACGGTGCGACCCCGCGGAACATATCAGACAGCTTAATATGCGGTGCCATTGCCTTAATCACAAAGATATTCATCCCCATCGGCGGCGTAATCAGTCCAAGCTCTACTGTCAATACAGCGATGATACCAAACCATACGGGATCAAACCCTAACGCCACAATGATTGGATATACCACTGGAATGGTAATAACCAGCATTGCCAAAGCATCCATGAACAACCCTAAGAGGAAGTACATGATTAAGATACAGATCAGTACAATCATCGGGCTAACTGCTAATGTACCAATCCAAGTCGCTAGCGTATAAGACAAGCGTGAGACGGAGATAAAGTAACCCAAGGCTTCTGCACCCAGCAGCATAAAGAACACCACCGCTGATAATGCAAGCGTTTCAATCAAAGATTGCTTTAGACCTTTTATACGCATGCCTTTGGCAAAAGCATAAGCCCAAGAAACAAAAGCACCGACTGCCGCTCCTTCTGTCGGAGTAAATAACCCAAAGAAAATACCAGCGATAATCACAATAAAAATAAAGCTAAATGGTATGAGTCCCGTCAACGACAGCAGCTTGGCTTTCCAAGAAGTAGGCTCACCGCGACGCGCTAAATGCGGCTTCCAGCGTACCATAATCATAACAGTGATTGAATACATCACCATGCCCAAAATCCCAGGCAAGAAACCAGCGATGAACATGTCACCGACTGACTGCTGGGTTAAGATGGCATAGACCAGTAGCGCAATGCTAGGCGGAATCATAATACCTAACGTGCCACCCGCTGCTAAAATACCACAGGCAAAACCTGGTTGATAACCATACTTCTCCATTTGTGGCAGCGCAACCTTGGTCATAGTGGATGCTGTGGCTAAGGATGAGCCTGAGATAGAAGCAAAAATACCAGACGATCCTATGCCAGCGATACCCAAACTGCCCCTCACTCCCCCAAAAATAGTTCGGGTAGCTTCAAACAATTTCCCTGCCATCCCTGAATGGGTAGCAAAGACTCCCATTAAAATAAATAAGGGAATCGCACTAAAGTCATATTTGGCTAACACATCTACCGGAATATCTTTAAGCATTTGTAATGCACCACTGGGTGCCGTCACTGCGCCAAAACCAACCAATCCAACACCTAACATGGCAAGCGCCACTGGTACTCGTAGGACAACAAACAAGATCATGACAACTAGGCCAATCGCACCGATAATTTCTGGACTCATGCGCCTGTCTCCTCAGCGTCAAAGAACTCGCCCGTTTTAAAGATATTGATGGATTCGATTAATGAGCGAATGGCGAGTAAGAGACTTAAAAATGCACTAAATGCATAGATGGGCATCATTGACAATCTAAGATCTTGAGTGACTTTGCCGTACTCTATGGCATCAACTGCACTCTCATAAAGCCCCCAAGCAAAAACGATACCAATGATAAAAAAGCCCATCATAAAGACGCCCATCATATAACCTTTAACGGCTTGCGGCATTTTTTGGGTAAAGACATCAACGATGATTTGTGAGCGTTCGACGAAAGCGCCAAAGGCAGCAAGTAAAGCAAAGAGCATGAAGTAAGAGACGATCTCTACACTGCCTTTAACGGTAAAGCCAAACTCACCACCAGTCAGCTTGAAAATATAGCGAGCAGTCACATCGAGCATCGTTGTGAGAACAATAATAATAAGACTGATACCACCAATAAACTGGCATAATCTAGAGATTAGAATACTGAATTTTACTAAAAATGCCATGTGACACCTCCAATGGGTTATACCACTTTACAAGCAGCACTGGCAGCTTTTGCTTTCTCATAGACACTATCAGCATCTAAACCCAAAGCATTGACATCACTTAGATATTTTTGCGTTCCTTTTTCGAGCGGTCCTTTCCAATCTGGATCATTTAGTGGATCAGGGATTTCAACGATCTCATCGCCTTTAGCTTTAGCAGCTTGAATGGCCATTTGATCATGCTTATCAAACACTTCACCAACTTTATTCGCCAATGCCATTCCTGAGTTTTTATCTAATACTTGCTTTAAATCATCAGGTAAGGCGTTATATTTATCCTTATTCATAGTGACCATCAGCGCCGAACTATAAAAAGGAATGTTGGTGTGATATTTGGTGATTTCGTCAATTTTGAACGCTGTTACGGCCTCCCAAGGAAAACTCAACCCATCGACGACGCCGCGCTGTAGCGAGGTATACATATCATTAGCAGGCAATCCTACTGGTGATGCCCCAGCACTTTCGAGAATATCACCCGCGACCGCAGAAGGGCGGCGGATGCGCATGCCTTTCATGTCTTCAGGAGTTCGAATCAACTTATCCGTAGTATGCAGTGAGCCAGGCCCAGCGCCATACATAAATAGCAGATGTGAGTCTTCATACTCACTAGCAAGCGTGCCATCCTCATAAAGAGTCTGAAGCATACAACCCATTTGAGTCGCTGAGTTTGATAAACCAGGAAGTTCAGTGATTTGAGTTAAAGGAAAACGACCACTGGTATAACCATGTGCTTGTGAGCCAATATCTATCGTACCTTTAGCAGCAGATTCGTAGGTAACATCTGCTTTGGCAAGACCCGCGGAAGGATACAACTCTACTTTTAAGCGACCATTAGAATCTGTCTCTATTTGCTTTGCCCAAGGCTCAAAAACCTCTGTGCTAATAGAAGAGGTTGCTGGCCAAAAGTGGGAGAAGCGTAAAACGGTCGTTTCTTGAGAGTTTGCTGATGAGCCATCAGTCGTGTTAGCAGATTGGTTAGAGCAGCCTAAAAGACTAACAGCCGCTAAGGCACCAATTGAAAAAAGAGGAGCTAGCTTCATTATCAATTCCTTTTGATAATTATGAAAATAGGAGTAATACATCACTGGTAAATAATCCAATCTATACCAGATGTAATAATTTACAAGTTTTAAATATATCTTTTACATACCTGTAATAAAAATCTATTTTAAAATTAGCAGCTATAATGATATAAGTCAAATCATTTTGATGGCAGGGCTGGAAAATATATTCATAAAATTGCATAGTATTTAAACAAAAAAAACTCGTCAATTCAAATAGAAAACGCATTTATAGAGTGTGAATTCTAAAAGTAAGTTAGATTAAGTATAATTTTAGGGGCTGTCCTAGATAACTAGTTCAGTTCCTGTTTAACCCATTGTTTTAGCTGATGTAATTGACGTTTTGGATCACTGTGGTTAAAACGCCACTCGCATTCCTTTAAAAACAGATGGAAATGCTCTTTTGAGATGCCATTATATTTACGCATATGTCGCTTGGCTTGGCTCCAAAAGTTCTCTATTCCGTTGATATGGTTTCTGTCTTGTGCAAACTCTTTTGAATGATTGATACGGTAATGGGTGAACTCACTGACATCAAGTACGTTGTAACTTCTAAAGGAGTCAGTATAAACAATACTATCAGGCTTTACTTTCTCCCTTATGATAGGAATAATTAAGGTATCGGCTCTGGCATCAGGGATAATACATGCGTAGACGCTACCATTACGCTTAAGCAGTCCAAACACAGGAACTTTGTTACCAGCACCGCGACCACGTTTGCCTTTGCGCCTGCCGCCAAAGTAGCTCTCATCAACTTCTATTTCGCCTTCTAGAAGGCCGGGCTCCTGACTATTTTCATAAATCAATAGTCTTAGCCTGTGAAAGTAATAGCTGGGTGTTGTTTTATTAACACCCACTAAGCTTGCTGCTGTTCTTGCGGTAGAATCGGCAACAAATAGTTCGATAAGCTTAGTTTGTTTGTACCAACTTAATCTACTCTTTCTCATATGACTATCCTAGATTATTTTACTTATCTAGGACAGCCCCTAATTTTATACTATTTTCCAACCCACAGACAAAGAAAACCCCCTCCGCTTTCGCGGAAGGGGTTTTACTTTAGAATAGAGAGCTGACGATGACCTACTCTCACATGGACGAATCCACACTACCATTGGCGCAATGATGTTTCACTTCTGAGTTCGGGAAGGGATCAGGTGGTGCCATCATGCTATTGTCGTCAGCAAAGGGGGTTAGATATGAGTCTGTTATTTTTATTGTTGACTATAAGTGTTTAGTTTATGGTCGATCAACTTGTAACCTAACTGAATCAAGGTTAAAGGTGATATCGAAATATTCTCTCGTTTCTATAAGCTTTCGCTTATACAAGATAGATTAATTAGAGCTTTCATACAAACCACTTGGGTGTTGTATGGTCAAGCCAAACGAGCAATTAGTACAGGTTAGCTACATGCATCGCTGCACTTCCACACCCTGCCTATCAACGTCGTAGTCTTCAACGGCTCTTTAGGGAAATCTAATCTTGAGGTGGGCTTCCCGCTTAGATGCTTTCAGCGGTTATCCCATCCGAACGTAGCTACCGGGCAATGCCACTGGCGTGACAACCCGAACACCAGAGGTTCGTCCACTCTGGTCCTCTCGTACTAGGAGCAGATCCTCTCAAATTTCCAACGCCCACGGTAGATAGGGACCGAACTGTCTCACGACGTTCTAAACCCAGCTCGCGTACCTCTTTAAATGGCGAACAGCCATACCCTTAGGACCTGCTTCAGCCCTAGGATGAGATGAGCCGACATCGAGGTGCCAAACACCGCCGTCGATATGAACTCTTGGGCGGTATCAGCCTGTTATCCCCAGAGTACCTTTTATCCGTTGAGCGATGGCCCTTCCATACAGAACCACCGGATCACTAAGACCTACTTTCGTACCTGCTCGACTTGTGGGTCTCGCAGTTAAGCGCGCTTTTGCCTTTATACTCTACGACCGATTTCCGACCGGTCTGAGCGCACCTTCGTACTCCTCCGTTACTCTTTAGGAGGAGACCGCCCCAGTCAAACTACCCACCATACATTGTCCTCGGTATTGTTATACCTGAGTTAGAACCCCAACATGACCAGGGTGGTATTTCAAGATTGGCTCCACCGAGACTAGCGTCTCGGCTTCAAAGCCTCCCACCTATCCTGCACAAGTCAGGTCAAAGTTCAATGTAAAGCTGTAGTAAAGGTTCACGGGGTCTTTCCGTCTAGCCGCGGGTACACAGCATCTTCACTGCGATTTCGATTTCACTGAGTCTCTGCTGGAGACAGCGCTGCCATCATTATGTCATTCGTGCAGGTCGGAACTTACCCGACAAGGAATTTCGCTACCTTAGGACCGTTATAGTTACGGCCGCCGTTTACTGGGGCTTCGATCAAGAGCTTCGCTTACGCTAACCCCATCAATTAACCTTCCAGCACCGGGCAGACATCACACCCTATACGTCCACTTTCGTGTTTGCAGAGTGCTGTGTTTTTAATAAACAGTTGCAGCAGCCTGGTATCTGCGACTGCCAACAGCTCAAGGAGCGTGTCCTATCACCATCAGCAGCGTACCTTCTCCCGAAGTTACGGTACCATTTTGCCTAGTTCCTTCAGCAGAGTTCTCTCAAGCGCCTTGGTATTCTCTACCTGATCACCTGTGTCGGTTTAGGGTACGATTCGTTTATAACTATTGCTTAGAAGCTTTTCCTGGAAGCATGGTATTTGCCACTTCACTGTACAAGTACAGCTTGCTATCAGATCTCAGCCATGTAGTAGCCCGGATTTACCTAAGCCACAAGCCTACATCCTTTCACCTGGACAACCAACGCCAGGCTGACATAACCTTCTCCGTCCCTCCATCGCATTATAAACAAGTATCGGAATATTAACCGATTTCCCATCGACTACGCCTTTCGGCCTCGCCTTAGGGGTCGACTCACCCAGCCCCGATTAACGTTGGACTGGAACCCTTGATCTTCCGGCGTGCGAGCTTTTCACTCGCATTATCGTTACTCACGTCAGCATTCGCTCTTGTGATACCTCCAGCATGCCTTACGACACACCTTCACAGGCTTACACAACGCTCCCCTACCACTTGAAAACAAATTCAAATCCGCAGCTTCGGCTCCTAGTTTGAGCCCCGTTACATCTTCCGCGCGGGCCGACTCGACTAGTGAGCTATTACGCTTTCTTTAAAGGATGGCTGCTTCTAAGCCAACCTCCTAGCTGTCTATGCCTTCCCACCTCGTTTCCCACTTAACTAGGAATTTGGGGCCTTAGCTGGCGGTCTGGGTTGTTTCCCTCTCCACAATGGACGTTAGCACCCACTGTGTGTCTCCCGGATATCACTCATCGGTATTCGGAGTTTGCATCGGTTTGGTAAGTCGGTATGACCCCCTAGCCGAAACAGTGCTCTACCCCCAATGGTGTTCGTCCGAGGCGCTACCTAAATAGCTTTCGGGGAGAACCAGCTATCACCGAGTTTGATTAGCCTTTCACCCCTATCCACAAGTCATCCCCTGGCTTTTCAACGACAGTGGGTTCGGTCCTCCGGTGCCTGTTACGGCACTTTCAACCTGCTCATGGATAGATCACTCGGTTTCGGGTCTATACCCTGCAACTAAACGCCCTATTAAGACTCGGTTTCCCTACGGCTCCCCTAAACGGTTAACCTTGCTACAGAATATAAGTCGCTGACCCATTATACAAAAGGTACGCGGTCACCCTAATAAATTAAGGCTCCCACTGCTTGTACGCACACGGTTTCAGGTTCTATTTCACTCCCCTCACAGGGGTTCTTTTCGCCTTTCCCTCACGGTACTGGTTCACTATCGGTCAGTCAGGAGTATTTAGCCTTGGAGGATGGTCCCCCCATCTTCAAACAGGATTTCTCGTGCCCCGCTCTACTTAATATGTTAACGCTAATGTTTCGAATACAGGACTATCACCTACTACGGTCAGCTTTCCCACGCTGTTCTTCTACATTAGCATTAATCGGCTTCTCCCCGTTCGCTCGCCGCTACTAGGGGAATCTCATTTGATGTCTATTCCTAAGGGTACTGAGATGTTTCACTTCCCCTCGTTCGCTTCTTGTACAAGTACAAGATACCTACCTTATGGTAGGTGGGTTTCCCCATTCAGAAATCTCCGGATCACAGGATATTGCCGCCTCCCCGAAGCTTATCGCAGGCTGTCACGTCTTTCATCGCCTCTGACTGCCAAGGCATCCACCATGTGCGCTTCATTACTTGACCATACAACCCCAAGTAGTCTTTCGACTGCTAAGTGTTATAAAGTCTAATTATGATAACGATATCACCTATGTTTATACGCTTGATTCAGTTCTCTTATTACTTTTTTAATCACTCACCCCTGGGATAACAACTGATGTCGTTAAGAGGTGAGTGATTAAGGTTAGGAACAACGCGTGAACACGTGTTCCTAACCCAGACTCATATCTATGTTTTTAAATAGTCTCTATGCTCTCGTCGAGTCACAGATTCTGTATAAAACAGAAAGAAGTAATCGTGTCTTTATTCAAAGATAAATCACTTGTTTCTATTTATACTATTAGCACTTAAAGCTTATTCGTCTATAGTGGTGGAGCCAAACGGAGTCGAACCGTTGACCTCCTGCGTGCAAGGCAGGCGCTCTACCAACTGAGCTATGGCCCCATTATAAAATGGTGGGTCTAAGTGGACTTGAACCACTGACCCCCGCGTTATCAACACGGTGCTCTAACCAGCTGAGCTACAGACCCAATTACGCTTGTTAAAACGTAAGCTTAAACTAAAGAACAACTTGTTGTGAATTCTTGCTGACCGAATGCCATCTATAAGGAGGTGATCCAGCCGCAGGTTCCCCTACGGCTACCTTGTTACGACTTCACCCCAGTCATCAACCACACCGTGGTGAACGCTCCCCCGAAGGTTAAGCTATCCACTTCTGGTGCAATCAACTCCCATGGTGTGACGGGCGGTGTGTACAAGGCCCGGGAACGTATTCACCGCGGCATTCTGATCCGCGATTACTAGCGATTCCTACTTCATGGAGTCGAGTTGCAGACTCCAATCTGGACTACGATAGGCTTTTTGAGATTCGCATCACATCGCTGTGTAGCTGCCCTCTGTACCTACCATTGTAGCACGTGTGTAGCCCTGGTCGTAAGGGCCATGATGACTTGACGTCGTCCCCGCCTTCCTCCAGTTTGTCACTGGCAGTATCCTTAGAGTTCCCGGCTTAACCCGCTGGTAACTAAGGACAAGGGTTGCGCTCGTTGCGGGACTTAACCCAACATCTCACGACACGAGCTGACGACAGCCATGCAGCACCTGTATTCTAATTCCCGAAGGCACTCCCGCATCTCTGCAGGATTCTAGATATGTCAAGACCAGGTAAGGTTCTTCGCGTTGCATCGAATTAAACCACATGCTCCACCGCTTGTGCGGGCCCCCGTCAATTCATTTGAGTTTTAACCTTGCGGCCGTACTCCCCAGGCGGTCTACTTATTGCGTTAGCTGCGTCACTAAGTCCTCAAGGGACCCAACGACTAGTAGACATCGTTTACGGCGTGGACTACCAGGGTATCTAATCCTGTTTGCTACCCACGCTTTCGAGCCTCAGTGTCAGTATTATGCCAGAAGGCTGCCTTCGCCATCGGTATTCCTCCAGATCTCTACGCATTTCACCGCTACACCTGGAATTCTACCTTCCTCTCACATACTCTAGCTCTACAGTTTCAGATGCAGTTCCCAGGTTAAGCCCGGGGATTTCACATCTGACTTATAGAGCCACCTACGCTCCCTTTACGCCCAGTAATTCCGATTAACGCTTGCACCCTCTGTATTACCGCGGCTGCTGGCACAGAGTTAGCCGGTGCTTATTCTGCAGCTAATGTCATCGTCCATGGGTATTAACCATGGAGTCTTCTTCACTGCTTAAAGTGCTTTACAACCAAAAGGCCTTCTTCACACACGCGGCATGGCTGGATCAGGGTTTCCCCCATTGTCCAATATTCCCCACTGCTGCCTCCCGTAGGAGTCCGGGCCGTGTCTCAGTCCCGGTGTGGCTGATCATCCTCTCAGACCAGCTACAGATCGTCGCCATGGTAGGCCTTTACCCCACCATCTAGCTAATCCGACTTAGGCTCATCTAATAGCGAGAGCAGTAAACTGCCCCCTTTCTCCCGTAGGTCGTATGCGGTATTAATACGAGTTTCCCCGTGCTATCCCCCACTACTAGGTAGATTCCTAAGTATTACTCACCCGTCCGCCGCTCGTCAGCGAGAAGCAAGCTTCTCCTGTTACCGCTCGACTTGCATGTGTTAAGCCTGCCGCCAGCGTTCAATCTGAGCCATGATCAAACTCTTCAGTTTAATCTTGCTATGAAGCTCTTTAAAGAAGCTTCTAAACTTGGCTCATCTAATCTGGCAAAATCGCTAAAAATTATGTTCGTAATGAATTAACTTTGAGTTTTTCTGCTGTCTTAAATGATAATTTTTATAGTTAATAATCTTTCCGAAAAGAAAAGATAGTCAACTTTATTTTTTAGCATTCTGAATCAGCAAAAATCCACACAAGTTGTTCTTTAGTTATGCTTTTAAATAGTGCTCAATCACTGTCGTCCAGTAACTGATATATAGGGTAACTCTCTTGCTGTTTAGTCTCAAACCCTTGCGGGTTAAGCTATCTAGCGAGCCGACTATCTTATCATAATGATTTGATTTGTCAAGCTTTTTTATGTTTTGCTCTAATCAAGTGAATTGGGTTATTTATATGTGTCTTACATATAAAGCTTCCAGCTCGTCTTGATGAGGGCGTATTATAGAGGGTTTGAATCTTTAGTCAAGAGATAATTCACCTTAATTTGAATAAACTTGGTGGTTAGACTAAATTGGCAGAATGGCGACGCTACTTTTTCTTTAATCGGGCGGCAGTGTATGGGGTTTTGAGCAAGGATAGCTTTTTTCCCTTAAAACTGCTTGCCTCTTTTCTATAAATGGCAACTTTACAGTTTGCCTATCTTTTTGAAGAATTCTTTATAAGCAGCGACTTTTTTATTTAAGGCTAAAGGATAGGCACGTGAGGTTGAAGGCAACCTATATAAGGTAAGATTATTTACATCCACTTTTCGATTGTGATCGTTTTGCCATTGGTAAGGATAATCCATACTTTGATTGGTCTTAGGATACTTGGATTTAGCAGGTGGCTCGGCTAATAAACCAAGCAGCACTTCTGTTGCTTTACCGCCCGTGGTAAATAAGGTTTCAACCTTTGGCACTTGTGGCAATATACTATCTAGGTCAACGGGTGTGACGACGGTTAAGTTCTTATCTGAGGCATTGCCCGTTTCACGAATAGCCTGATTGACCGTTGGACAAGAAGCAATTCCGCGCTCGAACATAAAGGCGCGAATACGCTCAGGATCAAAGCGCTTCTCATCCCCTACTCTAAAATAATCCACGTCATCAAAAAAAACACTACCATAGATACGCCACATGTCATTGTAAAAGTTTGGATAGTGAAATGGCATTGCCCATTTATCAGCGGTCGGTGGAAAAGTGCCCATCATCATTACCGTAGCATTAGGTGGTAAAACGGGAGCAAACGGATGTGTTTCTACTTCTGCTGCTTGGGCTTCAGATAATATCAAGCTATTATCGGTTTGATGCGTATTATTATGGGTGTGATATGGTTGTGTAGTCATAAGATTCTTCATCAGAAAAGCGGTTTTTTTGCTATCATAGCAAGCCTAAACACTGCTTCATTTATTAGGGCGCTATTATAGTCAAACATAGTCGGCTTAAATAAAACCAACCCTGCCATAAATATATTTGGCTTACTTTATTATCAAAGCAGTAAGCTTACTATTGATGGGCTAAATATAGGGTTGAAGTGCAGTAAGTGTTTGTATCTTTTATACTAATGGCAACCGCAGTAACTGCGCAAGCATCGGACCAAAAAACCAAGAGAAACCTTATGAGCGACTTAAAAATCACCGTCATTGATCACCCGTTAGTCCGTCATAAACTCAGCCTTATGCGCGAAAAAGACTGTAGTACTTATAAGTTTCGCACGTTGACCAAAGAGCTTGCACGCTTGATGGCGTATGAAGCAAGCCGTGATTTTGAAATCGAAACCTTCCCAATGCAAGGCTGGTGTGGTGAAATCACAGGTGAACAAATCATCGGTAAGACTGCAACGATTGTACCGATTTTGCGTGCTGGCATTGGTATGCTTGACGGCGTGCTCGATTTGATTCCTACCGCAAAAATTTCTGTCGTCGGTTTACAGCGTGATGAAGAAACCTTACAACCGGTGCCGTTCTTTGAAAAGTTTGTCAGCCATATGGACAAACGTCCAGCCCTTATCATTGACCCAATGTTAGCCACTGGCGGCTCAATGGTCGCGACCATCGAAATGTTAAAGAAAAATGGCTGTACCAACATTAAAGCCTTGGTATTGGTTGCGGCCCCTGAAGGCGTACGTGTGGTCAATGAAGCGCATCCTGATGTGACCATTTATACCGCCGCATTAGATAGCCATTTAGATGAACATGGCTATATCATCCCAGGTTTAGGCGATGCGGGCGATAAAATCTTTGGTAAGCAATTATTCAACAAGTAAGAAAAAGCAAGTAAATCAAGACTAGCCGTCATCGTAACACCCATGACACAGGTACAAAACATCAATGATAAGGATATAAGATGAACGTATTGATTACAGGAGCAAGCGCAGGTTTTGGTAAAGCGCTGGCCGAGCGTTTGGTTGCCAATGGTCATCGCGTGATTGGCTGTGCCAGACGCTTAGACAAACTAAATGCTTTAGCAGACACTTTAGGCGAAGCATTTTTACCTGTGGTCATGGATGTGAGTGACACGGCTACTATCCCGCAAATCATTGCTGATTTGCCTGCTGACTTTAGTCAAATCGATGTCTTGGTCAATAACGCTGGGCTAGCGTTAGGTACAGAGCCTGCGCACAAGGCAAATCTTGATGACTGGATGCGTATGACTGATACCAATGTGAAAGGGTTGATGGCGCTAACCCATGCAGTCTTGCCAGCGATGGTGGCGCGCGATAGCGGTTATATTATCAATGTTGGTTCAATCGCTGGCAGTTGGCCTTATTTTGGTGGCAACGTCTATGGTGCGACCAAAGCCTTTGTCAAACAGTTTAGCCTAAATCTGCGCGCGGATCTCATCGGTACGCAAGTGCGCGTGACCAACCTTGAACCGGGTAATGTCGCGGGCACTGAGTTTTCAAACGTCCGTTATCATGGCGATGACGATAAAGCCGCCAAGGTTTACGACGGCTTTAAAACCATGACCGGCGATGATATTGGCGATATTTTATTATGGCTGATTGAATCGCCTGCTCATATTAACGTCAATCGTTTAGAAGTGATGCCAGTTGCGCAAACTTATAACGGGCTGACGATTGCTAAGCAAGATTCTTAAAGGTTTAGCCGAACATTTGGCTCACTAACGTAATTCATAAGACCGAAGCAATATAGATTCCTCTATATTGCTTCTTTTTTTGCCTTTGATATTCATCTCATTAACCAAGCGTAAATCCTGAAAGTCTAAAATCAATACCTCATTGCGCAAACGCTCGCTAGTACGTTTATTATGGCGTATCGGAAATCCTAATACTTGCTTATCCCTAATCACTACTTGATTGATAATCATGGTCGGATTATTCATCATAACTTTCCTACTCAGCTTTTGCGCATTAATCACGGCAGTGGCAGGATTAACAGTGGTGCTTAAAACCTTTGTCTGACGCACAATTTTTGGCAAATTCCCTGCAAAAAACAAGACTTGCTCTAGCGGCAAATACTGCGCGTGACGCATCAATTCCTGACGAAACAGCGAAGGCATATCAATGTTGAAACTGTCTTCTGTTTGCTGAGAAAACGCCGTAAAATTACGCTGTAAATAACGCCCAAATACGCTGCTATTAATCCACTCTTGATAAGTATCATTAGCTAGTAACTGCCTAGTGAAAACATCGGCATCTGGCGTAATATCCGCTGTCAGCATTGCCATCAATAGCGCCTGTGGATTGGTAAATGTTTGCTGCTGCCAAAATTGTGGATATAGGCTGCTATCAAGCAATGGTAACGTCAGCTTGTTCATGCCTTAATATCCTTATATTTTACTTACTGACGTTTGATTCGATTGGTCAAAGTCTATGGCAAGTCACTACTTTTAACCCTAAACAGCTTTTATGCTATGGTTAATTACCTGCTTTAATATAGCAGTCTTTTAGAAATGAGATAAAGACTTTTGCTACGATACATTTTGGCTAAATCGACTTGGTACAATCGTTTAATGAAAACAAGGTACATTGCCTTATGAAGAAAAACTTAATCAACTTGCCTACTAACTACCAGTTGAAAACGATTGATATCACTTTAACTGACGGTACGTTGCTACCAGTGTCAGTCATAGGTAGTGGCAAACCTGTAATATTACTGCATGCTTATGGTATGGACGCGCGTGAGTTTTTGCCATTTATTTTACCCTTGGTTGGCAAGTATGCATTTTACCTGCCGCACTTACGAGGATTTGGCGCTGCAAAAGATATCGACCTCACCCAGTTTGATTTTGTGCGCCAGTATGCCGATGATATCAGCATTGTGATTGAGCAAATTTGCTTGGCACGCAATATAGAATCGTTGCCAGTTGCCGCTATTTCGATGGGCGCACAAGTAATGTGGGCGTATTTTGAGCGTTATGGCAGCGCGAAAATCAGCCGTTATTTGAACATCGACCAAAGTCCTGCTATCCATAATCAGCCTGATTGGCGAGGTGGATTGTTTGGCACGCGCCAGCAAGAAGTATTCGATATCTTTCATGAGATAATTGATAAGACTTTGCCTTATGCTGACGTCAAAAGCTTTACCCATCTGCCTTTTGCCCTGAAACGCCGTGCAACGGATGTCGAACGACTGTTCTCTCTCTTATCCGTCAATCGCACACGCTCGAAAGCGTTTATACAAGTGATGACTTATAAAAATGACCCCAAACTTGCGCTTTATAAGCACAGTATTTGGCATCATAAAATGCGCTGCTTACAAGCTTATTTGACATTACCCTATGACTTTCGCGGTGCGATAGAGCGTGTCACTATTCCAGTGGTCAACCTCATCGGTGGTCGCTCCAAACTTTACGATGGTAAGTGGCAGCAGAAAGTCACCCAAATGCTACCCAATGCAACTGAGGTCGTGTTACCGCGCTCAGGTCATGCGATACCGATGGATGAGCCTGTTGGGTTTTATAAAGTATCAAAAGGGTTTTTACAGGATTAGTTGTTCATTTATATAAAAAAAGCGACCCGTTGAGGTCGCTTTTTATTTGAGCAATAAAGTTTAATCATTAATCAGCTAATGCTTTGGTCAGCTCAAATCGCGGCACTTGCTTACCCTCAACTTCAACCGTTGCAGAAAACATAGATAACGGTCGTACCCATACGCCATACTCACCATATAGGCAGCGATAAACGACTAAGGCTTCCTCAGTTTCTGAATGCTGCGCGGTATGCAAAACTTGGTAAAGGCTGCCTTTATAGTGGCGGTAAATACCTTGAGGGACACTTTGAAGTTGTTGAGTCATAATTTTATTACTTGTATCAATTATTATAAAAGCTTAGTGAGCGTCATTAAGCTTTTTCGTCAGCGCTAATTTTACGGGTGGCCATTCGGATTTTATTAAACTATACATCACTGTATCTGAAATAACACCATCACGGCGTACTCGATTACCTCGAATCACCCCATCTTTCTTAGCACCTAAACGTTTAATCGCTTGTTGTGAACGGTAATTCCCAATATCCGTGCGCCAGCCTACGGTTTGATAGTCTAAAGTTTCAAATATATGAGTTAGTAGCATGAGCTTACAGGTCGTATTGACATGCGTTCGCCAGTACGACTTTGCATACCAGGTATAGCCAATCTCTAGACGTTTTGCAAAAGGTAAAATATCGTGGAAACTTGTTGATCCAATCGCTTTTCCAGTTAAGTCATCAATGACGACAAAGGCTTTTCTATCAGCCATTGATGTTGCGGTATTAATATAGTCAATAACCTTGTCTGGCTCAGGTACTGATGTCTCATTTATTTTCCATAGTTCACCATCTTGGCAAGCTTCGGCTAAGTCAGTTGCATGACTTAGCGTCAACGGCTTAAGGGTAATGCCATTACTTGATAACGTAGGAAGGGCTAACATATACTTCTCCTTAAGCCATAATGAACTTAGAAACTTTGGCTACCTAACTCAATTTTTTAACTACCCTACCGTCACTTTCGCATAAGCCTTTTTGCCTGCTTGAATGACGACTGTCTGACCAGACGTTAAGCTAAAGCCTGCATCAACAACTTCGCCATCTACTTTCACCGCGCCACGTTTAATCATATCTTTAGCAGATGAGCTATTTTTAGCCAATCCAGCTTGGTTGAGTACTTGAGTAATAAATAGCGCCTCAGCACCTTCCAAATCTAACGTCACTTCTGGCAAATCAACAGGCAGTTCACCATCAGCAAGTACGTTACCTGCTGACTTGTGTGCAATGGCGGCAGCATCGGCATCGTGGAAACGCTCGATTAATTCTTCAGCAAGAATACGTTTGATTTCTTGTGGGTTGCGACCGTTTTCCATCTCTGCCATTAACGCTTCGACTTCTTCCATTGGCTTAAAGCTTAAAAATTCAAAGTAGCGACGGATTAAGGTATCTGGCATTGACAGCAGTTTTTGGTACATGGTGCCCGGTGCATCGTAAATGCCGACATAGTTGCCAAGAGACTTAGACATTTTATTAACACCGTCTAGCCCTTCTAAGATTGGTACGGTGATACAAACTTGTGGCTCTTGACCATAGCGACCTTGCAGGGTGCGCCCCATTAGGATGTTAAAGGTTTGGTCAGTACCACCAAGCTCGACGTCCGCTTTTAGCGCGATAGAGTCATAACCTTGCACCAATGGGTAGAGAAACTCATGGATAGCAATTGGCGTTTGCGCGGCATAGCGTTTAGAGAAATCATCGCGCTCAAGCATACGTGAGACGGTCAATTGGCTAGAAAGCTGAATCATGTCACCCGCTGACATATCCTTGAACCATTCGGAGTTAAAGACAATCTTGGTTTTTTCTTTATCCAAAATTTTAAAAACTTGTTCCGCATAAGTCTGTGCGTTGACTTTGATTTGCTCATCGGTCAATGGCGGACGGGTGCTGTTCTTACCAGACGGGTCACCAATCTTGGCAGTATAATCACCGATTAAGAAATAAATCTCATGACCCAAGTCTTGAAAATGTTTGAGTTTATTAATAAGCACGGTATGACCTAAATGCAGGTCAGGTGCAGTAGGATCAAAGCCTGCTTTGATACGTAGCGGACGATTGAGTTTCAGCTTTTTAACCAAATCTTCTTCAGATAGGATTTCTTGCGTACCGCGTTGGATCAAGGCAAGCTGTTCTTCTAGGGTGTAGGTTTGCGTGGTCATGATGCTCTCTTTATTGTCTTTATTAAAAGGGTAACGCGTTTGGGCTATTTAGAATCTCATAGCCAGTAAAAGATGTTAGAATTTGAGAGATATACTAGCGTTTTTTAAGGTAAATTGCCATGACCAAGCCCGTATCGATTGACGATATTCAGAATACTCCTGACACAGATTTAAGTTTAGAGATAAGCTTAGATAGCCGTCTAGATAATATTGACGATTTAAACTATGCCACCTTGACCGATGCACTCGAGCAAACCGTGTTTGAAAACTTCGATGATGGCTTATATATCGGCATGATGTCTGGTACCAGCTTAGATGGGATGGATGCGGTTCTTTGTCAGTTTAGTAGTGATAGTAGTGCTGAAACAGATACCCAGCAACCGATGCGACTGTTAGCAACTCATAGCCAAGAGTTTCCGCCGCGTTTGCGTAAAGTGTTATTGGCTTTATGCCAGCCTAATGGTGTTCAAGAATTAGTACCTGCAGAGGGTGAGCCAAACAGCGAATTAGACTGGTTCGGTTGGGCAAGTAAAGAATACGCTGAATTTGCCAGCAAGGTGGTCAATAATTTATTGCAGCAATCGAATACTGATGTAGAGTCAGTGTTGGCGATTGGCTGTCACGGTCAAACGGTACGCCATCGTCCGCAACTGGGCTTTAGCTTGCAATTGGTCGATGCCAATATCATTGCTGAGCGTACTGGCATTAGCGTCGTCAGCGATTTTCGCCGCCGTGATATGGCGGTTGGTGGTCAAGGAGCGCCATTGGTTCCAGCTTTTCATCAAGCGTTATTTGCCACGCCTGATAGCACGCGCGTGCTATTAAATTTAGGCGGTATTGCCAATATCACAGTCTTGCGAGCAAACGATAGTCCTGCGATTGGTTATGATACGGGTCCTGCCAATTTATTACTCGATGCGTGGACAGCATTGCATACTGATAAAGATTATGATGATGGCGGCGCGTGGGCGCAGTCTGGACAAGTGATTGAGCCGCTACTTAATCAGCTAATAGAACATCCGTTTTTTGCGCGAACGTATCCAAAAAGCACTGGGCGTGAAGATTTTAACTTAGCATGGCTACAGGATGAGCTGCAAAAGTTCGATCAGGCATCTGCCCATATTCGCTATTCGTCAGCGGATGTGCAGGCAACGCTTACTGAGCTGACAGCGATGAGTGCCAGCATGCAAATTAATATGTTTATTAATGCTCATGAAAATAGCTCGGTTTACGTCTGTGGTGGCGGTGCATTAAACGATTATTTAATGACTCGCTTGCAAGCGCATCTGCCCCATTGCACGGTAGAGACCACTGCCAACTTAGGACTGAATCCAGCGTGGGTCGAAGCCGTCGCCTTTGCATGGCTGGCACGGCAAACACTAATAGGTGAAACGGGTAACTTACCAGCTGTTACCGGCGCCAGTAAAGGCGTGGTTTTGGGTCAGGTTTGTTTCGCCTGACTGGTCAAATTTTAGTTTACACACGTGCACTTATGTGTTTTATAATGAATTCTGAAATACCCTCCTCTTAGGACTCGTAAGTACAGGATATATCGCATGAGCCAACACAGCAGTTCACTTACTGATCAAGCTACCAATGATGCTAGCGCAACAGCAGAGCATCAACCGCGTCAGAAACCACCGCACTATGAGCGTAGCGATGACTTGCGCGTCGTAATTACGGGTATGGGTGCGTTGACACCTTTGGGACTCGACGTCGATAGCTCATGGACTAAGCTGCTCAATGGTGATAGCGGCATCGCGCCAATTACACATTTTGATGCTACTGGCTATCGCGCTCAAATTGCTGGCGTGGTCAAGGATTTCGATGCCAAGCAATATATGAATGCCAAAGACGCGCGACGCTATGATGAATTTATTCATTATGGTATTGCCGCCTCTAGTATGGCATTACAGAATGCTGGTTTTATCGATGAAGTAAGTGCTGCTGATGCGCCCGTACATGGGGTTAATCAAGAACGATTTGGCATTATTTTAGGCTCAGGTATTGGTGGTATCCAAACCATTGAAAACAGTCGCGATATGCTACGAGAAAAAGGCGCTATGAAAGTTTCGCCCTTTATTATTCCTGGCTCTATTGTGAATATGGCAGCAGGCTTAGTGGCGATTAAACATACCTTAAAAGGTCCCAACCTTGCGACATCGACGGCTTGTACCACCGCTACCCATGCGATGGGGCTCGCTGCACGTTTGATTGCTTATGGTGACGCCGATGTCATGCTAGCAGGCGGTAGTGAAAAAGGATCAAGCCCACTTGGCATATCAGGTTTTGGTGCCATGCATGCCCTCTCAACTCGCAATGACGAACCGACCAAAGCCTCGCGTCCCTTTGACAAAGACCGTGATGGTTTTGTGCTCGGTGATGGCGCGGGTATGGTGGTACTAGAAAGCCTCGCTCATGCCAAAGCACGCGGTGCAACCATACTCGCTGAACTGGTCGGCTTTGGGATGAGTGATGATGCCAGTCACATCACCGCGCCGCCTGAAGATGGCAGCGGTGCGGCGCGAGCGATGCGTAATGCCCTAAATGATGCTGGCATCGAGCCGTCGAGTGTTGGTTATGTCAACGCTCATGGCACCAGCACCCCTGCGGGTGATGTCGCTGAATCGATCGCTATTGAAACCGTTTTTGCCCTAGTCAAAGACCGCATTTTGGTCAGCTCAACCAAATCTATGACGGGTCATTTGCTTGGTGCCGCGGGTGCTGTTGAAGCCATATTCACCGTTCTTGCCCTACAGCATCAGCATGTGCCACCCACCATTAATTTGGACAATGTGGAAGACAACTGTAACCTCGACTATGTCGCCAACCAATCGCGCAAAGTTGAAAACCTACAGTATGCCGTATCCAATAGCTTTGGCTTTGGTGGTACCAATGGCTCGTTAGTATTTGCGCGCTGGCCCGTGAATCATTAAGGTATAAAACTCACCATATCGGTTGTTGTAACCTTGGTGTCAGATTTGCTACGTTTGTCCACTTGCAGCCCCTTATCGTATTTGCGTATGATAAGGGGTAATTTTTGGAACATTTATGGACGATACCATGTCAAGCTACTCATTTTCCCATCAGTTTTACCAGCGCTGGACGTGTGCGCCTGAGCCTATTCGCGCAGCAATTACCCAAGAGCTAAAAGACATCACCACCTTACTGCAAAACGATACCCCATTTGAAAGCTTTGTCTTTAATACTCATGATTTGGATACCCACATCGATGAGCTCTACGAAAACCATGAAGCGGAGCAAGCCATCGCTAAAGCCATTACTGACAAAAAGGCCGAAGAGCAAGCGACTGCTGAAAAACAACAGCGAGAAGAACAACAAAAAGCAAAAGCGGCAGAGGATGCCAGATTAAAAGAAAGTGCTAGATTAAAAGAAGAAACCAAACTTCGTGAAGCAGCAGATACCGCGCAAAAAGAACAACAGAAAACTGAGCAAATAGCCGCTGAGAAGAAGAGTATTTCTGATAAAACGACCGCTATGAATGCCAATGATGCGAGTGATTCAGAATCGCTTAGTATTGATAACACGGTTGAAAAAAACCAAGATGTTGAAAAATCGGCTGCGACGCAATCTAATACTGATGATAACCTTGTTACCAGCTCTGAGAACAAAACCATCAGTGAACATGCTAATGTCGCTAATGACAAGCATATCAATGACGATCACAGTATAAAAGCGGTCAATGACAAAGCCAGTGCCGCCATCAAACTGGTACTGAAAGATGCGAAACTGAGTACCACGCATCAAGAGATGATCCGTGAGTTGGAAATGCAAATTGATGACTATCTCAGTGAGCAAATGATGCTGATGTCTGAAAATTTAAAATCTTGGTTACGTGCTGAAGTGACTCAAAATCTAAGCGAAGATGAAGCAGGAACTGACAAAGAATCGAAAAAAAGCTAAACGCTGCTCCCTACGCATCACCTTTTAGCAATAAATCCTCAGTAATAAATTCCTAGTACTAAAAAACCCCCGTAAACTTTACGGGGGTTTTTTCATTTTAGCTTCGTCGATATGAGCGTTTACATTAGATAGCCTTAGTCCGCTCAGTCAGCCAGTCAAGTGCCGCACCTTCAACGCGGTCTTTTAGCTCTGCATAGACTTGGCTATGATAATTATTCAACCAATCAATTTCGATTTGAGTCAATAATGATGACTCAATTAAACGGGTATCAATTGGGCAATAAGTGACGGTCTCAAAATTAAGAAAATCGCCAAATTCCGTTTCTATAGGCTGGGCAACACGTTTATTAACCATCAGGTTCTCAATACGAATACCGTATTTGCCTTCACGGTATAGACCTGGCTCATTACTTGAGATCATGCCCTCTTTCATCGCACGCTCTTTCGGCATGCTAGCGCTATAAGCAATCACTTGTGGGCCTTCATGGACGTTCAAGAAATAACCAACGCCATGACCAGTACCGTGACCATAATCCATCTGTGCCTGCCATAATGGTGCACGGCATATCGCATCGATGAGTGGTGAAGCGATACCATCGGGGAAATGCGCTTTGGCCAAGGCAATATGGGCTTTGAGTACGGTGGTAAAGTCACGTTTGTGTTCGCTGCTTACCTGTCCAATACCGACCACACGCGTGATATCAGTCGTGCCGTTTTGATATTGAGCACCTGAATCAATCAGTAACAATCCACCTTCGCCCTCGACCACATCAAGGTAGCTGAATTTTTCTGGTTTTGCGCGATAATGTGGCAGTGCACCATTTTCATTAAAGCCTGCGATAGTCGGGAAACTTGGCGATACATAATGTGGCTGCTGACTGCGCACTTCGATGAGCATACTATCGACGTCCAGCTCGCTTAAACGCTCACCGTTTGCTAAACGCTGCTCAAATGCAGCAAAAAACTCACTTAATGCCGCGCCATCTTGACGCATGGCTTCACGCACATGGTCGATATCAGCGTCAGATTTAACCGATTTTAGCAACGTACTTGGCGCCATTTGCTCAATAAAACCTATGCCATCGCCCATTTTAGATAACGTACCCACTGCCACTTTACTTGGGTCTAATAGCAATAAGTCATCGGCGGTCAATGTGCCCAACGCATCTTGCACAGCGTCATAATCAGCAAGGGTGATACCGCTGTCTTTTAAGATTTGTGCTATCTCGCTATTGACTTTATTATTATCGATAAACAATGTCGCGTCATTTTCGCTAATGAGCATATGTGCCAAAAACACAGGGTTATAATCAACATCAGCGCCGCGTAAATTGGTCAACCAAGCAATATCGTCTAAGCTTGAAAGCAAGTGATGGGTTGCGCCTGCCTCAGCCATACCTGCGCGTACAGCGGCAAGTTTTGAGGTAGCAGACTGCGCAACAAACTGCGCATCGTGTTGATATAGACTGGCAGTAGGTAGCGCTGGACGATCGCTCCATATTTCTGTCAATACGTCACGCTCAGTGATTAAGGTAATGTCATTGGCATCAAAGGCATTTAACAATCTATCTTGCTCAGAGATAGACAATACATTGCCATCGACTGCCACGCTATCGCCTTCTGCTAAGTGCTCGGCGAGCCAATCAATATGATTCGGCTGACCCGGTGCAAGCTTCTCTAAGCTAATACCAGTACCTTCTAATTGGTCAGCGGCATGTACCCAATAGCGGCTGTCCGTCCATAATCCAGCAAAATCAGCGGTAACAACGAGCGTACCGACTGAGCCTGTGAATCCTGATAACCATAAGCGAGCTTGCCAATATTCTGGCAAATACTCAGATAAATGCGGATCAGCAGACGGTACGATAATAGCGGTCAGATCTTGTGCTACCAACGCCTGACGTAGGCTGTCGATACGATCGTGGATGCTTTGTTTATTCATAAAAGGTGTCCTTATTGATTTTAAAAAATAAGATTTGGAAAAATCATATTGTGAGGCGACTATGGATAGTCGTCTTATTTGAGCGAGTAAACTGTTTTAGGCGTTTGCTATTTATCATTCACTGAATGCTTAGCATCTAAACAACCTTCGTAAGACGCTCAATGTCTTAAAAATTAAAATATTGTCAATGAGCAGATAAATGAGGCTAGCTATTTTTAGTAGCATTACAGCAGAGCATTATTAGATGTTTGGGCGGAAAGCGGACTTTCAATAGCGTGGGGGCAATAACTTACTAAGTGTCACCATAAAACGTGCTACCAATCATGGTAACACGTCTCGCCATCTAACATTTTTGCTGGTATTGCTATTGATACTAAATCACGTTAACCGTGTCTCTGAATTAGCTCAGCTTATCTGCACGCTCGCTTTTTTGCAGCATATTATTGATTGGTTTGGCTAATGCCAATAAGACAACGGCTGTGACCACCAAAAAGATCGTCATCATCGTAAATAAGCCCGGCAACCCTTCGATCTTATCCGCTGATACTTGACCACCAAAGAACGCAGCAACCAAATTACCTAAAGCGAGAGAAGCAAAGAAAAGCCCCATCATCTGACCTTGCATGCCTTTTGGCGCAAGCTTAGTCATTGCAGACAGACCAACAGGACTGAGCGCCAACTCACCAAGGGTCAGCAATAATAAACTACCCACCAACCATAAAGGTGAAGCCAATCCACCATCGCTAGTCAAAATGCTTTTTGAGGCAAATATCATCAAAGCAAAGCCTGCAGCGGCAAACAACATACCAAGCGCAAACTTTACCATACTATTTGGCTCAAGACCTCGATTGGCAAGCTTGACCCAGACAATGCTGATGATCGGTGCTAATATTAAAATAAATAAGGGATTAAGCGACTGGAACCAAATACTAGGCACTTCAAAGCCTAAAACATTCAGGTCTGTATAGCGATCAGCGAACAGGTTAAAAGACGTTGGCTGCTGCTCAAAGCTTGACCAAAATAGCGTCGAGCCGATGATTAAGATAAAACAAATTAACAAACGCAGCTTGTCAGTTTTGTCCAATCGCGGTGAAATAAACATGACAGCAAAGTATAGTATGACGACTGCTGCAATGAGGTAAGTCATATACTGAGCAACCATTTCAGGGTTAAATGGCATAATACCAGTCGACACTAAGACAGTAATGGCAGCAAGTAGCGCGAGAAACCCGCCAACCCAGCGACCTACATTTTTGAAACGTCCAGTCGTTTGTTCCCATTCAGGCGTAATGTTTTTGGCCCGAGCATAACGATTTAAGGTTTTTTTAGCTGAAAAACGATAAATCAATAGTGAAGCTAACATGCCAAGACCACCGACACCAAAGCCTACATGCCACATACCTTTTTCTTTAAATACGCCAACGATAAGGGCAGCCAGTAGCGCACCAATATTGATACCCATATAAAATAGAGTAAAGCCACTATCACGGCGTGCATCGCCTTTGGGGTATAACGTTCCGACCATCACGGAGATACAGGTTTTAAATAAGCCTGAACCGAGAACGATACACATCAAACCCACAAAAAACAGCGTCATCCCAAACATAGCGGATAGTGCGATACACAAATGACCAAGGGCGATAATAATACTACCCCACCAGAGTGCGCGCTCTTGACCGAGCCAATTATCAGCCAACCAGCCACCCGGTACTGCCGCTAAATATAACGAACCAGCAAAAATACCATAGATAGCAGAAGCTGTGACCTCATCGAAACCAAAACCGCCACTACCGACGGTCGCTACCATAAATAATACTAATAGTGGACGGATACTATAATAAGAGAATCGCTCCCACATTTCTGTGAAAAACAATGGACGTAGCGGCTTAGGGTGCCCCATAAATCCATTATCTAGTGCTGCCAATTCAGCAGCACTAACCTCTGACTTTGATTCTGTACTCATAACTTTATTCCTTTAAAGACCACTGTATTAACGACCAAATATATAATTATCCCGACAAGCGGTCATATAGGCGCATCATTGTTTCACTTGGATATAATCAAGTAAAGAAATAATTGGTCAATAATTACACAAATACCCACAAAAAAGCCCGCTATCATTGGCTGAAAGCGGGCTTTTATTTTTAGCATCAATGGCATTGATGACGACGCTGTTGTGCTTATGGTATTACAATAATATCGCCATAATACTTAGGTTTTAAGCAAAAACACTTAGGTTTTAAGCGAAAATACTTGGACTTTAAGCAAAGCGGTTTGTCGAGCCATACTTTAAAAGTATAGCATCGACTTACGTATATTACTGTGCGGCTACCGCTTCATCAGTGGTATCACCCGCTTCCAAATCACCGTCTGCTTGCTCAGCCGTTAGATCAGCATCTGCAACCGCAGTTTGACTAACTGTACCAGAAGCAGTTGCAGTACCAGCTTCTGCGGTAACCACAGCGCTATCAGTATCGGTCGCTGGAGTGACGCTTGCATCTGCAGCAGTATCAGTCGCCGTAGCATCCGCGGCTACAGGTGCTGTTTCAGCTGGCGCAGTGTCTTCAGCAGCAATCGCTTCTGCTTCATCAGCTGCCGCTGATGTTTCGGTCGTCTCAGCAGTAATGTGCTCGCCTGCTGGACGCAAAAATCCAGAAATACCAATAAGTAAGACGATACCTAAAAATAAGGCAACACCGCCTAAAGCAAATAAGAACTCTTTCTTAGGGTTGTTTTCGACAATATGTTCTGACATACCTTATCCACCTTGCACAAAATATTTAAAATATTGGTCTATTATATCGCAATTCGTACCGATTTGTTAAAACCCTTAAGTATTTAAAGGATTTATTATCAACAAACTTTGCCACTCGCTTTTGTGGTTAATTCTCATAACTCATTCGAGCGATTCATTATCACTGGTAATAATAGCCAATTATTTTAGTGACTTACCCAAACGCGGTTGCGGCATCCCACGCTTACCAAAGTAGCTCAAGACAAGTAACAGCGTAATGATAAAGAGAATCGGATAATTACCGAAGCTCATAAAAGGTGTATTACCAACCCGCGCCTGAACATCCCCGCGCAATACGGTGCGCTCAAACTGCGGTGCACGCTCGACGATACGACCTTTATGATCGATGATCGCGGTCACGCCCGTATTGGTCGCGCGCATAAACCAACGCCCATTCTCTAGCGCGCGCATCTGTACCATTTGCAGATGTTGCAATGGACCTGCCGACGTACCAAACCAAGCATCGTTTGAGATGGTCAATAAGAAGTCCGTACCAATCGCGTTTTTACGAGTGGTATCAGGGTAAGCCACTTCATAACAGACTGCTGAGCCCAAATTATGACCACGTACACGCAGCGGTGATTGGTTGTCACTACCACGACTATAGCTCATGATTTCTTGGCTACCAGCAAGATTTGGCAAGATATCTAACATGCCTTCGAAGGGAATATATTCACCAAATGGTACCAGACGCTGCTTTTTATACATCCCCTCAGCATCACTACCTAGCGCAACCACGCTATTATAAAATGGCGGATATTTATCCGTTTTTGGGTCAAAGTTTTCTAAATCTCGATAAGGAATACCTGTTACCCATGTGGTATCTGTTTCTTTGGCCATTTTAACCATTTCACTGATAAAGCCAATCGCTTCATCTTGGAACATAGGAATCGAGGATTCTGGCCATAAGACGATATCGCGATCCCACTCAGTACTTGTCAGAGTTGCATAAATCTTTAAGGTTTCTATTTGATATTCGGTGAGCCATTTTAAGTCTTGTGGAATATTACCTTGGATTAAGGACACGGACAAATCAGGCGTGCCTTTTGGTTTCGTCCATTGCGGATTCATCAACCATAACGCGCTGCTAATTACCAACAATGCTATCGACGGAATCATATAACCACCACGCCGACGCAATAGCTCAACCAAACTGGCTGCCAATAATACCGCCACAAAAGACACTGCAAAGACGCCAGCGACTGGTGCTAATGACGATAACCAATACTGCTCCGTAAAGGCATAACCGACAAACAACCACGGAAATCCAGTGAACAGCCACGTTTTCAGCCACTCTTGGAGTATCCATAGCGCCGCAAACGACAACGGCTGACGACCGACCATACGGTTGAAAACCAACGCCAAAAAGCCATGGAATAACCCCATACCTAGCCCCATCAGCGCAATCATAATCAGCGCAAGCCATGCTGGCGTATCGCCATAAACATGAATAGAGGTGTATAACCAAAATGCACCAACGCACCAAAGTCCCGTACCGTAAGCCTGACCGATAAGAAAAGCACGCTTGCCACTCATATCAGGCATCAGCAAGGCATATAAAATAGCAGGCGACACTAGCGCCAGTGGCCAAATACCATAAGGCGCCAGTGCAAATATAAACACCGCCCCTGCCAGCAACGCAATCAATACCGTCAGCGCTATAGGCAAACCCTTTGGCTTGTCAGGGTTCAGGCGTTTTTGTAAATCAACAGTAGACAGGCGCATAGCAGTTATCCAAAACCATATTTTTCAAAATTTTAAGCGTCAACATTCAGATGAAAACCAAGCTGAAGCAGACCGTATTGTGTTTTTTACAGTATCTAAAAGTTAAACCCGCCCATGATACCAGTCTCAACCCATTAATAGGTAACATTGCGTAGCAAATACCCAATAGCAAACACAAAAAAAACACGACCGCAATCGTGTTTTTTTGAGTATATCAAACAATGTTTAGGTCGCTATCGACACATCAATGACTGCCTATCAATATTTGCTGATCAGGATTGATTTTGGTGAGCTCAAGATTTTGGATAAAACGCCCTTCAACATCAGTAATAGTGATTTTCCAATCATCTATCACCACGCTTTCACCTTCCAAATCACCCACATAACCAAGCGCCTGCATGACTAGACCACCCATGGTGTCGACATCCGTATCATCAAAATGACTGCCAAGCTCATCATTACAGTCTTCAATCACGGTAGACGCTTGCACACGCCACGTATTTGGTTTTTCAGGATCAGCGACAATATTGTTGATATCACTGTCTTCATCGAAGTCATCATGCTCATCAACGATGTCGCCGACGATCTCTTCAAGCAAGTCTTCCATGGTAACGACACCGCCAAAGTTGCCGAATTCATCGACGACAATCGCCATATGTACTTGGGTACGCTGCAATGAGCGTAACAAGGTATCAGAACGTGCCGTCTCACTAATATATAGCGGCTGACGTACCAGATCTCTCAAACGTTTGCTATCGATTTTATCTTCTTGATCGCGCACCATATGCACAAGAATAGGAATCAAATCTTTGGCCAATAAGATGCCAATGACGGCATCATCATCTTGACTGTCAAAGACAGGATAACGCGAATGGGTGGTCTCAAGGATGATATCCATCACCTCAGCGAGACTGGTGCTTTCATGCAGCCCAACCACTTGCGGACGCGGAGTCATAATTTCGCGCACTTGTGTCGCAGGCAGATCCAGCACGCCTTCCAACATATCGACGGTATCAGGCTCTAAGAACTGGCGCGAGTCTTGTACCAGACGAATCAATTCGTCACGGGTTTCGGGGGCGGTCGATAGCCAGCGTTTTAAGCCGCGCATCGACCAACTACTCGGGCTGGGAGTGTCGTCAGACATGGTGATGTGATTTAACCTCTTTAGTTAATAACAATTAAAATAATACGTAATAACAGACGTAGATGGGGATGAATACAGCAAATAAAACAGATCTTTGATTATTAAATTATAAATAGAGCAGATCAAAGTAGCTTCACTTTAGCGCAAGGCTCACCGACATTCAACGATAAATTCACTCAAATTGTATTGTCAGTACGTTATAAACTTTGCTATGGTCAAAGCCTTCACACACCAAAGCACACCCTATGTCGCTACGTTCCTTTTTCTCTCGCCTGCTCACGCCGCACTCACATAGCCATCGTTCAGATAACGGCTTGGACACGCTTGAGCCAAATAATCATGGTTCGGATAGACACGGCTTAAAAAATAACACTGCTAATGGTCGCCAACCGACACCTACATGGCGATATTATCTTGTACAGTTTTTCATCATTATTACCTTGCTACTGTCAGCCGTTTGGTTATTGCTGGCGATTTGGTATCAGTTTGGGGCAGGCTCTGCCATCACTTGGTTAGCCGCACTTTTCATTGTTGGTGTACTGACAGCCTTACTAAGCGTTCGCTATTGGCCGAAAATCGCTCAGCGCTTTGATAATAGACAAGGCAGCAGTAAACCATGGAGCAACAAAGCAACCATAAATAGCAAGTCAGCAAATAAATGGTTAACCGCTTTATATGGCGCTATTTGGTTGGTAGGCGTTGGCTGGTTTTTTTCTATTGAACCCCAACAAGAGCGCGACTGGATGGCTGAGGTAAGTAAAAGGGTCACCTATGAGCGCGATGCAACCAATCCTGACTTAGTGACCCTAACCAATGTACGCAACTTTGATTGGCATACCGACACGGAGGCGACCGAACGCTGGGACACACGTACCATTGATATGTCCAAACTATCTGGCGTCGATGTCACCAACTCTTACTGGATGGGTCCACTGATTGCTCATACGTTGGTCAGCTTTCGTTTTGAAGATGATAGACCGCTTGCTTTCTCGTTTGAGATTCGTAAAGAAGAAGGCGAGTCGTTTTCGGCATTGGCAGGGTTTTTTAGACGCTATGAGCTGAGCCTGATTGCCGCAGAAGAGCGCGATATTATTTATACCCGAACGAATGCGCGTGGCGAGCAAGTTTATCTATTTCCCGTTAGCAACTTGCAGCAGCACGAGGTCAAGTCACTATTTGAATCTTATTTAACCGCTGCCGATGAATTGAATGCCAAGCCTGCTTGGTATAACACATTACTCAGTAATTGCACCAATATCATTTTTTATATGGCGCGTATCGTCAGTGGCGATCGCCTGCCGTGGGATTATCGGATTTGGGTCTCTGGCTGGCTGCCAAATTATCTATATGATGTCGGTATGCTTGACGCTAATCCAGAAAAGACTGGACAGCCGTGGTCAATGGATACATGGTACGAGCGTACCCATATCAACTCAAAGGTTAAAGAATTCAATAATCAAATCAATCTAGAGTCTGGCGTTAATAGTCACAAAAACAGCCGCGAGTTCTCTGAGCAAATTCGTCAGGATATTCCTATCCCGCCATTGGCTGACACGCAAGAAGATGCTGAGGCAAAAGCCAAATCTGCGGCTCAGGTTTCTTATTAAAATCAAGTAGCATTGTACTTTTACCCTGCAATAATACCAACGTCACTAATGTCACCGATTTCAGTAACTCTCAGTATTATCAAGGCTTAACCCAGCTGATCACCCGCTCCTCCATCGCTTCATCAGACATACCAGTCTCAGAAACACAGCGCCCTGCCACGCCAACATTGGCAGCACGCATTTGTTGCTGCGTTACCACTGCATCTTGAGTCAATAACAAATGCCAACTTGGCAAATTTTGTCCTTTATACAGACGCTTATAGGCGCAGTGCGAAGGCAACCACATCATCTGCGGCAGATTGTCCATGGTCAGCTGAATACAGTCGGGCACATGCTCTTGACGCGTGGCGTAATGCTGGCAATAACCCGTCGTACAGTCCATTAGCTGGCAAGTCACATCGGTATACTCGACCAACTCTTCATCCACATCACCATGCTCATCTTCGTCAATATACTTAATCAAACAGCAGCTGCCACAGCCATCACACAACGCTTCCCATTCGCTATGATTGAGTTCTGACAATGCAAAGCGCGACCAAAATTTCGGACGCAATGTGTCATTGATCTTACTGTCATGGTCGCTGTTGCTTTCATTACCACTGTCAGGAAATAAGCTCACAGCTGATTTTTCCATGACTTTGAGCGGCAAAGTTGCGTCAGAGTCTAGATGGGCTGCACAGTTGTTTAACAAGTTTAGTGTCATAAAGGTGCCGTAGCATTTTGATAAAGAGCGTTACAGTATTATAGCTGTTTTTGCCTAGGTTGAGCGTTAAGGTAGTAAAAGTAAGAAAAACGATGTCGCAAAAACACAGACAAATAACCTTTATAACGTAAAACTCCTCACATAAAAAAGGATAATAATATGTCAATTAAGACTTTTGAATTAATCAGTACCACCGAAAACGGTGTCCAGCTTATCAGCTATGTGGCATTGCCAGAAAATGCATCTGACGACCATCCTGTTGCGGGAATTTTAGTAGCGCCAGAATGGTGGGGCGTGGTTGAGCATCCAAAATCAGTGGTCGAGCGCTTGGCAGAAGCAGGTTATGCCGCCGTCGCAATGGACGTGTACGGTGAAGGCAAGCTGACCACCGATGCTGCACAAGCGAATATGTGGATGGAGCAAGTATTAGAAGATCAAGATATGCTGATGGCACGCTGCCGCTTAATCCTTAATGACTTTAGCGACCAACTAGCCGTTGATGGTGACAATCTAGCAGCGATTGGCTTTTGCTTCGGCGGTAAGGTCGTCCTCGATATGGCGCGCGAAGGCATGCCATTAAAAGCGGTCGCCACTTTCCATGGCAATCCAACACCAAAACAGCCAGCGGATAAAAACTTCACCGCTAACGTATTGGTTGCTCACGGTCGCGATGATTCAATGGTATCAATGGAAGCAATAGAAGGTCTAAAATCAGAACTAGATGCTGCTGGCGTTGACTATATTATCGATGTTTATGACAACGCTAAACATGGCTTTACCAACCCACATGCCGATGAGCGCGCTGCTAAAAATGAGGTTGATCTTGGCTACAACGAAGCCGCTGCTAAGCAAAGCTGGGAAAACATGCTTGAATTTATGGAAAACAACTTAGGTAAATAATCTTTGAATCAGGCATATCAATAGCTGTTTTCAGGTTATTAACACACTATTTATTAACCCAATATATAGCAGAGTGCGCCCGCCGCACTCTGCTTTTTTTATCGTAAACAAATCCATATTGGTCATCACACACTTACAAAGGCTTACTATTGGTAAGGATTTAAGACGCTAACATGGTTATTGTACAGTCGTGATTCATATAATCGGTCACATCACTTGCTGATAGCTCTCTAATCACTCACTAATAATAAGGTAAAATCATGAAAACCATCCAACAACTATTCGACTTTCATCATAAAACCATCATTATCAGTGGTGCAGCAGGCGCTATTGGTAGCGAGGCGGCACGGTTTTTAAGCTCATTAGGAGGCAACATTGTCCTCGCTGATTTAAATGAAGATAAAGTGAAGCAACTTGCCGCTGATATCGAAAAAGAAACAGGCAATGCAACCTTAGGCATGAAAACCGACTTTACTGACGAGACGCAAATTGCAGCCTTGGTCGATGCAACTATTGCAAAATTCGGCAAGATTTCTGCGGTAGTCAACAACGTCGGTTGGGGTGCAAATACGCCCTTATGGGAATCTACCACTGAAAAAATGGTCAATGCGTATAAGCTCAACACCTTGGGATCTTATCATTTGACTCGTTTATGTATGCCGTATTTAAAACAAGAAGAAAACGCCTCTGTGGTATTTTCTGGATCCATGGTTGGCAATACACCATCGCCAGAATTTATCGAATACAGCACAGCTAAAGCGGGCTTGCTAAATATGGTGAAAAGTATGGCGGTCGCATCAGGTCCTGAAGTGCGCTTTAACTCACTAATCATCGGTACAGTAGATAATGGTGCTTCCTCTGAAGAAGCTGGTTATACCCAAGAAATGATCGATAATGTGGTCAAAGGTATCGTCCTAAAACGACGTGGCGTGCCAGCAGATATCGCTCAAGCGATGGCGTTTTTGTTAAGTGATGCAGCGTCTTGGATTACTGGTGCTGAACTGACAGTCAATGGCGGCGGTGTTTACAAAAGCAAAATGCCAACCTCATAAACTCAGCCATCACTTTAATCATAAATTTATAAACGATACATAATAGGGCGTGTTGAGCATTCGACCATACTGGGTAGGATTTTATCTACTCAGTATTTTTTATGCATAAACCTACCCGCTTAGACTTGGAACATACACCATGGCAACAACATTAAACGCAAAATTGCTAAAAGGCGCTATGCTTACTGGCATAATCAATGCCTTCATTAACGGCGGCATACAATATTTCTTCTTAAAAACATACTCATCAATCGCAATATCTGTTGACTCTATTACCAATAATGAAGACACAGTGCTCGGTACCTCCGTTACCTTATCGATTACGTTAGCCATGATTTTAACTATGGTGGCTTATTTTGGTATCAAAGAAAAAAAAGTAGCCTTCTTCCCAACTGCTTTTTGGTTGACGATAAAGCATGGATTTTTTACCTTTGGGGTATTAATCTCTCTTGCTGTACTATGGCAAAAATACGCAGGTACGGTCGAAGTATCTTTGATTTCAGCTTTAATTATTATCGGTGTTATTGCAGGTATCGTCTCAGGTATGGTGAATTATCTAACCTTGCGTGAATGTACATTATCAGAAAGACATAAATTATATGCCGCATAAATATCTTAGTTTATAAAGCATCAAGGTCAGCTCAATGATAGTGAACGAATAATCTTGGGCTAATCCTTTTATTTTGATGAGCGCTTTGCTTGTGTTTGCTTTGAAATCGAGTCATCATCAAGCCATCAAATATTGAGTAACGGTGTGGTAGCGCTATGTCTGATATCAGCGGGTTTGTATTGCTTGTTTGTCTAGTAGTGATTATCGTTTTTTACCATAAACTAAAGCGACGCGTTGATCAGCTTCAACAAGATATCACGCAACTGCAAGATGAGTTACAAGCGCAGCAACACCGTGTCAGCTCTATGAGTAATAACGCCGATAATGATGTAGACGCTCATACTGAACCAATGACTCAAACGCTAGCTGAGACTCACTCGCCCCAACCTATTATCGAGGAGCTATTTGACTCAGCACCTCCTTTATTTACTGCTACGATTCACCCGAAACCAGCCCCTTCTCCAAAAAAACCATCGCCCATAGAGCCGGATGAACGCTCACTGCCTATCGTCACTTCGCTGATTCACTCTATCAAAAACTGGTTTTTTGGCGGCAATCTAGTCGTGCGCGTTGGCGTGATCGTCCTACTTATCGGTGTGGTGCTACTACTTCGCTTGTTAAGCGACTATATCGAAGTGTCGATAGCGTCCAAGCTTTTAGCGATAGGCATCCTCGGTTTAGGTCTGGCAGCATTAGGTCTAAAATTGGCAAAAAATCGCTTTGCTTATGGCATCACCCTGCAAGGCGCAGGCTTAGCGATTGCGTATTTAACGACCTTTTTTGCCTATAGCGTTTACCAAGTCTTGCCTAGTCTACCGAGCTTTATTGGGCTTGGGCTATTATCTGCGATTACCATTGCCCTTGCCGTGCGTCAAAACGCTTTTCCACTGGCTTTGTTGGCATTATCGGGTGGTTTCTTTGCGCCTATTTTGACCAGTGAAGACACGGGCAGTTTGGTGGTATTGTTTAGTTACTATCTACTATTGAACGTGACGATTGCGATTATTGCGCATTACCGCCCGTGGAAAATACTGAATTTATTCGGTGTCACTATGACCTTTGGATTGGCTTACTACTGGGGCATCAGTGAAAATTTGAGCACAGTCATTGAGGCGCAGCGCTGCTCTTTAGTCCTACTGGTCACCTTACATTTACTGCTATATCTGTTTGTCGTCATTCGCTACGCCCAACAAATCATTGTCTACAATACCCTTAATGAAACAGACATCATCCAGACAGAGAGCGCAGACAACGTAAAACATCTAGATAGCGTTCAGGCAAGATATAATAGCTATGTATTCCCTATTGATACTGGCTTACTGTTTTCAGTGCCGATATTAGCCTTTGGTTTATTTTCGGCATTATTAGATGACATTCCTAACGCCTTAACCATCGCTAGTGCTATTTTAGCCACTGTTTATTTAGGACTCGGCGGGTTGTTTGTGCAGCGTAGCCAGCGTTATGCCTTAATCACCGAGGGCATGCTAGCTTTAGGGTTTGGCTTTTTGGCGTTGGTCATTCCGCTGGCATTAGATGCTGAATGGATTGCCTTTGGCTGGTCAGTACAAGGACTGGCGCTGGTCTGGTTTGGACGGCGCTCACTACGCGCATGGTCAGTGCTATTTGGTTCGTTATTGCAGCTAATCAGTATAGGTATGCTGATGGTAAAAGTGGTCTTCGCCATTCAGGA
The DNA here is from genome assembly GCF_904846065.1 of Psychrobacter immobilis. Lineage (NCBI taxonomy): Bacteria > Pseudomonadati > Pseudomonadota > Gammaproteobacteria > Moraxellales > Moraxellaceae > Psychrobacter > Psychrobacter immobilis. The sequence continues at coordinate 2,989,172 of NZ_CAJGZV010000001.1, forward strand.
TTATCCGACATTGGCCTTAACCATTTCGGCTATGACTTATCTAGCCACTGTATTTATTTTACGCACGAACAACTCTCCAGCTATGCTAAATGATAGTTTGAACGAAGACTTAAATGATAGCTTAGATAATCATTCAACATATTCTCAAGAGCAAAACGCCACGCCAGATGCGATAGCAACCTATGCCGACGCATTAGGTATTAGCACTCATGCCGCTCAGCAATGGCTAACCTCAATCAACAGCCACAGCACAGTATTTAATCTTGTTTGGCACAGTCCTATACTTATAAGGTTTTTGACCTTTACGGCTATAGCGTGGCTACTACAAGTGCTGCTGCTTGATTTTAACCAGTGGTTCACCAGTTGGACACTGGCAACGACGACCATGATTGCACTCGCAGCACTGGTTAGCCTTGCCATTTATTGGACAATCAATCGTTATCGCTCGTGGATAGAAATCAGACAACTTAGCCATGGCTTATCGATCGTCTTTTATCTCATGCTCGTCCTGCAATTGCCGCAAAAATTCGAGTTTCATTTAATATGGCAAGGAGCAGATTGGCTACTATTGACTGGTCTAATCATTGGTTGGTTGATTATCGGACAGTTGTGGTTAAAGACATGGTACGACCATTCCGAGTTGTCACGCTACGATAGTGCAAGCTGGCTGGGAGCTAGCATTCTAATCATTGCTGCCGCCGCCCACTATGGACTAGCAGATTCCGCTGGCGTGATGGCTGTCTTGATGCCAGCCATTTTAATATTGGCCGGATTATGGCGCTGTCATCGTTATGCTTACTATCCCAAGCAAAATACGCGTACAAACAAGGCATTCAAGCAAAGCCCACTGTACTGGTTTGATTGGCAACAAGCGCTATTGAGCTGCACGGCTATCTTTGCTCCCATTGCCTTAGGTTGGGTCATCATTACCAACTGGTCTTATGATGGTGTGATTTGGGGACTGTCATATTTTCCGCTATTGAATTTATACGATATCACCTCATGGCTGACGCTATTGGTTGGGTTTAGTCTATATTATATGAGCCAACATCGCCGCGATGAGAGTATTATCGAATCAAGTGCAGCTCCCCAAACTAAGCGTATATTTACCGCAGATTATTTATTGGTTATGTTGGGACTTATTAGCTTTTGGCTGATTTCCAGTATGTTGGTCAGAACGCTACATGCCTTTATCGGTACACCGTTGTGGGACAGCGCTCAGGGCGGCGCATGGAATAGCGAGCAAGTGCAGACAGGACTGACCATTTTATGGACGCTCTTAGCTTTAGTCGCCACCATCGTCGCCAGTCGCTATTGGCAGCGGACGCTTTGGTTTATGGGCATCGGGCTATTAGGTATTGTCGTACTCAAACTGGTAATAGTTGATTTGTCACAGACCGAAGCAATTTGGCGGGTGATATCTTTCCTCGGCGCAGGCAGTTTAATACTATTAATTGGTTATCTTGCACCGTTACCTCCTGCCCGCGATGAAATAGAAAATCCAGCTCAAGAGTAACCGCGCATCTGGTTGGGCGAAATTGTAGCGTGAGCAAGGTGGTTCTGTAGTAAACTGGACACCATAAAAAGTAAATGACGATCGTCTTACTTTGCGCATTTTTTATAAAAGGTTATGAAAGCAGATGGATAAGAGAGCAAGTATTCAGTGGTTCCCTGGGCACATGAACAAAGCCCGTAACGAAATCAAAGAAATCATGCCGCAGATGGATTTGGTCATCGAGGTGATCGATGCGCGTATCCCATATAGTAGTGAAAACCCAATGGTCGCGGCATTGCGCGGCGAAAAACCCGTCATCAAAATCCTGAACAAAGCTGACCTTGCTGATCCTGAATTGACCCAAGCGTGGATGGACTATCTTGAGCAGCAAAGCGGTGTGAAAGCCATTGCTTGCGATACTGATAAAGCCAATGATGTCAAACGTATCATCGCCATCTGTAAACAACTGGTGCCCAATAAAGTGGGTACGGGTCGCCAAATCAAAGCCATGATTATGGGCATACCAAACGTCGGTAAATCGACGTTGATTAATACCTTGGCTGGACGCGCCGTAGCAAGAACTGGCGATGAGCCAGCAGTTACTAAGTCACAGCAGTTGATTAAACTTGATGATGACATCATGCTTTATGACACGCCCGGTATGTTATGGCCAAAAGTCGAAAACGAAAACTCTGGCTATCGTCTGGCAGCGACGGGTGGTATTCGTGATACGGCTTTTGACTTCGCTGATGTTGCCAGCTATACCGCTGAATACTTGATGCAAGCCTATCCTGAGCTGCTAAAAACCCGCTACAAAATTGAAGCGCTACCAAAGACTGATTGGGAGTTTTTTGAAGTCGCTGGACGCAATCGCGGCTGTGTACGTTCGGGCAATCAAGTCGATACCTACCGCATGTCTGAGATTTTGATCAACGAGTTACGTAGCGCTAAGCTTGGGCGTATTACGCTTGAGACGCCAGCCATGTCTGAAGCTGAAGAACTCGTCGTCGCCGAGCAACGCTTAGCAGCAGAAGAAAAAAGAATCGCTAAAGAAGAAGAAAAGCGCTTACGTCGTTTGAAAACGCGGAAGAATCGGAAATAGGTTTGATAAACATAAGACCAATCATGTAGAAGTAAAAACTTGTCCGTCAGGCAGAGAAACCAACCCTAGCAAATTATTGTCTGGTAGCGGTAGAGAGACAGCAAACGTATTCTGTAGCTCAGTAACGAATTCTAATATGTTTTCGCTATGAGCACTCAATCACTTCGCAAGACATTATTTAAATATGAGCTCCACAAATATCAAATACTGTTTGATAGAGCATACGGCTACATAAAGGAATATTATTGATGACAACTGTTTCACTTCCTCTACCAGCTAATGTCCTTTATGACCACCCTCAGCAGCTAGAATTTGACAAAATTGCTACGTTCATAGGCGGGAATGGCTCTGGTAAATCATCAATTTTGAAATCCATTTTTGATGAAAAATTAAAGCCGGACAGCAATCTCTACGAGAATTATAAAGTTGTTTGTTTTTCTTCAGGGCAAAATGAAAGTTATTCTGAGCGATTCGCTCACTATTTAAATACTGAGCGAGCAAACAAAAGAGCACTTAGCTTAGATTGTTTTTATTATGATAAATCACTTGCGAAACTTTTAATATTTTTATCTACAACAAGCGATCACAATGGTTTAGTACGTACATTTTTAAGGCAGAATAACTACGTTGTTGAAAGTGAATTGGATGAAGATGAGTCAACAAAGCTCTCTTTTGATGTTAAAGTTGATAAAGCCTATGTAGAGCAAGTAAAGCAGGCAGGCAAGGAAGAAGCGAGTGGTAATAGCGAAATTATTACAAATAAGGCTTACCACCGGACTTTAGAAAATTTTGTTCATGCTCTAATTGATGAAAGCTATGATTTTAGTGACTCAATAGCTCTCAAAACAGTTAACTTAACTCAGAATATACTTTCCAAAGTGTCCTTTGAAGCTGATGAAAAACCCTCTTTCGACTCAAAAATCATGTTCTTTACACAAGCTGCTGATAATGATTATTTTATTGTTAAAAATAGCGTTGAAGTTGAATTTTTAAGAGTTAATGAATTGGAAGATGAGGGTAATAAAACTTTACGCTTGGAAGATCTAAGCGATGGTGAGTATCAATTACTTTTTCTTTATGCGCTAATAGATCTATTTGATAGAGAAAATACTCTGTTTTTGTTTGATGAGGCTGGCTCACATCTTCATTACAAAAATATTGCCCTTTTATGGGCAACATTTAATGGAATAAGTGGCAAAGCTATTACTACTACTCATTTACTTGATTCAATTTCCAAATCAGGTATAGGCAGACTTCGAGTTATTGAAAACGGACAAATAAAAGCAGGAGAGAAAATTAGTTACCTTGCTGCCAGATTAACTGAATTATCAGAAATTAATAGTACACAGCTTAAAGTTATGTCGATTGCAGAAAATATCGTTTTCATGGACGACGAGGATGACTGGGAAATCTTTATGTTGTTAGCGATTAAAAAGTTAGCGAAAACTGAAGATGACGCGATTAGAATGAAGGAGTTTTTCAATAGATTCGTTGTTATAAAGCAAGAATCTGGCTACGAAAAAAATACTCAAATTTTTGGTGATAAAAAATTAAAACGACTTTAAAACTTTACAGACTATTTAGAAGGTCATCCGCATAATACTAAAAATGTTTATTTAATATGTGATCGAGATGAGTTTTCCCTAACGAATATAGGCACTGGTAAGTGTGATTTATTAGTACAGCAGGCCGGAATAAAAAAATTTAATAAAAACCAGTTAACATCACACCTACTTTCTTGGAAAAGAAGAGAGATTAAGCATTATCTCATTTGTCCTTCACCCCTTAAAGAAGATATCAATGAGCTAAATAATACATTCGATTTAGGTAATAGAACAAAATTAGCAGTAAGCAGTTCAGGGGACTACTCAACTAGTGGAGATTATAATATTAAGCCAGCATCATTAGAATCAGTTCTTATCAAGGATGTGATAGATCCTTATGTAAAAATAGATACGGGATTTTGTTCGAATAAGGCAGCAAAATTTATAAACTTAATACCTGAAGTGGAAATAAGTGAAGATATAACAAATATGTATAATTATTTGGTGGCTACTAATGAATAACTCTAATAATAAATTATTGCTTATAGTTGAGTTGCTCAGAAAAGATACTGGCATCAACAACTCAATAGAGGCAATAGAGCAGCTATCTTTATTACTTTTGACAAAATATTTTTATGACGTTGCTCTATCCCATAACCAAAATAACGTTCGCAGAACTTCATTTAGGGGATTATTCTCCGAAATTGATGGCTTTGAACACAGAGAAGCAAATAATGATTTTTCTATCATAAAAAATATATTTTATGAGATAATTCATAGAAATAAGAGTTCTTTTAGGAAGATTTTTTTTGATAAAAATAGCTGGAGAGGTATTGAATTTTTATTTAATAATATCCCACTGCGTATCCGTTCTTTAAAAGTTTTAGAGGCTACGTTATATAGATTGGAAGATCTTGATTTTTGCAACTCATTAGACGTTGATTTTGATGAGTTGTTATCAAGTATGGTTAAAGACTCAAGCTCTTCAGGAGCTTTTCACTCTCCAAAATCTTTAGTTGAAACAATAGTTAAAGTAAGTAACCCCAGCCCTGCAACAAGTATTTATGACCCAGCTATGGGCACCGGCCGTACATTTGTGGAAGTTGAAAAACATCTATCTAAAACTTATGGGGATAGGAGGTTTAAGGCTATTGGGAATGACATTAATCCTTTTGCATACTTAATAGGTATACTGAATTTACTTTTAAATGGAATTGATCTTGAAAAAATATCGTTATCTGATTCTTTACTGCTTAAAGATAACTTAAAGTACGACTTTATTCTTTCGGGTGTGCCGTTTGGTAAAGCCTCAGATATGAGTAAGGACGAATATTACTACCATGGATACACTGGTAATTTAGAGGCTATGTTTCTTCAGCATGCTATGGACAAGCTGGCGAAAAATGGCAAAGCGGCTCTGATTGTGCCAGATGGCCTTTTATTTAATGTGGCTAACCATTTGGACATGTTGAGAGGCCAATTATTAACTAATTTTAACCTACACTCTATTCTAAGCCTTCCGGAAGGAGTACTAGCACCATATACAGGAATTAAAGTTAGTGTTTTGTTTTTTGAAAATACGACTCCAGGGGAGGATATTTGGTTTTATGAGTTAAATACTAAGAAGCCTTTAAATAGACTTAATTCAATTGGTGATAGTGACTTTGAAGAGTTTATTTCTCAGTTTGAAAGTAGAAGAGTCGGTGAGAATTCTTGCCTAATAGATAAGCAGTCCTTAATAGCAGATGAAACCTCTAACCTTTCATTTTCATTACCAAAAAACGAAGAAAAGTTTATTTTTGATAAAATAGAAAAAATCAACTCATTGAAAAAAGAGCAATCAGCTCTGATCGAATCAATTAAAGATTATTTTGAAAACGCATCAAAAAATATAGATGTTGAGCAGTTCAAAGATGTGACTGTACAGAGTATATGTGAACTTAGGAGCGGGTCTAACCTTAATAAATCGGAAATATCCAGTAATGGAGCATATCCAGTTTTTGGAGGCAATGGGGTTATAGGCTATTACAAAGAAGCAAATAGGTTTAGTAGTTCAATCGTCGTTGGTAAGGTTGGAATGTATTGTGGAAATATCCATTTATCATCTAAACCCTATTGGTTAACTAGCAATGCAATAAGCTTAGAAGTAAAAAATGAGACAGAGGTATTTAAGCCTTATTTGGCCCATGTATTACAAAGCATGGACTTAAACAAGATGGCCACAGGAGTTGCACAAAAGTTTATTTCAATTAAACAGCTAAACAATACAGTAGTTTCGCTTCCTAATTATGAAAAACAAGTTGAACTAAGTAATTGGTTTACTTTGCTGAAAGAAAATAAAGAATCGATACAAAGCCTTTTACTGAATTTCAATAAAAATCTCGAACTACTTACTGATAATTCTATTTTAGAAAAAGCTCTTAAATACTAGAAACTATATAGTTGAAGCTGAAGAACTCGTCGTCGCCGAGCAACGTCTGGCTGCTGAAGAGAAAAGAATCGCCAAAGAAGAAGAAAAGCGCTTGCGTCGTTTGAAAACACGGAAGAATCAGAAGTAAATCGACAACCCTTTTTGTCTATAATGTTAGCTGCATAAAATTATTTTAGAGCTCATACAAAAAAAGCCCCTAAGGGCTTTTTTTTATGTCTACTGCTAGCGAGATATCGAAGTTATTCGATGATATCTAAATCATTTAGCGATATCTAAGTCATCAACTACTTCTGTTTAGGCATGACTTTTTCGATAGCTTTCAGCGCACAACTTTCATCTTGTACTGCACCGCCTGCGCCGCCCGCTGCAATAGCGCCGATCACATCATTGCCAAACTTTAACGGCACACCACCGCCGATCAGCAGTAAATCATTTACCGTATTCAAGTTATTTGAGTCTGGATTAGCGCGAGCATTATCCGCCAAAGTGCGTGATGGTGTTTTGGTAGATAATGCCGTAAATGCCTTACGAACAGCAGCATCAGTATTGTGCGGGCCAACGTTATCATCACGCTGTAGCGCGATTAAATTACCACCACGATCAACAACTGCGACAACGGCAGATTTGCCCTCTGCGTGACAGGCTGCCATAGTGGCATCGATTAATTCATTGGCCAATTCTAAAGAAACATTGGGCTGTTGTAACACTAGGTTTGGTTTAGCTGCCAAAACGTTGGCTGAACAGCCGACGACTGCTAGCGCCAATAATGCTTTAGATAAGTAGTTCGAAATTAACTTCATAAATAGTCCTAAATATTACTCATACATGTGAGCAGTTGTTTGAAAATGCTTAGTAAGCTTATTTGATGAAACCAGACGATGAGTTATCGTTAACTCAAAAATGCTCTTGCGCCCTAGCGATAATAAAAATTATCACCTTGCAAAAAGCATAATAATAAGTTAATTTTTCTAAAAAATTCACTGAATTTTGTAAGATTTACTTTATAAATTTGCAACTCTAAATTAAGGTTTCTGTTACATACGTCGTTTTTTGACACTCGTACTTAAAAGACGCTTACGTTATTATGATTTCAGACAGCGCACAACCGTGATATCAACTCACCTCTCTCAAAAATCGGTTATAATTCATGTACTAATATGCCAAAAATTGATGATATGACTCAGCTTATCCCCACTACAAACCCCACAACGTTAGAAAATAATTTTACTCAACCCAGTACTTCTCTCAATTCATTCGCCCCGCGCCTACTTGATTGGTTCAGTGAAAATGGTCGCCACGATTTACCATGGCAACAACACCAAACCGACACGCCCAATCCTTATATCGTTTGGCTATCCGAAGTCATGCTACAGCAGACCCAAGTAACGACCGTGCTGCCCTACTTTACCCGTTTTATGGCATCGTTTCCGACCGTGCAAGATTTAGCAGCCGCAGAATGGGATACGGTCGCGGAACATTGGGCAGGACTTGGTTATTATGCACGCGCGCGTAATTTGCATAAAGGCGCGAAACAACTGGTCGAAGTCATTGATGAGACGGGCGACTTTCCGCAGACGCTAGCAGGGTGGGAAGCCATATCTGGCGTCGGGCCATCGACCGCTGGCGCAATTATGGCGATGGGCTTACATCGTTATGGCGTCATTTGTGATGGCAATGTCAAACGTGTCTTGACGCGTTGGGCAGCGATTGATGGTGATATTATCAAATCTGCCACCACCAAAGAACTATGGGCATTGGCAGAGCGTTTGACCCCAATAGAGAATTCAGGGTTATTCGCGCAAGCGATGATGGATATGGGCGCGACGTTATGCACGCGTAGCAAGCCTGCCTGTCTATTATGTCCCCTTCAAGAGGACTGCTTGGCACATGCTGAGGGGCGCGAAACGGATTATCCAGTCAAAGCAAAAAAGCAGCCTAAACCCAGCAAGTTTAGCAATGCCTTATTGATTGAAGATATTGATGGCAAAATACTATGGCTACAACGCCCTGACAATGGCATTTGGGGCGGACTGTGGAGTTTACCTTTACAGTTTGTTGAAAAAACCGCAGGCAAAGTGAATACTAAAACTGCCGCAGAAAAAACGACTGAAATTAACGATACATCATTAAAAGTGACCAGTAATGAAAAAGTATATGAAGCAGAATTTACCACTGCCGAGCAAATTATCAATGAGTGGTTGGCAAAAAATCAGTTGATAGCAGAATCCGTCAGCAATACCTTGCTCGATGACGCCCCTATTAAACATTCACTGACCCATTTTCATTGGTATTTGACACCGCAATCGCTGATTCTAAATGCTGAGCAAATTACCGAAATAACCGAAGCCTTAGAAGCAGCACAAATTAATATTAATTGGCTAAATGCTGTTGATGCTCAGGCAACACTTGGATTGCCACGAGCAATGGTTAAGATTTTAGAATAATAAGTTGGCTAATTTGCCTAAATTAACTGCCTAAAAAAGCACTTCATATGCCATAAAAAAAGCGACTCAGAACAATTCTCAGTCGCTTTTTATTCAGCGTTATTTACAAACACAGTTAGTGCTAAGACTTCGGCACTCGCAAACGCATCAAACCTTCTTGCTGTACCGTAGCAACCAGCTTACCGTCTTGCCAAAACTGCCCATGGTTTAAGCCCTTGGCATTAGACGTGGTATCACTCCACATGTCGTATAGCATCCAACCATTTAGATCAAAATTACGATGAAAATGCATCGAGTGGTCAATACTAGCCGCTTGCAAGCCGCTGGTCATAAAGCTAACACCATGTGACATCAGCCCTGTACCAACCAGATAAAAATCGGACGAAAATGCCAATAGCGCTTGTTGAATCGCAACAGGTTGATTGCCCAATTCGCGGATACGCAACCAGTTCGCCTGCTTAGGTTTCATTGGCTCTGGATGAATCGGATCACGCGGTTTAACTGGTTTAATTTCGACATGACGACGGCGCATAAAGCGGGCTTTGAGCGCGTCTGGAACTTTTCCGACATACTCTTCTTTTAAATCTTGCTCAGCCAGTAAATCCTCTGGTGGCGGATAGACAGGCATATCTTCTTGATACTCTAAACCCTCTTCCATTGGCGAAAACGAGGCTATCATTGAAAATATTACTTGCTCAATGGGCGCTTTACCACGCACTTCTTTATACTGAATCGCCGTCACTTCACGCGCAGACAGACTACGACCGTCACGCAAGCGGCGCACCTGATAAATCACTGGCTGCGTGATATCACCACCGCGCAAAAAATAGCCGTGCAGTGAATGACAGGGCTTGTCTTTATCCAGTGTATGCGCCGCCGCCATGATGGCTTGGGCGAGCACTTGTCCACCAAAAATACGACTGCCAACATAGTCATGGCTCTTACCCTCAAAGACATCGGGGGTCACTTCAATAAGCGCTACAGTAGCTAGCAGCTCATCAATCAATTGCGAATAATCGGACATGACGATAGGTTTCCTTATTTTTATCAAAAACGCTAAGCATCTGAAAATACGCACCTAAAGATATCAATATCATATAGCGAAAGACAAAAGACACTTTGCATTTGAATGTAAAATAATATGAAATCACTTGCTGAAAATGCACAAGAGAGATTTAACACGAAAATTTTAGCGCAAAAAACACGGTCATAGCAGCGCTATCACCAGCATTTATTATATAGTTGTTTCAGCTTAAAAGAAGTACAAAGCCATCGAGTACAAAGGTATATGTGATACTTCACACGAGATGCGCTCACCCTTTTATAGCAAACGGACTGTAAATCGAAAAGACAAACATCTTACCCAATATCGATGGCTTTGACTAGAGAGCGACGCTCACTTGGCAATATCATGTTGATATTTTTGCTTAACATGCCTTAGGGCGCGTCCTAATATAAACGATATTAATCATAAAAAAACGAGATGCTATTAAACATCTCGTTCTTTTGATTATTTACATTTATGGCTTCACTGCCACTAACACACGGATGGAGTCTGGGACTAATAACAGACTACCTAGTGCTTGCTCACCTTGGGCTTTTAGCTGCTCCAAGCGCTCAATTTCGGCAGGGCGTACATTAGGATTAATCGTTTGTAGATGCTTTAGGCGTTTGATTTCACGTGACCACTGCTGGCTAAAACGGGCACTGGCTTGTTCGCCAATCTCAGCAAGCTGCTGACGGGCAATCTCTTCCGCTTCATAATAACGCTGCTCAATCACATCACCGCGTACTTTAATGACTTGGCGAGCACGGTTTTTATCCAGACGCTCAATATGCGGCATAATCATCTCCGCACTGATACGCGAGGACAAATCACTGCCTTGCTCACTGATAAATACACGGATATTTTGCGTGGTCAGCGTCGCGGGTAAATTGAGTAACCTTGGCGCAATGGCTTCAACGCGGAAATTCACTTCGAGCAGCACCATACCTTGTGGTACAGCAGAACTTTTTAGCATCGCCACCGTGGTATTACCAAAGGTGCTGGTACTCGCCAACTCATAAATCGCGCGCATCAATGGATGTTCGTGAGTGATAAATTCGATATCTTCACGCTGTAGTGCTTGCTCACGCTCGAATGTCAACGTCATACCGTCTTCGTCACCGAGTGGCAGACCATCGATATAATCACTAATTTCAGTGCTGTCAATCGGAGCAATCACCCACGAGCCATCGCGCTGGATATTGTGATCGATATTGGCTGAGGCAAAAAAGCGCTCAATAAACTGCGGCAATAGATTATGACTATCAAAATCGCGCATGGCGTCAGCGATACGTTTGGCAACACGTGGGCGACACGAGTTGTATTCTAATAGGCGATCACGACCCGCTTGTAGCTGTGCCTCTAACCCCAATCGCGTCTGTTTCGCTTCTTCGATGATATCTTGTAGTATCGCACGGTTCTCGTCAGTATCCGCGCCTTCAAGCATGGGCTTTAGCTCTTGGATATACTGCTCTTGCACGCTCTGCGCCGTTGGAGAGATTTGATTAAACATATTCAACGCGTCGTGATACCATTTATACAGACGCTCTTGTGCTGTGCCTTGTACATAAGGCACATGGAGCATAATTTGCTGCGTTTGTCCGATACGATCTAGGCGACCAATACGCTGCTCTAAGGTATCTGGATTGGCTGGCAAATCCCACAATATCAGCTGGCTGGCAAACTGGAAGTTACGACCTTCCGAACCAATCTCCGAGCACAACAATATCTGAGCGCCTTCGCTATCGGCAAAAAACGCCGCTGCTTGGTCACGCTCAAGTAAGGTCATCTGCTCAGTAAAGATAGCGGTTTTAATACCAGCATGTAAGCGTAATACCGCCTCCAAGCTCTCAACCGTCGCGCCACTACGGGCAATCAACAGCACTTTTTTGTGCTTAAGCTCGCCGCGCAAAATATCAATCAACCAAGGCACGCGTGGGTCATCTTCTAGCCAGCCGCCATCAGGTTGGTTTTCTTCGCCCCATAGCTGCTCACGCAATTTACCATTGGTTTGATAGCTGTCTTTCCATGCGGCAGGTAATGCCAATGGGTACGGCTGGCTGCTACGACCATAGAACCCTTTCACACTTTCACGGGTATTACGGAATAGAATACGACCTGTACCATGACGATCTAATAGCTCGTTGAGCGCATAAGTACGCAATTTTTCGTCATCATTAATCGTTGCCAACTCATCAAGACTGATGTCTAACAAGCTGCTTAAAGCGGCAATTTGACTGTCGCTTAATGGCTTATCTTCTATCAATACACCAGCGACAGCAGCCGTTTCAGCAAAGGCTTCTTGACCATCAATAAACTCATCCAAATCATCAAAGCGATCCGGATCGAGCAAACGCAAACGAGCAAAGTGACTTTGTGCCCCAAGCTGCTCTGGCGTCGCTGTCAATAGCATGACCCCTGGCGTTTCTTCAGCAAAATCAGCAATCAAGTCATATTTATCATTGCCGCCTTGCGCCTCATCCCAATGCAGGTGATGCGCCTCATCAACCACCAATAAATCAAACCCTGCATCCATCGCTTGGTCGTACAAATCAGGGTGATCGAGTAATAAATCCATACCCGCAATGATACATTGCTCAGTGGCAAAGACGTTTTGCTCAGGATCGTGTTCTTTAATGGCTGCTGCACGTACCAAATCAAATAAGGCAAAATTTAGATTAAAACGACGACGCAGCTCAATCATCCACTGATATTGCAAACTGTCTGGTACAAGAATCAGTACACGCTCAGCTTTGCCTGTCAACAGCTGTTGATGAATAATCAAACCTGCTTCGATGGTTTTGCCCAAACCAACTTCGTCAGCAAGCAACACACGCGGCGCGATACGTTTGCCAACTTCATGAGCGATATAAAGCTGATGTTCAATGATATCGACACGCGCACCCATCAAACCTTTAAGCGGATGACCCGCTAGCGCCGATTGCATACGCAAGATATCTTGACGCAGCTCATACCAATCACCACGCTCAATCCGACCAGCCAGCAGACGCTCGAGCGGCTTAGCCAAGGTGATATTGGCAGCCAGACGGGTTTCCATAATGCCTCGTTCATGCTCATCGACACTGTATTTGAGTACACCCATCACTTCTTCGACCGCGTTTACGGTATAGCTCTTACCCGCTTGATCAGAAATACTATCGCCGACTTTAAACACCACGCGTGATAATGGCGCGGAGTTTTTGGCGTAGACGCGCGTCTCTTCACTTTGTGGAAATAGAATGTGCACACATCGGTCATCTACATCGATGACCACACCCAAGCCCAGCTCGGACTCCGTATCAGATAAATAACGTTGACCAACGGCAAATTCAGTATTGTGCAATGAAGCGATAGAGATAGTCATAGGGCGATGTCTTTTGTACTCAGATAATAGGAAAAAATAGATAGCTCATAATGAGAGTTGCTAGCGTGAATCACTAGCGCGATGTCATTACTTAATAGTCTGAGAGGTCACCGGCCATACCGGCAGCGTCAGCTCATTAGCTAGGTCGCAAGATAAAGCCGACCATTATATAACGTTAGCAGCTAGATGAGTGCGCTAAGTTGACTTTTCAAGAGCAGATTATTGCAAGATTATATCAACGCCAAGCATAAGTTGGTCATATAAAACAATAAGATAACGACTCGCAAGTAAAGAAAAAATATTGTCATTATAAAATTGATTCTGTATTGTTAAGAAATGCAATAGAACATTTCTTCTTTCTTACCTGAATTATTCAAACGCACGTCTACACCTACTCTTTTGCCGCCTAGTATTCATGATTAATTATCCTTAAGGATTTATGGGCACAGCATGGCCTTTTATAGTCCTTTAAGTTATAAAATAATCAATAGTTAAGTCGGTTAAGTTATAAGAGTAAAGTTATACTTTTAATTTTTTTGCCATCATGTACAGACCATTTTAATTAAGATTACGCATTACCACCTGATTGATTGCCACCAATACCTAGCATTGGCACTCTTCTTCGTGGTCACTATTATCCAAGGACTATCACCATCATGAGTGCCTCCAAAAAAGTTGGCTTTTTCAATCAAGTTAGTACCCAAGTAACCACTATTTTATTTATTGCTTTTGCGGTCGTACTGGCGGTCGTCGTTTATGTTGTTGATAAAGAGGGCTATGAGAAAATCCGCCTTGAATCTGCAAAATTGGTGGCTGAGCGTGGTAATACCGCGGTCAATAGTATCTCCGCCGATATCAATCGGGTGATGCGTAGTGCCTTACTACTACAGCAAAGCGCGCAAACCTTACCCACAGAAGAGACGATTTTACAAACCAGTACTGCCAATGCCTTTGATAAGCGTGATTATAGCCTGTTAGGTAGTGGTGGCATTTGGCCTGAAAAAGGCGCACTTGGGGCAAATACCGCGACCCATCCATTTTTGATGGTTCGCCAAAACGGTGATTATCAAGCGGTGTTAAGCGATCCAAATCCTACCAATCCTTATTATCAAGAAGATTGGTTTAGCGTCTTAAAACTGCTCAAACCTGAGAGCTGTATTTGGAACCATGTGCGCGCCAGCCAAACCAAAGGCGAGCTTGCGATGAGCTGCGGTGTGGCAATCGAGCGTGACAATCAGTTTTGGGGTGCCAGTACGGTTAACTTTACGCTGAATCAGCTACAAGAGAACATCGTCAAGTTAAGCGAAAGCTCAGGCTCAGGCTACATTCTACTCTTGGATAATAGTGACAAGGTGATCGCCTCCTCTAACCCTGAACGCTTAAGCTATATTGATGAGAAAACGGGTACGCCGCTTGATATCAAACAAGTCATCAACTCAGACCCTGCTTGGCAACCCGTGCTTGATTTCTTAGATGTCCAACGTAATGAGATCATCGAACAAGTCGCCGCTAGCGTCTCACCACAAGTTCAGCAGGTACTGACCACGCTTGATAAAGCTGAGACTGGTACGGCAAAAGGTTATTATCTTGTTAACTACGCTGCTTACCTAAATAATGGTGAAAACAAGCAAAACGCCATGGACAGCCGCTTATTACAGAGCTTTGAGTTGACAAAAGACAGTTACTACAACGGCAGTCAAGCCTATGTCTTTGAGATTCCTGAGACTTATTGGAAGCTGATCGTTGTCCAACCTGATGCTGAAATTAACGCCATTGCCGATAATCTCAGTGAAAACTTGGTTAACTGGATTGCATTAGCACTATTGATTACGGCTGGCGTCATTTACTTCATGCTGACCTTCTTAGCATTCAAACCCTTGAAAGAAACCACTGATAAAATCTCTGAAGCGGAAAACTTAATTAATAATAAGCAGTACAATAAGCTGAGCGAGGTTAAATTCGCAGAAGGTCGCAACGAGATTGGACTGGTGAACGGCTCTATTAATGACCTACTAGACCGAATCCAGTCTAACGAAGGTAAGCTTGCCAACATTAACCAACAGCTAGAGATTAAAGTCGAAGAACGTACCGCTGAGCTACAAGAGACGCTAAAAGAGCTAAAAAACTCGCAGTTGCAATTGATTCGTTCAGAAAAAATGGCAACGTTGGGACAAATGGTGGCAGGCGTTGCTCACGAAGTAAATACACCCTTGTCTTATGTGCAAAATAACCTTGAAATTATTGGTCAGTTAACTGAGCAATACGAAGAGCTGATTGAATTGGTACAAGGATTAAAAAGCGTTAAAACTGACGCGGCGACTGATGGCAAAATTGACAAGCTTCTAGCAGATATTATCCGTGCTTCTGATGAGATCCAAGAAGATGACCTATCAGCTGAATTAAAAGAGCTGATTAAAGATTCGTTATTTGGCGTCGAGCAAATCACTGAGATGGTACTAAACCTACGCAACTTTGCCCGTCTTGATGAGTCAAAAGTAAAAACCATCGATGTGCGCGAATGTATCGAAGCCTCGCTTAAAATCGCTGGCAACTCCATTAGGCATCAAGAGATTGTGACTGATTTTGCGCCCACGCCTGAAGTGAAATGCTCACCGTCGCAAATCAACCAAGTCTTGGTCAATCTACTGAACAATGCCGCGCAAGCCATGGGAGAAAAACCTGATGGCAAGATCGAAGTACGCACCCGTGCCGATGATCACCATGTTTATATTGATGTGATCGACAACGGTAAAGGTATGAGTCCAGAAGTTCTCAATCAAATCTTTGAGCCGTTCTTTACGACCAAAGGCGCAGGCGAAGGCACTGGTCTTGGTATGGCAATCAGCCAGCAAATTATGGAGCAACATAATGGCGATATCAAAGTCGTATCGACCGAAGGCGTTGGCACCACATTTACGTTAATACTGCCGATTAATAATAACTTAACAGAGCAAAACCTAGTCGCGTAAGCGCTGGATGAGCTGCCCTGTTACGTAGAACATATTTAGATATTTAACGACTATTATTCATCATCATAAGGATATCATCATGAATGAATTAGAAAATGACTTAACCACAGTTGAAACCAGCACTGAGTCAAAGCCGAAGTTGGCATTTATCGACGACGAACAACGCATTTTACGGTCTATGAAACTGCTATTTCGTAAGACCCATGACGTGTTTATCACCACCGACCCGACTGAGTATATTGACTATATCAAGAACAACCATGTACACGTGGCGGTCAGTGACCAGCGGATGCCTGAGCGAGTCGGTGTGGATATCTTACGCGAAGTAAAAGATGTCTCACCTTCTACCATGCGTATCTTATTAACGGGCTATGCAGATTTAAACGCCATTATTGGCTCTATTAACGATGGTGAGATTTATCGTTATTTGACCAAGCCTTGTAAATCTGAAGAGCTGATCACCGTGGTCGGACGCGCTACCGAAATCGCCTTGACCTATAATCCAGACGAAGATGCCGACCAATTCGACAGTTCAGGTAATAAGCAAACGCTGCTGGTGATCGATGAAACCAATGAGTTGATTGAGCAAATACGTAAGCAATTTTCTCATAGTTATAAAGTACTGCATGCTGAGAGTTTAGAAGAAGCGTACGATTATTTGGCGAATGAAGATATCGGTGTTTGTATCACCGATATCAATGTCAGCGGTGAGAATATCGCGCCGATTATCTTTACCTTAAAGCAAGATGCGCCGCATTTGGTGGTTTTGGTACAGACTGAATTTCAAGACGCTGGCTTGCTGATTGATTTGATTAATAAAGGTCAGGTTTATCGCTGCTTGCCGAAACCGATGCGCGCCAGCCTGCTTGAGATTAGCGTCAACCGTGCGTTTCAGCATCATGCGAAGCTAAAAGCCAGCCCTGATTTGGTCAAACGCTATGAAGTCGAGCATGACCCTGAAAACGACGTTCGTATTGACTTGAGTAGTCGCGTACGTAGCCTTATTGGCAAATTGCGTAAGCGTTTCTCTTTATAAGTCCATAAAACCGAATAAGCACAAAAGACTACCGTCTCAATCAACAAAACCTCTATTTCAATATTGAAGTAGAGGTTTTTTGCTTTGGACTTTTTAATGACCTTTTTGACTAAAATCACCAACGTGCTACATTAAGTCGATCATTATTAAAATCATTTTAAAATAACTATTTAATAAGGAATAACCATGCGCGCGGTTTTTTTAGATAAAGGCACTTTTTCTGATGGCATCGACTTGCCAGCTCCAGCAGGCATCAGCGACTACCTCACTTATGATGATACCCCAAAAGATGCTGCTGTTATTATAGAGCGCTGCAAAGACGCCGACATCATTATTACCAATAAAGTGCAAATCAGCGCTGAAGTGATAAGTAAATTGCCCAAGCTCAAGCTCATTCAACTGACCGCTACTGGTATGAACAACGTCGATCAAGACGCTTGTGTTGAGCACCATGTGGCGCTTTATAACGTCGCAGGTTATGCAGTCAAAAGTGTGCCCGAACATACCTTTATGCTCATGCTCAACGCCATGCGCGCGGGTATTTATTATCATCAAAAAGTCGCTGATGGCACATGGCAGGCAAACGGTAATTTTTGCCTACTGGATATTCCGCTGATAGATTTGGAAGATAAAACACTAGGTATTATTGGCGTTGGCACTATTGGCAAACGCGTGACCGATATTGCTCGTGCCTTTGGAATGACAGTATTATGGGCGGAGCAGCAAGGACGCGCACCGCGCAATGACGACTATACTGCGTTTGACGACGTACTGGCACAGTCTGATGTACTGAGTCTACATTGCCCATTAAACGAGAAAACTCAGCACCTGATTAATACAGATACTTTAGCAAAAATGGTCAAACAGCCGCTCATCGTCAATGTCGCTCGTGGCGGTATTGTCGATAGCCAAGCGCTGACTGATGCCATTAACAATGAGCAAATCATCGGCTACGCCAGCGATGTGTTTGAGCAAGAGCCTATCACCGCTGACGACCCTTTATTGACCATTGCCAAGCATCCGCGCGTTATATTTAGCCCGCATAATGCGTGGGGCAGCAAAAGCGCGCAAGAAACCTTGTGGCAGATCTTAAGCAAACAAGTTGCTGATTTTATTAATAGCCATTAAAAAACATTGAGCAAACGACTGTAACCAAGCGACCTTAACGACTAAAACGTAACCAATCATCTTTTATTTTGCGATGTTTGAGCATAATGCGGTCGCTTAGGTAGTTGTTTGTCACCCGCCAAGGATATATATCACCTTGCTTGGGTAGCTCGTGTTGAGCGCGCTTGACATATCCTGAGGATAGCGCGCCCATCACGGTATCTGTCTGCGTAAGCGCTTTGGCATCTTTAGTATGCGCTTGTGGCAATACCACTTGATAGCGATGCTGATGCATATAACCCAGCAGCCGCATTACATACTGACACGCCAAATCGATTTTTAGCGTCCATGAGGCATTGGTATAGCCAAATAGTGCCACCATATTTGGCAACTCTTCAATCATAACCGCTTTATAAGTCATGCGCGAACCAATATCTATCGCCTGCCCGTCAATATATACTTTGGCACCGCCGAGCATTTGTAGCTTTAGTCCTGTCGCTGTGACGATGATATCAGCATCGAGAGAGTTACCCGATTCGAGCATGATGCCCGTCTTGGTAAAATGGCTGATTTGATCGGTGACGACGCTGGCGCGTGTGCCATGCAATGCTTTGAATAAATCACTGTCTGGCACCGCACATATCCGCTGATCCCAAGGATTATAGTCCGGTACAAAATGCGCCACATCGATACCGCTACCTTTTAGCTCTGTTTTGACACCGCGTTTTAATAACGCTTTCATAAGCTTGGGTGCCAATATAGCCGCTCGATAAGTGCCTTGTTGAATCAATACATTACGAGTACGCAGCAGCGTATAAGCTTGCTCTTTTGACAATGGTGAAAATTTACCTGCTAGCCAATCAAGCGTATAATCATCGCCCGGTACGCTTGCCACATACGTGGGAGAACGCTGTAGCATAGTGACGTGACGCGCGCATTGCCCACCTTTTTCATCCACCAAAGCTGGCAGCAATGTCATCGCTGTGGCACCGCTACCGATAATAACTACCTTCTTATCGTCATAATCCACATTTTGCCAATGCTGCGGATGAATGATCTCACCTTGAAAATCTGCTTCTTTATTAAAAGAAGGACGATAACCTTGTTCATAATCGTAGTAACCCGTGGCGCCAACGACGAACTTTGCCGTTACCGTAAACACCTCACCGCTGGCATGATTTTTTACCATCGCCGTCCATTGTTGATGGCTACTTGACCAAGACAACTGCTGCACCTCGTGTTGATAGCAAATATGTTCGCTGATACCAAACTCACGCGCCGTATCAGCAATATAGTTTTTAATATCACCGCCCTTTGCCAAAATCCTGTGATTTAGCCATGGTCTGAAACTGTAGCCAAAAGTCAAGGCATCAGAGTCAGAGCGGATGCCAGGATAGGTAAATAAATCCCATGTACCACCCAAATCTGCTCGTTTTTCTAACACCAAAAATCGCTGTGCACTTTTCTGCTGTTGCTTTGATGATTTGCGTTTCTGCTTACCTGGATTTTTATAACCAAACAGTCCTTTGTGTTTTTGCTGCTGCAATCGGCACGCCATACCAATACCAGCAATTCCTGCACCGATAATCAGTACTTCATAATCCACTGGTGTGTCTGAGAGTGCCGATTTAGCTTTGAAGCATTTCTTAACTGCCTGTTTGGCTGCCGTCATATCAAGCATAATACGTTCCTTGTTTTTGCATGATGGGTTTAAAAAATTTGACATAAATTCATTTAAAAAGGGCTTGGGCTTTCCCAATCCATCCACGCACCAAGCGTAGGATGCTTGAGACGCAATTGCTGAGCATGGAGATTAAGCCTTGGCGCAATCACTAAAGCTGTACCTTCTGCATAAATGGGATCGCCAATCATTACATGACCAACATGCACCATATGGACGCGCAGCTGATGACTACGACCGGTGACAGGCTTTAGCATTACGCGCGTGACTGTCTGACCGTTGCATTGCTCATGGCTGATGATTTCATATAAAGTTAAGGCATGCTTTGACCAGCTAGGATCGACAATATGGCGCGGTTTCGTCTCTGGCTCATAGCGCACTGGTACGGATATCTCACCCGTTGCGCCGACACGCTCCCACTCTCCAAAGACGCGTGCCTGATATTTTTTTTGTGGCAAACGTTCAATGAATTGCTTACTAATATGGGTTTGCGCGGCAGCATTCTTAGCAAAAATGAGCAGCCCTGAGGTATCCATATCCAGACGATGAATCAGCTTGACTGCGGGATTGGCACGCTCAAGTCTTGCCAGCAAACTGACCTTGAGCGTTTTGCCATCGACACTCAACAGACCTACAGGCTTATCAACCACCCAAATATCATCATCTTCGTAGACAGTAATCTGTTGCGCAAATGCTTGAAAAAACTCAAGCGGATAGGCGTTTTCTTGAGCATTGAGGGCGTTGACTTCTTCAGCAGTAAAAGGCATAAAAATGGGCACTTATATAAAGGGGCTTGAATGATTAATGAGCTTGCATATGAAAGCTGTCTTAAGTGGTAGATATTAGAGTATAGATATAGTGTTATAAACCGCTTATTTTTGAGCAAAAGACACAGACGGGATTATCAAGTGACAGATAACACCATGCCTGTGTCGTTATGTGTCGATTTATTGTGCTAATCGTAATTGTTAAACAATTTAACCAGCCTGCATCTGTTAACCCCGAGCAAACATGTTAATATAATGGCACATTTTAACCACTTCTAAACGCTTCTTTGGTCACTCATCATTCTATTATGCAACAAATATATTAGTTGATGGATGGCGATAGAAATAATAAAACAAGAGAGATAAATTATGTCAGACCTTATTTTACATACTACCGATGCCGACTTTGACAAAGACGTATTGCAATCAGATGTGCCAGTGTTGGTAGACTTCTGGGCAGCATGGTGTGGTCCTTGTAAAGCAATCGCCCCTATTTTAGAAGATCTAGCCACTGAGTACCAAGGCAAAGTTACAATCGTCAAAGTTGATGTGGATAGCAACCCACAAGCGGCCAGCCGTTTTGGTATCCGTAATATCCCAACACTATTTGTCTTTAAAGATGGCGAAAAAGTTGACTCAGTGATGGGTCTACAGCCAAAAGCCGAATTGGCAAAAGTGTTAGACAAGCATCTCTAAATCGAGACTTGCTCGTTTTGCATAAGCATTCTAAAGAGACAGCAACACCGTCGAAAAAGTCATTATCTAACGTAGATAGTGGCTTTTTTGCTTGTTTTTTATGCAAAAAACTCAATTAGACGACTTTTTTGGCAAAATTTATTGACAATGCTATTGTGAAGACCGTATAGTCTGCTGACAACAGAAAACTAACGGTTTTCCTAACTGTCTTATCGCTATTCTCCTCGTGTTTATCAACAAAAACACAATCGTCGTTATAAACACCATTGCTGAACGAAATGACTAAACACAATTACTGATATTGAGTTTTTGACGCAGACTCTTATGTAGACTTCTTTATCCTTATTTCTTATTACCTTGCATAAACGATTGCAATTCGTATATAAGCTGACACGTAATATCTAAACTACATAAATCCAGCTCTGTGCACGCACCCTCTATCACCATACTATCGTTGTTTTAATCACTGTCGTGACTTGTGCTGCTAATGGCATCTCTCATCTGATCAATTGCTAATGACCTATCTATGAATCTTACTGAATTAAAGAAAAAATCAATCGCTGAGCTATTGGCTATCGCCAAAGAAATGGGTCTTGATAATATGGCGCGTAGCCGTAAACAAGACATCATCTTTGCTATCCTAAAAACCCATGCGCGGAACGGTGAAGCCATTTATGGTGACGGCGTACTTGAGGTTCTTCCGGATGGTTTTGGCTTTTTGCGCTCATCAGAAGGCTCATACTTAGCCGGTCCTGATGACATTTATGTCAGCCCTAGCCAAATTCGCCGCTTTAGTCTGAAGACGGGTGATAGTATCGCTGGTACGATTCGTCCACCAAAAGATTCTGAACGTTATTTTGCGTTATTGAAAGTTGGCGAAATCAACTTTGATACGCCAGATCGCTCACGTCATAAGCTTATCTTTGAAAACCTGACACCCCTATTCCCAACTGAGCATTTGAAACTCGAGCTTGGTAACGGCACCACTGAGGATCTGACGGGTCGTATCATCGACCTAATCGCGCCGATTGGTAAAGGTCAACGCTCTATCATCGTCGCACCGCCAAAAGCGGGTAAAACGATGCTGCTACAGACCATTGCGCAGTCGATCACTCGTAATAACCCTGAATGCTACTTAATCGTCCTATTGATTGACGAGCGTCCAGAAGAAGTCACCGAAATGGTACGTACGGTACGCGGTGAAGTGGTTGCCTCTACCTTTGATGAGCCGCCACAGCGTCATGTACAAGTCGCTGAAATGGTTATCGAAAAAGCCAAACGTTTGGTCGAGCACAAACAAGACGTGGTTATTTTACTGGATTCAATTACTCGTTTGGCGCGTGCTTACAACACAGTTATTCCGTCGTCAGGTAAAGTGTTAACAGGTGGTCTAGACGCCAATGCGTTAGAGCGCCCAAAACGCTTCTTTGGTGCGGCGCGTAACGTTGAAGAAGGCGGCAGCTTGACCATTATTGCTAGTGCGCTTATCGATACGGGCAGTAAAATGGACAGCGTTATCTTTGAGGAATTCAAAGGTACAGGTAACCAAGAGATTACGCTTGAGCGCGATCTGGCTGAAAAACGTGTCTTCCCTGCGATTAATATCAAAAAATCTGGTACACGCCGCGAAGAGCGTCTGCTTGATGAAGATAAACTGCGCAAAGTTTGGATATTGCGTAAGCTATTACAGCCGATGGATGGCGTACAAGCCACTGAGTTCTTGTTGGATCGCTTAAAAGAAGCGAAAACCAATGACGAATTCTTTGAGCAGATGAAACGTAAATCACAGAACTAATGATAGATCCGTACTGCTTTGCCATACTCAATAGATAAGTAACTTAAGCAGAAAAGACCGCATTCGTGCGGTCTTTTCTTTTTGTATTCATTTTTTATATATTCAGGCATGTCCTGAATTTAAGAACGGCAATGAAAATGAGAGCAGACCTTAATACCTTACTATTAAACGCCAGAAGTACTATTTTTAAAAACAGTTAGCTTACTATCAATATAAATACAATAACCCTAAGCAAAACCCCTACCAACGATACAGTGGAGAAACATCCTTTACAGGCTATTTGCAAAGCTTAGCGCTTTTACTACGCCTAGAAATTATTATATGGGTTAGTATAGGAGCCAGTATAGATATACTCTGCTATCACTTGATAGCAGTATAATTTTCGAGATATTTAACATCCTTGATGTAATCCTTACTAATGCAGACCTTTGTATGTCTTGCGGTAGCACAATAGATTATTCTAAGATACTTGCCCAAATATTTTAATACAGTTTACTATCGGTATTAAAATTAGTGGTAATAAAAATATCGTATTTTGATTTTGATAAACTAACTTGATAACCTAACAGGTGATACTATGAAATTTGCTAAAACTATCGCAATGACTGCCCTTACTAGCTCTGCCCTTATCATGGGTGGCTGTGCAACTAATGGATACAATAGTGGCTTGAGCAATACCGCTAAAGGTGCTGCTGCCGGCGCTGCTGCTGGTGCACTTATTAGAAGTGGCGGCGATAGCAAAGACATCGCTCGTGGCGCACTTGGTGGTGCTGCAGTAGGCGGTGCTGGTGCTTATATTCTTAACAACAGCAGATAATCGCTAGATAATTATTTGGTGCTATCAAGACCGTTTTTAATCATTTCAACTGTGTGTATTTTAAATTCATTGAATATGTCTAAATTGAATATGTCTAAAACGCTCTAAAATACAAAAAGCCTGCAATCGATATTGCAGGCTTTTTGTTAGATCGCCTTTTTTAGGCGATAATTACTACGCTAAAATATCATAGCGATACTGACTATAATGCCCCGCTAAAAGTGTCACAAGACTGCACGTTGCCACTTTCCAAACCACGAGTGAACCACTGAACACGCTGCTGACTGGTGCCATGAGTGAAATTATCAGGTACGACTGCTCCACCGCTAGCGCGCGCTAAACGATCATCACCGATTTGACCAGCGGCATTGATGGCCTCATCGATATCACCTGCCTCCAAAAACTGTACACGCTCTTGGTTACGTTGTGCCCAAACCCCAGCAAAACAATCAGCCTGCAGTTCTTGTAGTACTGATAGCTTATTGGCTTGTGCACGAGTGACTTGACGGCTGGCTTCATTAACTTGCTGACTGATGCCTAACAACGTCTGTACGTGGTGACCAACTTCATGCGCAATAACATAAGCTTGTGCAAAATCACCCGCTTTACCTTGATTATCTTGGTCGCCAGAGCCTTGCTTATCACCCGTTATACCGAGATTTTGGCGCATTTCTACAAAGAAAGATTTGTCTAAATAGACAGTCTGATCGCCTGGGCAATAAAACGGGCCCGTCGCGGAGCTAGCACTGCCGCAGGCTGAGCTAACTTGACCATTGAAGAGAATCAATGATGGCTCCTGATAGGTGCTGCCTGCTTCTTTAAATATCTGATGCCAAACTTCTTCAGTATCAGCCAATACTACTTTGACAAACTGCGTATCTCGATCGTTACTTGTCGCAGGTTCGGTAGAGACACTGCTATTGCCACCCCCTGCTACTACTTGACCCGTCTGTAAAGCGGTCATTGGATTTACCCCAAATACCAGCCATAAAATGCCAGCAATAATAATACCACCGATACCACCGCCTATCATTTTGCCACCACCACTGCTGGTGCGCACATTGGAACTGCCGCGTCTACCTTGCCATTTCATTGTTTCATTCCTCAAATATACGATATATATTGCTACTCGTATTGATGATTTTTTATATAGTGTAATTTTGACTCAATTCTTTATTTTTTGATCAAATCCGATTTCTGATACGTAAGTAGTGACAAAGTATTTTTGATAAACGCTACTTTACTAGGCTCTTGATATTGCACTAATCAAGACATTTAATGACTATTAAACCCCTAATAGATACAATAGATGCTTAAAAAGCATAGTAGAAATCAAGACATCGAAAAAGTCATCAAAATAGGTTGATGTCATTGATTATACGTCTATTAATTTGGCTCGTTGTATTAAAAATTATAACGAATAAGTGATGTAAAACACTATTTACAATTTTATTGTTACTTAATTGTACAGCCTATTTCTATTTATATAGAAATCCTATAGAATGCGTGAAAGCTGAGTAGCTGTAACTAAGACTAGTTGAATTCTGAGAAATCTCAGCTTTCAACCTTTTTTGCTGCTACTGATCATTTCATTTTCCCGGAGAAAACCTTATGAACTTAAAATTACTTGCTCTAGCTGGTATCATGACTGCAACTATGGGCCTTACTGCCTGTGACAGCAACAAAGAAAACGCTGCTGAAGATTTATCTGACGCACAAGAAGAAGTGCAAGATGCATCAGAAGAGCTAAACGAAGCTGCTGCTGAAGGCGAAGTAACTGCTGATGCTGACGCTGCTGTTGCTGCAGCTGAAACTGACATCGCTGATGCTCAAGTTGCTACTGCTACTGACGAAATCGATGCTGAAGTACCTGTAGACGGTACTACTACTAGCGTTGACGTAGCTAGCGAAACTCCAGCTGTAGACGCAGCTGACGAAGTTGTAGTTATTGAAGAACCAGCTCAGTAATTTTATCGTTTATATGATAGAAATACTGTAGTAAAAAAAAGAGAGCCTAAGCTCTCTTTTTTTGTGCGTGTCATTTACCATCGTTCATGGTTATTCATAGCTAAACATGATATTTAATGTCTCTGATCAAATGTAGATCAACCATCTCACATTAATAATAAAGCGCAACTTTAACAACCATCATGAAGTCATGATATATTTATATGTTCAGTTTTATACGATTGACAGTTACTGCTACTCGTCAAATAGACGCTCATCAACTTGTTGACGGAATTTTTGCCCTGTTTTGAAAGTCACCACGCGGCGTGCTGATACGGCGACTGGCTCCCCTGTCTTAGGGTTGCGACCTGGACGGCTATTTTTATCTTTAAGCTCGAAGTTGCCAAAGCCTGAAAGCTTGACCTCTTTGCCATCAATTAAACTCTCTGACAATTCATCAAAGAAATTCTCTACCAAACAGCGGCCTTCTTGGCGTGTTAGGTCAAGATGACTCATCAAATGCTCAATCATGTCAGATTTGGTTAAGGTGCTCACAGTACGACTCCTATGCTATGTCGTGATGTCGAATATCATGGTTTAGCGGTATGAGGGTTAATGCTAGCTATTATAAAGGTTTTCTAACCTCTTTTTAACAAAGACTGCTTTAAAATCCTTTATTAATAACCACTTAACTATTTTTATGAATAAAAATTTTATAAAATCATAATTCTTATAAATAGCAATGCCCTATAGCCTCTTTAAGAGTGAGGCTACAGAGCATGTCTATGATAAGAGTTATATGTTAGCTGTCACGCAGTTTTGCAGCATGTTGCTTCGTTAGCGCCTGTACCACTTTGTCAGTCGCTGTTTTGATGGCGTCATCAGATAGCGTTTGTGCATTGTCTTGCCATATTAGCGCAAAAGCTAATGAGCGCTGACCAGCTGGCACGTTGTCGCCTTGGTACACATCAAACAACCACAGATCAGCCAATAGCTCACCAGCTGCTGCGCGTATCGTCGACTCTAATGTCTGTAAGCTGATCTCGCTGTCTACTAAAATGGCAATATCACGGCGTACTTGTGGAAATTTGCTTGGGGTGCTGATGGTATGCTGCTCACGGGCAAGGGTCAGTAATGGCGCAAGTGATAATTGAGCAACCCACGTAGCTGGCAAATCTAACTGATTAGCCGTGTTAGGATGCAACTGACCCAACCAACCGACATATTCATCATCAATATAGAGCTTAGCGCTTTGACCCGGATGCAAGAAAGCAAGCTCACTGCGCTCATAGCGAATACGGGCGCTATCCATTTGAGCGGGTAATAACTGTTCAACATCATGCTTCAGATCGTAAAAGTCTAACGCACGGTTTTGATACGCTTGCTCGTCCCAGACATCGCCAACTGCTACTAACGCAATACTTGGCGTTTGTACTAATTCACTAATACTTTGACCAACAAAACTAAGCCCTGTTTCAAAGAAACGAACGCGTGGCTGCTGACGATTGAGATTGTACTGCACGCAAGGCAATAAGCTTGATAGCAAAGTACGGCGCATCACGGCTAAGTCACTAGAGATAGGATTGGCCAGTGCCAACACTTCTCCTAGGGCTTTATCATCAAGTAAAGCTTCTATTTTTGCGTCACTAAAGCTAAAGCTAATGGCTTCCATATAGCCATTATCGACTAGCGCCAGCTTCATCTCATGGGTCAAGTCTGCGGTATCGTCATAATCCATACTGACTTGCAAATGTGGCAACACGCTTGGAATATTGTCATAGCCATAGATACGCGCAATTTCTTCGATGAGGTCTTCTTTAATACTCATATCAAAGCGATAAGAAGGTGGCGTGCAAATCAGACTATCGGCTTGCTGCACTACTGCAAACCCTAATTGGGTTAAGATACGAACCATCACTGTTGGCTCAATCTCAATACCGATGACATCACGAACTTTAGAAACTGGCAACGTTATCGATGCGCGAGCTGGTAGATGATCGCTACTTTCTGCTTTTACTATTTGTCCGGCTTGCCCACCAGTAACGCTAGTAATCAAATCAACAGCACGTGCCAGTGCTAGCTCTGGTAACGCAAAGTCCACCCCTCGCTCAAAACGTTGTGAGGCATCTGTATGTAAGCCAAAACGGCGTGCGCGTGCGGCAATAGCTAACTGACCAAAGAAAGCGCTTTCTACAACAATATTGGTGGTGCTATCAGTCACACTACTACGCTGACCGCCCATGATTCCGGCAAGTGCCAGTGCGCCTTTATCATCAGCGATGAGCAATTCATCACCGGTTAAGGTAATGGTTTGCTCATTCAATAAAGTAATCGTTTCTTCAGGCTGTGCCAAACGCACAACGATATCACCCTCGATAGTATCGGCATCAAAAGCATGTAGCGGCTGACCCAACTCCATCAACACATAGTTGGTCACATCAACCAAAAAGTTGTGCGAGCGTAGTCCTGACTGAACCAGCGCATCTTGCATCCATTTCGGAGTGTCGATGCTACGATCAATATTGCTGATTGATTGTAGTAAATAGCGCGGGCACGCTTCAATTGCACTGACCGTTACCGCTGGCGTAGCAGTATTAGCACCCTTATCAGTAACTACCACATTGGTAGGAATCTCAGGCAGCTGCATTGGCAAATCGTTGATAACTGATATTTCGCGCGCAATACCGCGTACGCTAAAGCAATCACCGCGATTTGGCGTGATAGAAATATCTAGGATTTGATTGTCTAAACCTAAATACTCACGGATATCCATGCCAATCGGTGCATCTGCTGGCAATTCGAGCAGACCATCAATGTCATCGACTAAATCAATTTCAGACGCGCCGCATAGCATACCGTTAGAGTCGACACCACGTAGGTTGCCATTTTTAATTGTGAAGCCTTTCTTGTCATCGCTTGGGAGTACTGCCCCAACGGTGGCAACCGGTACTTTCATACCAACGGTGACATTGGGTGCGCCGCAGACGATTTGTAACGGTTCAGCTGCACCAATATTAACCTGCGTAACGCGTAGTTTATCGGCATCTGGATGCTGCTCGACGCTGATGACTTCACCGACAACCACACCACTAAAAGCACGGGCAACCGCAAAGCGATCATCAATCTCAAGTCCTGCCATCGTGAGTTGTTCGGCCAATTGCTCACTGCTATTGTTGGGGTTTACCCATTGACGTAGCCACTGTTCGCTAATTTTCATAAATATCTCAGATCAGAATTTTATAATAAAGGTTTTGGAGTAAAGGTAGAGGTATTATTAAATAATAAAATCTAGCCAAACTGCTTTAAAAAGCGTACGTCATTTTGGAAAAATAAACGCAAATCATCGATGCCGTAATATAACATCGCGAAGCGCTCAATCCCCATTCCAAAAGCAAAGCCAGTATATTTTTCGGCATCAATACCGCAGTTGGTCAGTACTTGTGGATGTACCATACCGCAGCCCATAACCTCAAGCCATTTACCATTGTCATCGAGGATATCAACTTCAGCTGACGGCTCGGTAAAGGGGAAAAATGACGGACGGAAACGTACAGTCAACTCTTTGGCAAAAAAAGCTTCCAAGAACTCACTAATCAAGCCTTTTAGCTCAGCAAAAGTGCTCGACTCAGTGACCATTAAACCTTCTAGCTGATGGAACATCGGCGAATGCGTTTGATCCGAGTCATTGCGATAAACGCGACCTGGGCAAATAATGCGAATAGGCGGTTCATTCTTTTCCATGGTGCGAATCTGCACGGGGCTGGTATGCGTACGCAGTAGATAATGCGCATCAAAATAGAAGGTATCGTGCATCGCGCGTGCTGGATGATGCGACGGAATATTAAGCGCCTCAAAGTTATAATAGTCGCTTTCGACTTCAGGACCAGTAGCAACGTTAAAACCTGCTTGGATAAAATACTGCTGCATACGCTGGGTAATCATGGTCACAGGATGCAAATGACCTTTTTGACCACCGCGAGCAGGCAAGGTGATATCAATGCTTTCGCTTGCAAGCTTGGCATTTAGTGCAGCCACTTCTAGCTGCTGCTGCTGCGCGGTTAACGCATCTTGAATACGGCTACGGACTTGATGTAACCAGCCGCCGTAGGTTTTTTTATCGTCGCTGCTGAGTTTACCCATCTGCTTTGACCAGCCAGTTAATGGGCTCTTTTTACCGGTCAATTGCACACGCAAATCTTGCAACGCACGCACATCGGTTACTTGTAGAACCAAGGCTTCAGCGGCACTGGCCAACTCATTTAGCTGAGCTTCATTAAGCTCGCTTAGCTCTGTGGACAAGGTCGGTAGCGCCGACAAATCGGTGGTAGCAGCAGGGGTAGTCATAAGATGCATTCTTCCTGATTTAAACGGACTATTAATAATAGTGATTGGTAATTGTAGGGATTTGACCAAATATTGCAAACCATTTACCCAGTCATTCAAAAATAATACCAGTGATATGAATGGCTTGAATATTTAGACGATAATAAAAGCTATCTCAAAAAAGCATATTTAGCGTTGGTGCTAAAACAAGGCTGTGACATGAAGTATTAAGATAATGTGATATAAAAAAAGCCACCGACCAGCGGTAGCTTTTATTAATATCATACTATTAATCAATATTATCCCTGTCCATATAGATAACTACTTGTAAATTCTGACTAAACAAGCAGCAACCCTAAAGGAAGGTTAATATTTATGCTAATGCCGCTTTTGCTTTTTCAACCAACGCTGTGAAAGTCGCTGCATCATGCATAGCGATGTCAGCAAGTACGCGACGATCGATAGTGATGTTAGCCAATTTCATGCCATTGATAAAGCGGCTGTAGCTTAAGCCGTTTAAGCGTGCACCAGCATTGATACGTGCAATCCAAAGACGACGGAAGGTACGTTTTTTGTTGCGACGGTCACGATAAGCATATTGACCAGCTTTGGTCACTGCTTGTACCGCTACGCGGTAAACACGTGAACGGGCACCGTAGTAGCCTTTTGCGCGTTTTAGGATTTTTTTGTGACGACGATTCGCCTGTACACCACGTTTTACACGGGCCATAAATTACTCCAAGATATTTTTAATCATTATTAAACGAATTACGATGTCATCGAATAGTAGACATCGTTATCAGATTGCAAAGTCAAATACTTTTAACTCAGTAACTATTCATTAAATAGCGCTTGATTAAATGCATATGACGACAGGCTACTAGATGTATGGGCACATACGACGAACTGCTGCTTCGTCAGACTTGTCCACCATCTTAAGACCGCGCAACTGGCGAATACGCTTAGCTGATTTCTTGGTCAAGATATGGCTTTTGTTTGCTTGCTTACGCTTGAAGCCGTTTGCTGTTTTTTTGAAGCGTTTAGCTGCACCGCTTCTGGTTTTCATCTTAACTTTCATGATGATTTGCCTCTTTGTCTTTGATAGAACCTGGTCGTCAAATAGTACCTAACGAATAGTGGCTGTAAAAACAAGCACTAAACCTCTATTTGCCTCGAGGTGGGAGGCCGTATTTTAGCAGATAGTACGCTGTTTTGCCAAGGAAAGTTTCGGTGCAACGCCATTAGGTAATAAAGGCAAATAAGCACGCGCAATACCGCCCTATCCTATCTGATCAAATTTTGCATAAATGAAGACATTTTTGCCAAAAATCCACCAAATAGATTGAATGTATGCTTAAGCTGTGATTAAGTAGATACTAAGCGATAAGACGGTTTGGGTGCCGATAAAACCAAGCGCTTAATTACCGTGATTGGGCTTAGCTTTTATTAAGTTTGATGGCTATTAAGTTTGGCAACAACCTCGTAATCAGATTAATACGACCAGCACACATTATGTGAAGCAGAGTATGTCTGCCGACCATTAACCTAGGAGGCAATGTGTCAAAACAGGCGCTGGTGTTTAATGATGATCTATTTGTTTTCGAAGCCGTAATGCGTGTGCGTCATACCGAAACGGACATGAATCAATATGTCACTATCGAATCACTCACCGCTTTGCTGTCTGAGGCGCGGCTGCGATTCTTATATGCCAAAGGTATCAAAGAAGTCAATGCAGATCACCAAGGCCTGATCGTTGATACATTACAGTTGGAGATTACTGCACGTATACGAGTACGTGAAGCGCTTTTGTTTGAGGTCGGCGTTGAGCCGTTGTATGATAATGGCGGCAATATAGTGATGAAAGTCACTCGCATGCACACGGGTGAGACGGTCGCAAAAGCTAAACAACACTTCGTCAATTATGATTTTCATCTCAATAAAGTGACTATCATTGATAATGCGACAAAAGAAGCACTGTATCCGCATTTATTTAGGATTTAGAATACTTGCTGATATCTGATATGTTTGAAGGTTTTCTCTACCAATCATTCAGCTCAAATAGCACTATGGCTTTTATCATTGCCTTATCCAAATAACTGTCTCGCTCATACCCTATATTTATCAAAATCATATATCCATTTGCTGCACCACTCACTACCCTTTTCTACTTCCTACTTATAAGATGACTGATACATTATGACTTTACCTGCTTGGCTGACTGCCGTAAATTTCAATACTGATGGTTTAATCCCTGCAATTGCACAAGATTACCAATCAGGGCGCATTTTGATGATGGCGTGGATGAATGCAGAAGCGCTAGCACTCACCGCACAAACCCAAACTGCAGTTTATTTTTCGCGCTCGCGTAGCAAGCTGTGGCACAAAGGCGAATCATCAGGTCATACGCAGACGGTACATGATATTCGCTTAGACTGTGATGCCGATGTGATCGTACTGAGTGTGACCCAAGCAGGTGGCATTGCCTGCCATACTGGCCGTGAATCTTGTTTTTATCAGAGTTTGGATCTGTCTGGCGCGACACCTGAGTGGCACACAGTCGATAAGGTACTAAAAGACCCTGCTGATATTTATGACACCCCTAAACCTGCCAGCACCCAGTCTGATACCGAACATACTGCGACGAACTCTGGTGCTGATGACCGTCAAGCACACGCGCATAAAGGTTCTGTGCTTCAGCAACTCGATGATGTATTAGCAGAACGAAAACATGCTGATGCTGACAGCTCTTATGTGGCAAGCCTATATGCAAAGGGGTTGAATAAAATACTAGAGAAAGTTGGCGAAGAGAGTACTGAAAGTATCATTGCCGCCAAAGATTTTGCCAATTGCGACGAAAATAGCAATAAAGCGCAATACGATGACGCTCGTCATGAGCTCATCTATGAAGTGGCCGATGTCTGGTTTCATACATTAGTAGGACTGGCGTGGTTCGATATTGAGTCGGATGCGGTATTAAATGAGCTAGGTCGACGTTTTGGTCTATCAGGTATCGATGAAAAGGCGGCGCGATAGTTTCTATAAGCTTTACCATTGCCCTGTTTGATTATTGTTGATTTCACCTTTTTGTCACAAGTGCAGGTTATAATATAGCTCTGTTTTACTTCGCATTGTATGTCGAGGCTGTTTATTGAGTATAACGATATTCGATACACCCAAAGTAGGCATACAAAGACTGAAAACCAAGACTCAAGGATACCTTTATGGGTAGTTTTTCTATTACGCATTGGCTGATTTTATTGGTGGTAGTGGTGGTCGTATTTGGCACCTCAAAGCTTAGAAATGCTGGCAAAGATTTGGGCGGCGCAGTCAAAGGCTTCAAAGAAGCGGTCAAAGACGAAAATACTGAGCATGCTAAAAAGCATGTGGTGCTCGATCATGATGGCAATGCACACACTGAAGAGCGCCCAACAACCACCAAGGTTGATGACACGCATAATGTATAGCCTCTAGACAGTGACCTTTTAGACAATGACATCGGAACATTATGTTTGATATCGGCTTTTCTGAACTACTCCTTTTTGGTGTTATCGCCCTAATCGTTTTGGGCCCAGAAAAACTGCCACAGGCAGCGCGTACCGCTGGGCAGTGGTATGCCAAAATTCGCCGCACGGTATCCACCCTGCAATCTGAAATCGAAGCTGAGCTTGATTTGGCAGAGACCCGCCAGCTTATGCAAAAAGAGTTGGCCAAAATTCGCCAGACTGAAGCAGATATGAGGCGTGAGATGGCGGAGATGCGCGGCAGTATGCAAGAGTTTGAATCCTCGCAAAACCAGCATTTAAAAGCATCGCGTGATCCAGGCGATGACAGTACGCCTAGACAAAATAGTCAAGCCAGTAGTGAGAATGATGATAATCGACCAGTGCAGCCAAAAGCGTTTGACTACGCCTATGACAGTAACAGACAGGCTGAGAAACCAGAAAGCCCTGAGCAGTCATCGGCACAAGGCGATAATGATAGTCTAAAAACTCACTGCAGTGATAACGCCAATCCAGTGTCTCAAACCATCACAACTAGACCGTGGGAAAATATGTGGTTTCGTCTTGGAGCTTATGATAAAGCGCGTCGTTTGCCGCAACCGCCCTACTTACCAAATTATAAAGCCGATATCTTACTAAATAGCCATATAGACAGTCTTTTACCTAAACAGGCTTCTGTTAATGAGCAGGAGAGTCATTAGTGGGCTTATTTAAACGTAAAAAAAGCCGTCAAGAAAAAGTCGCGGATTCAGATATCGAGACCTCAACAGCTACCATTGATGGTAATATCGACAGCAATACTGAGGACTCTGGCGATATCTTAAGCTCACTTGGCGATATGCCGATTACCGAGCATTTGATTGAGCTGCGTAGTCATTTGATTAAGATATGTGTTGCCGTACTGGTAATATTCTTGGCCTTGGTCGGATTTTCACGCGAGCTTTATGATTTTTTGTCCAACCCATTGGTTGCCCAGTTGCCTGCCAACGCAACGATGATCGCGACGGATATCACTTCCAACTTTATGGCACCGATACGCCTGACTGTTTTTGTCGCTGCATTTTTTGCAATGCCCTACATTTTGTATCAAATCTGGTCGTTTGTCGCACCCGGTTTATATAAAAAAGAGAAAAAAATCGCCATTCCCGTTTTAATGTCCTCTATATTTTTATTTTATGCGGGTGTGGCTTTCTCTTATTTTATTGTACTCAAAGGCGTTCTCAAATTCTTTATTATGTTCGCGCCGCAGAACGTCTTGCCGATGACCGACATCGACAGTTATTTAAGTTTTGCACTCAAACTCTTTATGGTATTTGGTTTAACCTTTGAGATTCCAGTCGTCACCTTGCTATTGATATTGACGGGCGTCGTCTCCATTCAGAGCTTAGAAGATAAACGCCGTTATATTATTGTCGGCTGTTTCGCCGTTGCTGCGGTCGTGACACCGCCTGATGGGGTGTCGATGTTGATGCTCGCCATTCCGATGTGGTTGTTGTTTGAGCTAGGAGTATTTTTAGCGAAAGTATTAATTAAAGAAGAGCACAGTCCTACTTTAGCAAGCGATACAGGGTTAAATAAAGAATAACATCACTTGTCAGATACTTATTCCAAAAACAGCCAACGCGCTAATCTGTTACTATAACCTGCTTATTTCTACCTTTATTTTCTATGAGTTTTTGTATTATTGTCATATGCGCTTGCAAGCATTTTGCAAGTGCACATGATGAGTCAGCCATTGTCTATGCAGTGGCTTTTTTTACCCCCGTCATTTTTGATCCGTTTTACTCTTTTAGGTAATTTTTTATGTCCGCATCTATGCCAGCTTATATGAGCGATCCCACTGATGAGCAGCTGAGCGCGCTCAACATGGCGATGGATCACAAGTCATTTAAAGTGGTGGCTTATGCGGGTGCTGGTAAGACGACGACCTTAAAACTGATTGGAGAGCGTTTACGTGGACGCGGCTTATACTTAGCCTTTAACAAAACCATTGCTAATGATGCTCGCTCAAAGTTTCCACCGCATGTGGAATGTCGCACCTTTCATTCGCTTGCTTATCGGCATGTCGCCCGTGATATCACTGCTAAGCTGTCGTTACCGCGTTTTTCACCCAAACGTCTGGGTGATGATTTGGGTTTGCAGCCCGTGCAAGTACGTCGGCAAATGGATGGTATAAACAAATACATTACCCTCACTCCAGCCCGACTATCGCGTTTTGTCAGTGATGCCGTCAGCAATTTTTGTAGTACGCATGCCAGTTATCCTGCACCTAGACATATATTGTTTCCCAGCTGGCTCGATGATTCTGACGCAGAGCAGCTGCGTGAAATGCTCTACCCTGCTGTTGAGCAGCGCTGGTTACAGTCAATTGATGCACGCCATCCTGCTGGTATCGGGCATGATATTTATCTTAAATTGTGGGCATTATCGAAGCCTAGTATTCCCGCTGATTTTATTTTGTTTGATGAAGCCCAAGATGCCGATCCCTTGATGATGGGAATTTTGACCCAGCAGCCACGGCAGGTCATTTATGTGGGTGATGCTCATCAGCAGATTTATGAATGGCGCGGCGCAGTCAATGCGATGAAAAAACTACCCTTACCACAAACCTTATTGACCCAGTCGTTTCGTTTTGGCGAACCGATTGCTGAGATTGCCAATACTTTGCTCAAAGCATTGCAAGAAGACGTCCCGTTAAAAGGCAATCCTAATAAGCAGTCTTCTACTGATAAGGGTATGGTACATAGTAAAAAAGATGCCATCCTTTGCCGCACTAATGCCGCCGCAATGTCGCAATTATTAACTGGTTTAAAATTAGGTCATAGGGTAGCGCTACAAGCCGATACTGATCGTATGCTTAAATTTTGTCAGGCAGCTGAAAATTTAAAGAATGGTAAATCGGCGTATGGCGTACCCGAACTGGCATATTTTTATAATTGGGGCGATGTGCAAGAGTATTCTGAAACCAATGAAGGCAGTGATCTAAAAACACTGGTGAAACTCGTCGATGATCATGGCACCAATGTCCTGAGCCAAGCGGTCAATAGTCTCACCAGTATCGAAAATGCTGACTATGTTATCTCCACTGCCCACAAAGCGAAAGGGCTCGAATGGGGAAAGGTACAGCTGGACGATGATTTCTATTATGATGTGACCACCAATGCAGTCAAGATCAGCCCTGAAGAGTTGCGTTTGCTCTACGTCGCTTGCACACGTGCCCAGAGCAATTTGGACATCCATAATATTAAAGACTTGATATCTGGTTTGCAGACAGGTAAAAAAGTGATTTTTGGTAATACTTAATTTTTCTCAGTTAGTCACTCTCTGTATTTGCCACTCTAAACCTCTAGCCTACCTGTCTTTATGGCAATCCTTTAATAGCACCCTTTTAGCAGTGAACAACAAGCATGAATACTAATCAGCAACTTCAAATACGTCAAAATACCATCCGTCAGTTATTCGCCAATCCCGTCCGCCTGCTCGCTCCAATGGAAGGCTTGACTGATCCATTAATGCGACAAATTCTCACGCAAATTGCATCGGACTTGGGTCGCCCTTATGATTGGTCGGTTAGCGAATTTATCCGTGTGACTCAGCACGTATTGCCTGCGCATGTATTTTATAAATACGTTCCAGAACTGCGTCATGATGCTAAAACTGCCTCTGGCACGCCTATTCATGTCCAGTTGCTCGGTAGTGAAGCGCAACTCATGGCAGAAAATGCTGCTTATGCTGCCGCGCTTGGTGCACCGGCGATTGATATCAACTTTGGTTGCCCTGCCAAGACTGTCAATAGCCACCGTGGTGGTTCCGTATTGTTGGATGAGCCCGAAACCATGTATCAGATTATCAGCGCGGTGCGGCAAGCTGTTCCCGTTCATATTCCAGTATCAGCCAAAATTCGTTTAGGTTATACCGATACCAGCCGCATGGATGATATTAAAGCTGCGATTAGCGACAGTGGTACTGATTGGCTGACCATTCATGCGCGGACCAAAACTCAAGGCTATAAGCCGCCAGCCTATTGGAACAAGATTCAAAGTTTTAATGGGCTAGATATTCCAGTCATTGCCAATGGCGAGATATGGAATACAGAGCACGCGCAAAACTGTATGACTCAAGCTGGTACAGAACATTTGATGTTAGGTCGCGGCGCGGTTACTCGTCCAGATTTGGTTGCTCGTGTGGATTGCGGTTCAGATG
Source organism: Psychrobacter immobilis (assembly GCF_904846065.1). Taxonomy (NCBI): domain Bacteria; kingdom Pseudomonadati; phylum Pseudomonadota; class Gammaproteobacteria; order Moraxellales; family Moraxellaceae; genus Psychrobacter; species Psychrobacter immobilis. Next base: position 3,027,438 of record NZ_CAJGZV010000001.1, read on the forward strand.
ATGCCATGCTAAGTGCGGCAACGTTGTCATGGGAAGCAATGGTCACCCATCAGATAAGATTTTTGGAAGGTCAGGCTAAAACTGAAGTTATCTTGGTTGGTCGTTACAAGCAGTGGTTAGCAATGCTCATCAAAGGCTATAGCGAAGCAAAAGTTTTATGGGACAGTATTAAAAGAGAAAAAAATAAAGCAGCTATCATTAGTGCACTGCAAGCCAGTGTGCGCCAATAATAGCTGCTTTTATCTTAAAGCCAATCTGTTTTAAAACAGAATTATCTTAAAGCCAATCTGTCTAACGAATAAGATTAAATACTCACTCTAATCGCTAAATAGAATAACATCAAACAACAGGCAATCGATAACACCCAAAGTATGGAGCGAAACGTCGCCAAATTAGTAATATAAGCCACGCAAAAACCGATACGAATCAGTACGTACAACCACGCCAGTATATTGATAATCGATTGTGGTACGAAAAACAGCATTGCCGTCAGTACTGCTGCCAAAAATATTGGCAACGTCTCATAGCTGTTTTGCTGGGCCGCGTTAGCACGTGCGGCCGCGCCCGTCGTACCTTGTAAAAAATCACGTGGATGGGCATTGTCAGCCAAATTAAAGCCGCCAATAGCTTTCGCTGTCAATGCCATGGCAAGCGGTAGTAAACTTGCTGCGACCATCGCCCAAATTGCGGACGCTGCGGTATCAGAGACTAATTCCAGAAGTGCATTCATTAGTATACTTGCCCCTACCCTGAAATCACTTCGAAATCATGGGTGACGTTCACCCCACCTTGTACCAACATTCTACTGGCCGAGCAGTATTTTTCTGCGGACAGTTTTATTGCCTTCTCTACTTGGCTTTCTTTGACATCTTGACCTGTCACCACAAAATGCATATGAATGTCAGTATAGACAGCTGGTACAGTTTCAGCACGCTGAGCGGTCAGCTCACAACGCACGTCTGTCACCTCTTGGCGCGATTTTTGTAAAATCGCTACCACATCGTAGCTAGCACAACCACCAAGCCCCAATAGAATCAGCTCCATCGGACTTGCGCCTTTTTCTTTATCTGCATCGATCTGTACATTATGCCCTGATGGTGACACACCCATAAATGCTTTGTTTTCTTGCCACGTTACACTTGCTTTTGACTCTGACATCTTGACCATTCCTTATTTTAATTAGCTCGTTGCCCGATTTTTATTTTCTGGCAATATGTTTTACTTGGCTAGTGTAGCATAAGCCAATGGCACATTTTATCGAGCCCTTATCATCCAAAATCATTATCATTATGAATAGCTCACCTATTTGTCTTTTGCAGCCTTATTTTTAATTAAACCTTTTTACTAAAATTTTCTTAGCAGTGAATTAACATTCATATAGCGCCTACTGTTTATTATTCAAACCTATCGTCTTATAGTTCGAACCTATCTTTGTAGTAAGATTCCCCAAGAAACATTACAAAAGTTTAATCTTAACTGGTTGATTTTAAACAGTTAAGCTCGTGAAACATTTTATAGCAAAATACTGTTACACATTTTGCTTGTTTCTTGGTTTAATAACGGTAATGAATCTTATTTTGACCTAATATCGACAACCATCACCTTATAATAATTATGATTGCTGTCACGGTTCTAGCTCAAAATAAGCTATTTTAAATAAATTAAAAAGGTTTAATCATGATAGATGCAGACGGCTTTCGCGCCAATGTCGGCATCATCTTGGCAAATACACAAGGGCAGGTTCTGTGGGCAAAACGTATTGGTCACAACGCTTGGCAGTTCCCACAAGGCGGTATCGACCGTGGGGAGACGCCGATGGATGCGATGTATCGCGAGCTCTGGGAAGAGGTCGGCCTGCATCCGCGTCATGTAGACTTATTGGCAGTGACGCAAGATTGGTTGCGCTATCGTCTGCCAAAACGCTATGTGCGGCATGGACAGCACCCTTTATGTATTGGGCAAAAACAGAAATGGTTTTTGCTACGCTTAGATGAGACGAACACTCAACATATCCGCTTTGATGAGGGCAAACCAGAATTTGATCATTGGCAATGGGTCAGTTACTGGTATCCACTTGGACAAGTGATTCATTTTAAACGAGGCGTTTATCGCCGTGCCTTGCAAGAGCTAGTGCCTGAGCTACCTCTAAGACAAGAGCTGATTATTCCTGAACAAGACAATCACTTGTTGATAGGATGAACTGACATTTTGATTAAAAGTAACACGTAATAGAAGAGCCTGTATCCTTTAGATGCAGGCTCTTCTATTATATAGGGATTATATCTTGCGGAATAATTATGGCTTGATAGCAATTTTTAGTACGCCGTCACGCTGATGCATGAACAAGTCATAGGCCTCTACAATATCATCCAAGGCATAGGTATGCGTCACCATCTCTGATAAATCCACTCGACCAGACTCGATGACATTCATCAATCGGCGCATACGCTCTTTACCTCCTGGGCAGAGAGCCGTTCTTATCGTATGATCGCCAAGACCAGAAGCGAAATGAGCCATTGGAATGACTAAATCTTCAGAATACACACCCAAGCTTGAGAGTGTACCGCCTGGTTTTAATATTTTGAGACATTGCTCAAACGTAGACTGTAAACCTAGCGCCTCGATACTGCTATCCACCCCACGACCACCAGTGATTTTCATGATCTCATCAACCACGTCAACTTCTGTGAAGTTTAGAGTAATGTCTGCTCCCAGTTTCTTTGCCATGGCCAAACGTTCATTATTGCCATCGACAGCGATAATCATCGAGGCGCCCTTAATTTTTGCACCAGCAGTCGCGCACAAGCCAATAGGTCCTTGTGCAAAGATAGCAACCACATCACCAATCTGAATATTGGCGTTTTCTGCGCCTTTGAAGCCTGTCGACATAATGTCAGGACACATCAACACTTGCTCATCCGTCAGTCCATCTGGCACTGGACATAGATTGGCCTGCGCATCTGGCACTAGCACATACTCTGCTTGCGTGCCATCAATGTGATTACCAAAACGCCAGCCGCCTGTGGCTTTATAACCGTGACAAGAACATCTACCATCTGCATCAAGATAACCACCATCTTGTGAAGGGAAACCATCTTGACTGGCATAGGAGGTAAACGTTGGGCAAATGGCGCCAGCAATGACTCGCTGCCCTTCTTCATAGCCCATGACTGCGCTACCTAGCTTTTCAATGATACCTACTGGCTCGTGACCAATGGTTAAGCCTTTTGCAACGGCATACTCACCTTTAAAGATGTGAATGTCAGTACCACAAATGGTCGTGGTCGTAATTTTTATCAAGGCATCATTAGGGCCTACATCAGGGATTTTTTTATCTACAATTTCGATTTTACCTGGTTCAATAAATATCAGTGACTTCATCATGCTCATTTCACACTCCTTGTTTTATAAACATTTACTCAACTGGTATGAACTTTAGTGACATCTATATTTATCTTACGCCATATACGTAGTAATTTAAAGTGAAATCCATTCTTTAATAAAGGGATTGGTGATTTTCTCTTGTTCGATATTAAAACTGTAGTATCAAACTTCTCATGAAAATTGTACGTGAGCCTCATTAAGAGTAGATGAAAAAGCTAATAGATTAAAACCTATAGGCTACTTATGACTATCATGCTGACATTCTTTATAATTATCATGCTGACACTCTCGGCTTACTAATCTAGCAATCTCATCCACTGCTGAATCTGCCAACTGAGAATGAAATTTCAGGGTTAAAATGCTTTGGGTACGTGTGGCATAAGTGGGCAAATTATTTTGCGTATGATTAAAAGTGACAGGCTCTATATAAATAGAAGACAGAATCTGCTCAATCTCAACAGCCACTCCAGTCTCCGGCAGCTTATTCACTGGCGCTTGCGTATTATCAGACAATACCGCAAAGGCAGCTTCTTGCCAGTACTCAGGTTCACTATTCTCAGCGATTAGTGGCAATACTTCTTGGCGCAGCCTGCCTCGCAGTTTTTCAGTTTTAAACCAGCTGTCCTCAGGCTGACCATTGGAAATGACATGCAGTCCTGCATATAGTGGCATAGGAGCATGACCACGGTTATTGACAATAACGGCTTGCTCACTATCACCAATAATGAGATTGAACCCAGCATAGTTTTGCAAACTAATCTGCCGTGCAAACTCCATCGGGCTGATATCACTGGTTAAGAAATCCGTGACTAGCGCCCCGCGTGAGCACTCATCAGAGCTTGCCTGCACGCCATCGCGAAAATTCAATACCGCAGCCCAACGTCCGTTTTGCTGATAATACTCTTGAGGCGCTTGATGACCGTCCTGATGATTGGCTTGATGGGGCTGTTGATGAATACCCAGCCAAGTACCGCCACTTTGTACATCGCGTCCTGCAAAAATAGGCTTATCTTCCCATTGATGTAGCAGCTCTGTCGGACGCTGCAAAAATTCATCGCGATTGGACAATAACACCAAAGGCAGCTCATCAAAGAGTTGCCAAGCAATGGCGACAATACACATAAGACTCCTAATTTTACTAAAAATATACTTAATAACATGTCATTGCTTAGCGAACAGCCAAGCTTGATTTAAGTTTAAACTTAGTTCACTGACAAATTAGTTTACTGATAAGTTTTTGCTAGCAGGATAACTAATCTGAGAGGTCGACTGGATGACTTTCGATTGTTTGCTTGGTAAATCAAACTCCCACGCAACCATGCCTTTATTGTCATTCCAGTCACGCTCAGTCACTGGCGGTGTATGAGTGACGGTTACTTTAAGACTATCGTCGCGACTAACTGGCTCACTGCCCAATACTTGTAAATGCATAGATCGGTTGTGCTGATTGGTAAATTGATAAGCTTGTGTTTTAGTCAAGGTTTGCGTGCGATTAAACGCGCCTTTATCACCCTGCTTATCTTCATCAGCTATCTGCTTTACGATGGTATTAGGGTCAATACCAAAACCGATACCTTGCTCTTTGAGCGCTTGATAATTATAGCGCGCCTGCCCGACATAATTATCATCACGGTATAATTGTAGCGAACCATCTACCCAAGCTGGTGTCAAGAACGGTGCGGATGCATACCAATAGCCAGCTGCCTCCACGCTCGGCGTACTACGAATCCATAGCTTGCTACTGCCCGACTGCTCATCAATGACTGTCCGTACGCGCCTGCCATCGCTTGGAATACTAATACGCTGCGGCAAACGGTATTCGGTAATGCCGTTTTTATTCTGACTGCTAACGGTAAAGCTTGGCAGCGGCGCCATGTTAGGTGTCGAGGCACCGCCATAGCTGTCTCTTGCAGTTACCACAACAGGCATATTTTCCGCCATAGGTGGTACAGATATAGTCTGGTTTTCTCTATCTTCTTCATATAAAGAAAAACGCTCAACTCGTGGCAATTGGCTGGTCGTGTTTTGATTGGGATTGACAGAGCTTAGCATCAAAGGGACATTGAGCCAGTTTTCTCCTGTCTGCTGAGCAATAACTGCAGAGGCAATGATATTTAATTGCTTGGTTTCAGTATTCAGCCTTGCTTGATACGTTGGCTCCCAACCCGCGCCGCGTACTTGATAGTGCAGTTTCACACTGCTTGGTACTCGACTGGCAGTACGTACACTCACTTGAGTCACACTATTTTGAGTGGAAGTCGCGCTGCCCGCCATTAGTTGGTTGAGCGCATCTTGTGCACGGGCTTGGCGCTGCTGAATTTCTAGTATGCGTTTATTGATACTGACCGCTTGGGTTTCCAGATCGCGCGCATTATTGGCAAGCGTGCCATCTGTACTGATTTGCGTGACCTTGGTTAAATTCTGCAAGTAAGCTTTAGCTAAGCGTGCCGCTTCTAACTCAGCATTGATAACTGCCAAATTATCTTGCTGTGTCTGCACTCTCGCCTCACCTTGATACTGACACTGCGCTGCTTGCTCATCGCTTAAAGTCTCGATACTGACTTCACCAATATTGATGCCTTTTGCTGCTTGTACGCTCACACTGTCTTTATCGATATAAGGGGACAAACAAGAAAAAACCAGTGTCTGCTCACCGCTACCATTGATTGGTAACGCACGAGTCACGCTAGCTAAGCCCTGATAAATGGTCACTTGCTCAATACTACTGTTCGCTGCCTGAGCAGGAGTCAAAGCTAAAGCCGCTAAGCTAAATAAACCCAGTGGCGTCAACTGTTTTTTAGAGGGTAAAAATTTAGGTAATATTGCTACTTTTGATAACTTAGCTTGCATAATCATTCCTTAAAAATACGGTTAATCCATTAATACGGTGCATTAGCGCAAGCGCGCAGTATCTAACGCTTCATTAAATATAATGATGCAATATTTATGATGGCATTTATATTCAGCAACTTTTTTATATCTTAGCGGTTTTCTGGCTTTCTTTCTAGATGTTACCCGTAGCAGATAAGTTGTTACCATGAGATGAGCCTCACCGTAATTTGGTATGCCTCACTGGCTATTTTTGCTATTATGAGCAGCATTCTATTACCAAATTTATGATGCCCTTATGATGATACATCCTCAGTACGATCCTGTAGCGCTGTCTTTGGGTCCAGTAGAAGTGCACTGGTATGGCCTAATGTATTTATTAGCATTTGCCGCCGCCTTTGGTCTGGCTTGGTATCGCAGTACCAAACGTGACAATTGGAACACTGACATGGTGTCCGACTTGGTATTTTTTGGCGCACTTGGCGTCATTTTGGGCGGTCGTGTCGGCTATGTATTGTTTTATCAATTCGGTGAATTTTTACAAAACCCCGCTTACCTTTTCAAAGTCTGGGAAGGTGGTATGTCTTTCCATGGCGGCATGATTGGTGTCTTACTGGGCATGTTATATTTTGCCCGTAAGTATAAAAAGACTCCGTTTCAAGTACTGGACTTTATCGTTCCTTGCGTGCCAACGGGCTTGTTATTTGGTCGTATTGGCAATTATATCAATGGCGAGCTATGGGGCCGCGTCTCTAACGGTGGCTACAACTGGCTTACCTACTTCCCGCAAGCGGCTGCTACTGATATGCAGCAATTGCAAACCAACCCTGAGCTGCAAGAGTTGATGCTTGAAGTAAATGGGCAGTATTTGCTACCTCGCCACCCCTCACAGCTGTATGAGGCACTTGCCGAAGGGTTATTATTATTCCTATTCCTATGGTGGTATTCATCAAAACCGCGCCCACGTATGGCAGCATCGGCAGTATTTTTATTGGGCTATGGCATCAGCCGCTTCATCATTGAGTTTTTCCGCCAACCCGATGCGGACCAAGGATTTGTATTACTAGGCTGGATGACCAAAGGGCAGATACTCAGCGCTCCCATGATTATTATTGGTTTCATCATGCTGGTATACGCTTACAAACGCGGTATCTATGACTGGGGTAAGCAGTCGGCTTATTAAGCACTAATTCACATCAAGTAGCCTGTTAAAAAACAATACAACTATGCGTTTTAATAGCGTAGAAGAGCAATTTTATGACCATGAGTAACTCCATTATTAGTAACAACAAGCAGTGTAAAAATGAGCAAGCCTATCTAGATTTGCTGCATCTTGTCCTCACTGAAGGCACTGAAAAAGGCGATCGTACTGGCACTGGTACGCTGAGCCACTTTGGCGCGCAGCTCCGTTTTAATTTAGACGACGGTTTTCCATTATTAACCACCAAAAAAGTCCACTTTAAATCTATCGTCTATGAGCTATTTTGGTTTTTAAGTGGCAGTACGCATGTTGATTATCTACAAGCCAATGGCGTACGTATTTGGAATGAGTGGTCAACGGCTGAACAGACGGCACGCTTTAATCGCCCTGCTGGTGATTTAGGCCCTGTCTATGGTCATCAGTGGCGCAATTATGGCGCAAGCCAGCGTGAAGATGGGAGCTACAATAACGATGGTGTCGATCAAATCACCCAAGTCATTGAACAAATAAAAACCAATCCCAATTCAAGACGTTTGATTGTGTCTGGTTGGAATCCCGGTGAAGCAGATCAAGTTGCGCTGCCGCCTTGTCATACGCTATTTCAGTTCTTTGTGGCGGATAATAAACTGTCATGCCAGCTCTATCAGCGTTCAGCAGATTTATTCCTATTATACCCCCATAACAATAATGCACAGTATGGAGTACTGGATCGTATATAATGCAATACATAATTCAGTCTATGTATTGAGATAGTGGGTATTATGGATATTAAAGTTTGTTCTGATGTAGAGCTAGATTTATCACAGTCTTGTTTACTTAATGAGATTCCAAACTTAACATCGAACAAAACTATAAAAGTGAATGGTGTTGGAGTATTTGACGATGATGGCAAGATCCTTCCTATTATTTCTGAGTATTTATCGTATCAATCCAAACATCAAATAATTTCTTATAAGTCAGCAGTTACTTATGGTAGAAACCTAAGCTACTTCTTAAGTTATATTCGTAGTCGTCCAGATTATGATGACAGTGAATCTGATGAAGTATTTATTACAGTTCCAAAATACGTAATTCAAGAATACCTGACATTTTTAATTCGTGAAGATGATAAGAGCTCATCTACTGTTAGAAGTCGAGATGAGACAATACATGCTTTCATTGAATATCTTTGTAGCCCTACAGAAGACCGTGATAAGCTTAGACAAGATAATCCATATAGCGATGGCTTGCTATCAAAACCACCAAAGCGAACACCCATTAGTTCTTGCACACTTGATGACCTTTTTATATTGATTAAGTTTACTGATTCAGAACGAGAAAGAGCTTTACTCCAGTTTCTATACGACTCTGGCTTACGTCGTTCAGAACTACCTAGAGTTACTCTTCAAGACTTTAAAGATATTAACAATTTCAATTCTGAAAAGTTTATTTCCTGCGATAATGATCAGCCTATCCATGCTGATTATGCGCCTTTAAAAGTCAAAGGAAGTAAGGGCCGTGGTAATCAAATTAAGCCACGCTGGACTCTGCTGAGCTTAGCAACTATCAAACGTGTGCAGAAATATCACGCATCTCCTCTGTATAAAAAACACGCCCGTAAATATGTAGACCCGTCTGAAACCCCAGCATTTTTTAATGCTAAAGGTACTCCCTATACGCCTAGTGCGATCAACAAATTGCTTGAACGTATAAGTGAACGTGCAATAAAGAAAGGTTGCCTTGATCGAAGCATCTCTCCTCACAAGTTAAGGCACGGTAATGCTTATGCAATATTGCAGTCAAATGATTTAGGTGCCGATTACTTAGATCGGCTTGTTATTGTGCAGAAAAACTTAGGACATAACCATCTCCATACTACACAGATATATACAAGCATTCCCCAAGATATCTATAACAGCATGTGTGACGAGAACGGTGACTTACTAACTAGAGCCGAGAAGATGAGGCGCTTGTCTGAACAGACGCAATTAAGAATTGGCATTAAGGACATCAAATGAAAAACGATGGAATAACCATTGATAAGGTTTATGAGAGTTTTTCTGAGCCAGGGATTTCAGGTGCAGACTTTAAGAAAGTTGAAGAAAAGCAACCTATTAAAGACGCCAAAGCAGCTGTTATAGAATGGGTATCGAAAACAGTTGGAGATACAGAAGCACTATGGGAAATACCAATTAGTAAAGCTGATAATGCTTTAGGCTTCAGTGTAGCTGTTAATCATATTCAAAGTGCTGTAGGTGTCTCATACTCTGTTGCACAAACACATAGGGGTATTACGACTCCTTTAATTGAAAAAATGATTGAAGAAGGTATTCTAGTAATACCAAGTGAAAGCTACGAAGCGGCTGGCATCGAAAACACGAGGAAACTATTGAATTGGTACAGACAACTATCTGTAGAGGAAAAGCACACTTTACCTATTTTCGGCAATAAGATTTCGATAGGAAAAATGTCTTCAGAACAACTACCTATAAAAAAAGGATCCTTGAAATTTAATGTTGTTAAAGATGCTTGGGAATTCATTCATCAAGACCTAGAGAAACTTGGAATTATTGATGCTAATTATAAAAGCGTTGCTGAAAGAACAAGCGAAGCGAATATCAATAGAAAAAGTTCCAGTGAAAGTCAGATAGACCGTTTTAATAGACTTGCAGCAAGAAAATTAAATGCTGCTGAAGATTTTCTCGTTCCTTCAGAATTAGAACCTTTCATTCAGGTAGAGCAGCTTTTTGCTGCTCAAAGTGTGACTGTAACTTCAGATTCAGGTAAGGAAAACTATAGAAATGCCTGTAGTCAGCTTATAGAATTCTTGACTAATTATTACGGACCTGGACCGTTGAGAATCAAGGTAACTTTTGACGCGCATCTCTTGCCTAGATATCGGAAATATTTGCAGCAAAAAATAATAAAAAAAGAAACCTCAAGCCATTACGCAAATACGAATCTAAGTGCTGCACGCAACGCATTACAAAGACTAGAACAAGTGCCCGATATGGAATACAGTTTTTTTGATATAGAGGGGTTTTCTGTAAGCAGAGAAACAGACGTTAAAAAGCCATTTACTATGAACGAGCGGCTCCAAATATTAGATGCTATCGAAAAAGGATTGAGTGAATCCAGAACAGCCCTTACACCTTACAAGAAGACGGGTGTAGGTAGGAATCCTTTGGACAAGAAATGTTCGATCATAAGAGGTCTCTCGACACTAGAGAATGCGCGATGGCTCTTTGAAAATGCCTTAATGTGTAAACCAATTCATCATAATACAGCTAATTCACCTATCGAGAAGTCTTTCTTAAGAATTATTAAGAATTCAGGTACGGGTTTAATAGAGACATACAATGAATGGGGCGTTACCCCAATGATAAATATGGATACACTAACGCCTTACATTTTAAGGCTTGCTCAAATCACTGGTTTAAATGCAGACCCTTTACTTTCTCTTAATATGAATGATTACGTAGACTCCCACCCAGCAACATCACGACCTTGCCTTAGATATTGGAAAGAGCGATCTGATGGTCACAAAGAGTACCACCTTGATCTTTTTAATGCAGAACTGACATGGCTTACATCATCTCAAGCTGAGTCAATAAAAGTTATTTTTGAAGAACTGGACCAATTAACTGGTAGTTTTCGACAAGATATTAAAGATGATGCTTTTAAAGATAGATTGTTCATCTATCAGTCGGATAGTACAAAAAAGCACGGCAGAGTATCTCCAATATTAGGAAATAAAGAAAAAAATGCAAAAGCATTGGGAGCTAGTTTGTCTAGGTTTGTTGAGAAATATAATTTAAAAAATGATGCAGGAAACCCCTTAACTCTTACAATAAGTCGGTTCAGACCAACCTTTGTTAGTGAGATGCTTAGAAATGGCGTAACTGTACGTGAAATTCAGCTCATGTTGGGCCACTCCTCACTCCAAACGACTCTTGGCTATATAGATTCTCTAGATTTTAACTCCATGAGTAGAATGAAGATAAATGATGAATTAAAAGAGATACATCAAGCGACTCTGGATAAACAAGTTGAGAAGTTGCCAGAAGATATAAAGTCCAAAAACAATGATGAGTTAGTAACGAGCTTTCATACTCCATTAGCTGAGTGCAGAAATATTTTTGACCCGCCGGATTTTGTAAAAAATCTTTCATCCTACATACCTGGTACTCCATGCTCACAATATAACAAGTGCTTGAGCTGTGACAATGTCATTATTACAGCTAAAAACCTCCCTGAAATCTTTGCAATGAAGCGTGACTATACGCTTTTGACAGAGCATTCCCGTGTCATGGACACACCCTATGGGCATGTCATTTCAGAGAATTTAGAGCTGATAAAAGGCATCACAGAGCCAGAACTATCTAATTTTTCCTTAGAAGAGTTAGAAAATGGGCGGCGTTTAGCAGAATACATTGAAACGACCACACTAGTTGATGGAGTAATCTAATGGACTATGAAAAAAAGCTGAATGTATTAACAGATTTTGCAGAACATCGTTTATATGTTTTAGATGCTCTAGACCACGCTACAGTTCAAAAGAAGAAACACCTTCAAAATAATTACACAGATGACATAGAGTATGTGACGTACCTTATGGACAAACCTGTATCGAAATTATCAAAGTTTTCTGACATGTGTTGGAATTTTAATAACGACTATCCTAATGCTGCACAAAATGTCCAAGGTGCAAAGCTCCGCATTAATTTTTCAAAGCATACAGAGATCCCAATATTCGTTTTAACAGAAATGAAAGTTATATTCGAGTTGGCCTTGCTAAACAATTCGATTTTCAAACCTCAGGGAAAAGAAGGGAAAACCCGAATAAAAAAATCATTAAAAGCGAACTCGTTGATTGCAATTTTCGAAAGAGGTTTAGCATTTATTAATGAAATATTTAAACAAGCATCTCATGAGCTAGGCTATGAGTTTGTTCAGGAAAAAATCAGAACACTCTCCGATATAACACCCGAACTGTATTCCAAAGCCGCTGAAAACTATGATCGTGTAAAAGATATAGAGCTAGATAAATTTTTCAAATATCTACGCAGTCCAGCTTCGGTTCAGTATGTATTTGAAAAACCTATCGCTTATGTAGAGTTAAATAGCCTGAAATGGAAAAAACTCGCTAATACTAATAGTTCGAAAAAAGAACAAGTACTGCCAGATCTAGTATTTGAATCTCTCTCGAAAATGGCTTCTTTTATTATAGTTGACTTTTTAAGTGCTATAGGAGCTTCAGCAAAGATATCAGATCCTAACTCTTTAGAAAGATTTGATACAAGCAACCATGCATCGTGGGCAAATAAAGAAAGAGTAACCCACGAAATTTTAAATGCCTATATTGCTATTAGATTAGGAACCAAAGGTTATTCTCCGAGTTTCGTTACAAATATAGTCGAACCTTATGATTGGATGCTCAATAAAGATTCTAAGGTTATGGGTGGACTGACTTTACGTAAAGAATTGAAAAAACGTGGTTACAAGTTAGATGATCTTAGAGAATACTTTAACCTCGTATCGTATGCATGCACATATTTAGTAGGTCAGTATACAGGTATGAGACCATCTGAACTATCAGAAATAAGAGTTCAAGATTGTTCGTGCTTAGTTCAAGATGATGGCGTTTGGCTTATTGAAAGTACCGTCAAGAAACATAAAGATGAAATTAGTACAGGCTTGTTTGACGACAGATGGGTAGCTATACCGATTGTTAAAGATGCAATATTAGCAGCATCATATATTTCAAAAATTAAAGTTTCACCTTACTTAGTTTCTAATGTAGATACTGTTAAACCAGGTAGTTCCCCTAAGGCAATGGCTAGTAACGGCATTACACATCAAATGAATAGTTTTATAGGCCAACTACTAGGTAAAAGTATTGAGAATGAATTAAAATTTAACCCGTATATGCTAAGACACACATTAACATATCAATTGTTTAAGGCTGAGGTTGGGTTGCCTCTTATATCGTTTCAATTGAAACATTTTGTAGAGAGTATCTCTAAGTACACATCTGCTGGCGCCACCTCGTCAGTTACGTTAGGCTACGGTGATATAGGTGAGATGCTGTCAAAAGACGGGAACCGAAAAGGTGATACGAAATCATTGCGCCGAGCAGCTGAATTAGATGCTATTAAAACAGCCCATAATCCAAATGGTACATATTATGGTGGGAAAGCGAATGAGCATAAAAAAGGTCTGATCAAGACGTTTAGTGGATATATGGCTGAAGGCTATACGGAAGAGGAAGTGTATGAGGCAATGGTAGATCAAGGTGTTGCCATTGTCCATATGGGACAGGGGCTTTGCTATGGTGGTAGAGCAGAAGAATATGACTCAAGCCTACCATGTATTGGTTCCCTACGTTGTTACCCAGCTCGATGCAAACAAGCCGTTGTAACTATTAAACATGCCCCTAAATGGCGTGAGGTTTATACCTTAAATAAATCCAACCTCAATAAACCAGAATATTCGCACAATCGTGAGCAAATTCTAGCAGCAATGAACGAAGCCAAAATGGTCTTGGAAAATCTTGGTGAAGAGGTCGAATTATGAGTAATAGAGATTATGGCCAGAAAAATAGTAGCAGCTTTGAAGCAGTTACTTCTATTCTAAATAATGCCTTGATAGATATTGAAAATGACAAAAAATTAAAACCCACTACAGCGCAACTTTCGAAGATGACTGGTATTCATCGAAATACTATCTCAAACCGAGTTTGGCCTGTCCAAAAGCTAAATCAGATCAAAGATACTCGAAAAGCTGAAGAGAAATCGCGTAAAGAAAAAATACGAGCGAATACTACCGATGTAAAAAATGCGATTGAAGCAAAGCTCAGTCGAGCACAAAATGAGGTTATCTACTGGTTTAATGAATATCAAGATATAAAAAGGGTCGCTCAACATTCAGATAAACGGTTGCAAAACATGAGAGAATCACGAGATTATTATAAAACACTATCTGACACAGATAAGAGATCCTTATCAGAAGCTAGACAAGAAATTGAGAAATTGAGAAAAATGTTAGCTTTAGAAGATGCTAGATCGAAACAGCTTATGCACTAGTCTGTCGAAAACCACCTGTGCTATAAAAAGTATAAACTTATTCCCTTTACTTAAAAGCTAACGAGAGCTTAGCTAATAAGCATATACCGCATAAAACAAGTCACATATATTAATGCTTTATACCTAACAAAAAATCTATCATTTTTCTCAACTTTCACCTTATATTTACATCAAACTGAGAATGGATACGCAATAGATTTATGATACTGGTATCCCTCAATTTCAAAATCGTCCAATGTTACCCATGTTTCAATATCTTCGAGCGACTTAATTTCAGGGTTGATGTGAAGCTTAGGTGCTGGATACGGTTCGCGTTTTAATTGCACATCGCGCATTAACTCTAATTGGTCTTCATAAATATGTGCGTTTACAATCTTATGATAAGCTTTTCCAGCCTCATGCCCCGTAATTTGAGCCATTAAAGCTAACAAAGCAAAAACCTGGACTTGATTGAAATTTTGACCTAATGGCACATCACAGGAACGCTGGGATGAAGTTAAATAAAGCTTTTCTCCTAACAATGAAAATGTATGGGTATGCATACAAGGACGCAAACATCCCATATGAAACTCACCTGGATTATAGAAAGTTAGGATTTCACCTCGATCATCAATACCATTCCGCAAGTTATCATAAATCTTACGAAGCTGGTCAAACTCCTCTCCTACTGAATTACGCCACCTGCGTCCCTGTACACCATATACTCGGCCCATATCATCCTCACCTTTACGATAAGGATTAGCTAACCAAGCTTCATTTTCATTGGCATTGGCACTCCATGTATTGCATCCAATAGCTCGAAACTGAGCTGCGCTATCATAACCACGTAGATACCCCAATAACTCTGCGATAGCCGTTTTCCAATAGCTTTTTCGAGTAGTCACTAAAGGAAACTCATTAGCGCCTACGTTGTATTCTAAATCAGCATTAATAACAGTTAAGCAACGCTTTCCAGTCCGTTCGTTTTCGACCCATACGCCTTCATCAACTATACGTTGACATAAATCTAGATATTGTTTCATTCAATAACCTTAATTGGACTATATACTTTTCTCATGAGGTAATTTCTTATTGGCCTGTGATCACAATACATTTTACCTCGTGATTTCATTGAACATTATAAAGTTTAAAGGCTTGAATGTACAAACCTGTTAGTAAAGACTCACTGGCTCAATAACCTATCAATAGACTATACCTAAAAAATAAAACCTCTAAACGATAATATATCTATCATTAGGCTTGTTATTAATTTTAAATGATAGTAATATCTTATTATTATCAATGAACATTGGTTATTAAGTCTAAATAATATAGGTGGCGTTATGACCGTTCGTATTTATGTGAGAGCCAGCACTAAGGATCAAGACGCTAAGAGAGCCTTGTCTGACTTGATTAGCTTTAGCCAAAGCTATAACGATAACCATGTTGAGTACGTTGAGCATTTCAGTGGTACAAAGCTCGATAGGCCAGTATTAGCTAAGCTATTAAAGGACGCTGATCAAGGCGATATTCTGCTGGTTGAAAGCGTGGACAGATTAAGCAGGCTATCTCAAGATGATTTTGCAATTCTAAAGCAGCGCATCAAAGACAAGGGCTTGCGATTGGTGGTGGCCGATCTACCAACCACACATACGGTAAGTAAGGGCATGACAGGTGAGATCCTAGCAGTGATTAACCATATGCTGATCGACTTGTTAGCAACGATGGCAAAGCTTGATAACGATAAGCGTAGAGAGCGTATTAAGCAGGGGTTAGCGAATAGTGGTTATAAGCCCACAGGTAAGAAAGCCAATACAGTGAAACATAATCGTATTAGAGAGTTGGCCAGTCAAAACAATATGACGAAAGAGGAGATTGCTAAGGCGGTTGGTGTTGGGGTGGCTACGGTTTATCGGGTGTTAAAGCAGGGCTAACAGCTGAATAGTTGAGGTATTTTAAATAACAGTTTGTCTTTTTTATAGACACGATACTATTAGATACATAAGAACCAACTTGGAAGTTTTTAATCATGCAACCGACTTATTATAGTGTTTAACAAGTAATCTACAGTTTCGTCAAGCATGAACCGATGTAAACGTTAAATAACATTTTAGTCTTATTCATAACTTTTATTATTTCTTATTATTTATGGCACATCAGCTTGATTAGGTTTTAAAAGCTATTATCCTACCCAGTTTTTTGTCTAAACCTCATAGATTCAAGAGTAGCAAGCCATATCAAAGGTAGGATAATCAGCGCAGAACCTATTAACAAAGTCATATTTGGTACTTCGTTAAACCATATGATTCCGACCACCACCGCTCCTAGTAAACCTGAGTATTCCGCACTAGAGACTTTGTACGCTTCAATGTGTCGGTACACCTGTACGCATATACCCGCATAAATCAAAATAAATACATTTGAACTGGCGGCCGTAATCAATGAGCGCCAATCAAATGGCTGTCCTTCCCAAATAGCCAAACCAAGCGCGAATGGGATTCCTAATAAATTGGTCAAAAGTAGCGTTTGATAGACAGTATGATGTTGTGGAAGTTTACGAACTAACAGATTGTTTAGCGCCATGGTTACCGCCACTATAAGGGCAAACACCGCCCCTAAATTGATCTGTTTCGGTTGTACAATAACGAGGATACCAGCAAAACCTAATATAGAGGCTGCGATAGTCGGAAAATTTAATCTGTCTTTATAAAATAAAAAACCCAGTGGTAATACAAATAAAGGGGCGGCATAAAAAATAGCATTCGCAGTCGCAAGAGGCAGTGCTTGAAGAGACAGTACCATGAATATCACACCCAATAACCACACGTGACTACGAACAAAGTGCCATTTTATATTACTGAATAACTTGTTCTTTTTATTAATTAAGCAAAATGGCAACAGCATTAAAACCGCTGTGCATTGACGAAACAGGATAAATTGATATACCGCCGTCTCAGAGGGCAAGGCCTTTATCAAGGCGTCTGAGAAGACCGCAATGATATTTCCTAGTACCAATAGCGTCATGGCAAATGCAACACTCATCTTTGGCATTCTTAGCCTCCCCGCCCTATTCAGAATTCAGAAACTGTTAAAACCCCAATGGGTTCATGCTGATTTAACGATCTGTCAGGCAGTATATTCAAGTAACGGTATGATGTATAATGATATAAAACATATTTAGTATTACCTGAGGTAATAATGGATTTACCACCGCTGCGTGCAATACAGTGCTTCGAGTCCGTTGCACGGCTTAACAGCTTTTCAAAAGCAGCAGAAAGCCTCAATGTGACACAAAGTGCCGTGAGTCACCAAATACGCATCCTTGAAGAGTATCTTGGGGAAGCAATGTTTTACAGGCAAGGCCGGACCTTTTCGTTGACAGAGGTTGGTGAGCGTTATTTCACAGATGTGAGTGGCGCATTGGGTCTACTTTCAGATAGTAGTCAGATTATTAAACATGGAAAACCTGGGCATATACGCTTAGCTCTGTACAGTTCAGTCGCAGTGAATTGGTTGATTCCTCGACTAGAAGACTTCTATAGACAGTATCCAGAAATAGAACTCACTTTAGATATGGTTAATCATCCCTCTGATTATAATGAGCAAAGGGCCGATTGTTATATCACCGTCGATCCTCCTCCACATGCTTTCATCAGTAAGTTTTTATTTACTGAAACTTTATATCCTGTGTGTGGTCAAAAGCTTTGGGAGAAAATAAGAGATAAACCCCTTCCTGACGCATTGTGGCGGCATCCAATATTGTCTGTGAGATATGCAGATACAAGCGTGAATACAGCAGAGGATTGGCTGCGGTGGTGTAAGGCAGGCGGATTTGAATTGCCAAGCGATATAAAGATAAATCATTTTAGTCATGTACTACTAGCGATAGAAGCCGCAAGGTACAATCTGGGCATTACTCTTACCAATAATTATATGATGCAGGATGACGCTTATAAACAAAATATCGTTAGAATTCCAATGCACGAATTTCTAACAGGGGACCAATTTTACTTCGTTTGCAAGGAATTAAAGAATAATCAGGATGATATTATTAAATTAAGCGAATGGCTGAAATCCCAATGTAATTAAAAAAATCTTTACCTTATTTGTTATCAAAAGATCAAATTATGATTTGTTATAGGGGTTTAAAATGATGATTTAGAAAATCCCGATCAACAATTCATAAAGACTCATATCCTCAATAAATAGTCATTTATTTTATCTGATCTTAAATAAGATATAGTCAATCCAACTTAAAGTTGTAACAGCAGACATTGCTGAATAAATGATTTAGATCATTCTCACCCCAGCCCTGCCTGAGCTTTTTTACCTCAGCCCATTTGTGTTCAATAGGATTTAGATCAGGACTGTAAGGCGGTAGCCAGAGTATACGGTGACCGTGTCGGTTTAATAGCTTTTTGATACGTTTGTTCTTATGAAATCTGGCATTGTCCATGACGATGACACATTTGTGATCAAGCTTTGGAATAACGTTATATAGTTAAGTCTTTATAAAATCGATACAGCCC